>JANNDV010000035.1:0-55397 GCA_031387975.1 Acaryochloridaceae cyanobacterium OTE_75_metabat_521 | reverse complement strand
AAGGCAAGCTGTTTGATTTCAACGGAGCGAAACTCATAGCCCACTGCCAAATCAGCAGACTGACCCAATAGCTCAAAGAGGATACCAGGGTCTGTCTGAAAGATACGGTAGAAGATGGAGTCTGTTTTCAAGGGGTGTGCTAAAAAGAACCTCAGCTATTTTACTGGATGTGGCGATCGCAGTTGCCGTAGCCGAAAATGCAGTGCAGATGCTCAGGCAAAATGACTGCCGCATCAATCGCAAACAGATGTGCTGCATCACGAACCAAGGCGATCACCGATGATGCGTTACCCGCGCAAAAAAATAGGTGCCGCCTGATATTTTTGCTCTACGATACTCTACGGATTAGGACTTGGGTTTCTCTATCTGGCGATCGCAGCCAACTCAGCCGGAGGCTCCAGCGTTGCGCAGAGCGCCTGTAGCGTTTGCGGCACCACACGGTAGTACATCCAGGTGCCGCGCCGCTCCTTCGTTAGAAATCCAGCATCAAACAGCACCTTAAGATGGTGGCTCACCGTCGGCTGCGATAGCCCTAACGGCTCAATCAGCTCACAAACACAGGCGGCTCCCGAGGGCTGAGATGCAATCAGGCTCAGTAATTGCAGCCGAGATGGATCGCCCAGCACCCGAAACATCGCCGCAAGTTGCGCTGCATTTGTGGGGCTAAGGTGCTGAAGAATTAGAGGTGGGCAACAGGGTGTCAATGTAGTGCTCATAACTCACATATTGACAGCTCTCGATATAGGCTGCAATATATTGATAGCTCTCAATATTGATGAGCATCAATTTATGGTGATTTTTCAAAATCTCATGAGCAACTTTGACCATCCCCCCAGAATTTTGTTTTTGTACGGCTCTTTGCGAGAGCGGTCTTACAGTCGTTTATTGGCCGAAGAAGCGGCTCGCATTATTGAGGGCTTTGGGGCAGAGGTGCGTTTTTTTGACCCCCGTGAGCTGCCTATTTACGGCAGTGTGCCCGACACCCACCCCAAGGTACAGGAACTGCGGGAGCTGAGTCAGTGGTCAGAGGGTCAGGTTTGGTCTAGCCCTGAGCTGCACGGTCAGGTGTCGGGCGTCATGAAAAACCAAATTGACTGGATTCCGTTGAGCATTGGAGCGGTGCGCCCCACCCAGGGCAGAACGCTGGCGGTGATGCAGGTGAGTGGCGGTTCGCAGTCGTTTAATGCCGTCAATACGCTGCGGCTGCTGGGGCGCTGGATGCGGATGTTTACAATTCCCAATCAGTCTTCGGTGGCGAAGGCGTATCAAGAATTCAACGAGGACGGCACCATGAAAGACTCGGAGTATCGCGATCGCGTCATCGACGTAATGGAAGAACTGTACAAGTTCACGCTGCTGCTGCGCGACAAGGTGGACGATTTGACAGACCGTTATAGCGAACGCAAAGTCAATGCAGCAAAGTACGCCAACGACATTGCAAATCGTGCCCTTGAATCTCCACAGGCGTCTATATGAACTCGATTTCTCAGCAGATTCCCCCTAAAAAGCTTTCCTTTTTAGACCGATTTCTGACTCTATGGATTTTTTTGGCAATGGCGGTTGGGGTTGGCATTGGCTATTTCTTCCCCGCTGTTGATGCTGTGATCAATCAGTTTCAGATTGGCACAACCAATATCCCCATTGCCATTGGACTCATTTTGATGATGTATCCGCCTTTAGCCAAGGTGCGCTACGAAGAATTAGGCGATGTGTTTCGCAACGGCAAAATTTTAGGCATATCCCTGCTGCAAAACTGGATCATTGGTCCGGTGCTGATGTTTGTGCTGGCGATCGCCTTTCTGCACAATTACCCCGAATACATGGTGGGGCTGATTTTGATTGGGCTTGCCCGCTGTATTGCAATGGTGGTGGTGTGGAGCGACCTCGCCCGTGGAGATACAGAATATACGGCAGGACTGGTTGCGTTTAACAGCATCTTTCAGGTGGTTTTTTATAGCCCCTATGCCTGGTTCTTTTTAGCCGTTTTACCTCCCCTGTTTGGCCTCAAGGCAAACGTGGTCAACGTCAGCATTGCCGAGATTGCGCAGAGTGTATTCATTTACTTGGGCATTCCCTTTCTGGCTGGATTTTTGACCCGGTTCTTTTTAGTCAGGCTCAAGAGCAAGCGCTGGTATCACGAGGTCTTTGTGCCTAAAATCAGCCCCATTACGCTCATTGCCCTGCTCTTAACCATTGTGGTGATGTTTAGCCTCAAAGGCAGCCTCATCGTTCAAATTCCGCTAGACGTGGTGCGTATTGCCATCCCGATGGTGATCTATTTTGTCGTGATGTTTTTGGTCAGCTTTTATATGGCATGGCGCATCAGGACAGACTATTCCAGAGCGGCGAGTGTGGCATTCACCGCAGCAGGCAATAACTTTGAACTGGCGATCGCCGTTGCCATTGCGGTTTTTGGCATCAACTCTGGCGCTGCGTTTGCTGCCGTTGTTGGCCCTCTGGTTGAGGTGCCTGTGCTGATTGGCCTGGTTAACGTTGCGTTTTGGATTGAGCAACGCTATTTCAAAACGCCTGAACCCAGGCTGCTTTAGGATCGTGAGTCTAATAACTTAGAGAATTGGTGAGGGATTTGACACCTTGCACTCCCTCATCCCCTAATCGCTTCTCCCAGAGCGGGAAAAGTGGGACAAGATTCTTACTCCCCTCTCCCGTTCTGAGAGAGGGGCTGGGGGAGAGGGTCATATTCTTGCAAGAGGTCTATTCATCAAATTCACCCATAATAAAAGAGGAGTACAACCATGAAACGCGTGATGTTTGTCTGCAAAAAGAATTCGGCTCGGTCTCAAATGGCAGAGGGCTTTGCCAAAGCGCTCGCGCACCCAGAAATTGAGGTGGTCAGCTCTGGCCTAGAAGCCAGCCAAGTGAATCCAGGGGCGATCGCCGCCATGGATGCTGTGGGTATTGATATCCGCAGCCAAACGTCAAAAGCCCTGAGCGATTTTAATGCTAAAGATTTTGACGTGGTCATTTCTTTGTGTGGATGCGGCGTTAATTTGCCCCAAGACTGGGTGCTACAGGATACCTTTGAAGACTGGCAGCTCGATGACCCCGCTGAGCAGCCCGAAATTTTTCCTAGGGTTCGTGATGAAGTTCAGGAACGGGTCAAAGCCTTGATACAGCAGCTAAGCAACTGACGCGATCGCCGCATTCAGCGTGGCGCTAGGACGCATGGCATGACTTGTTTTCTCTGCATCAGCATGATAATAGCCCCCAATATCTACCGGACTGCCCTGAGCCGCCTTGAGTTCATCCAAAATGGCGGCTTCATTCTCAACGAGCCGTTGGGCAAGCTTTGCAAATTTGGTCTTTAGCGCCGCATTTTTATCCTGGTCAGCGAGTGCCTGCGCCCAGTACATCGCCCAATAGAAATGCCCCCCGCGATTATCTAACTCATTGACCCGAGATGAAGGAGACTTGGAGTTGTCTAAATATTGACCATTGGCCTTGTTCAGGGCTTCTGCCAAAATTAGGGCGTTTTCATTGTTCGTTTTGGTTGCTAAATCTTCTAGCGCCACGGCGATCGCCAAAAATTCACCCAAAGAATCCCAACGCAGATGCCCTTCATTCACAAATTGCTGCACATGCTTGGGCGCAGAACCACCCGCCCCCGTTTCAAACAAACCGCCACCCGCCAGCAACGGCACAATCGACAGCATTTTGGCACTTGTGCCCAGCTCCAGAATTGGGAAAAGGTCGGTCAGATAGTCTCGTAAAACATTGCCAGTCACCGAAATGACGTCCTTGCCGATCTTGATTTGTTCACAGGTAAAGCGCATGGCTTCAACGGGGGACATGATTTTGATGTCGAGTTCGGTCGTGTCGTAACTCGATAAATATTGCTTAACTTTTTTGATCAAATTGGCATCATGGGCACGGTTTGGATCCAGCCAAAAAATGGTGGGCATGCCAGTGGCCTTCGCCCGACTGACCGCCAACTTGACCCAATCTTGGATGGGTAAATCTTTGGTTTGGCACATCCGCCAGATATCGCCTGTTTCGACGCGATGCTCCATCAAAACCTGTCCCGCAGCATCCACAACCCGCACCGTTCCATCTGCAACAATTTCAAAGGTTTTATCGTGAGAACCGTACTCCTCGGCTTTTTGAGCCATTAAGCCCACGTTGGCAACATTGCCCATGGTGGTGACATCAAATGCCCCATTTTCTTGGCAAAATTTGATGATTTCTTGGTAAATCGTGGCATAGCACCGATCTGGAATCATCGCCTTGGTATCCGCCGCTTTGCCATCGGGTCCCCACATTTTGCCAGAGGTGCGAATGGCAGCCGCCATAGAGGCATCAATAATTACATCGCTGGGGACGTGGAGATTGGTGATCCCTTTGTCAGAGTTGACCATAGCCAGTTTGGGACGGGTTGCATCGGTGACTTTTAGATCTGCTGCGATCGCCGCGCGTTCATCGTCGGGGAGGGCTTGGATTTTTGCATATAGGTCGCCTAGGCCGTTATTGGGGTTAACGCCGAGGTTGGTAAAAGTATCAGCGTATTTCGTAAAAACGTCTTTGTAGTAAACGGTGACGGCATGCCCAAATAAGATTGGGTCTGAGACTTTCATCATCGTTGCTTTAACGTGAAGCGAAAGAAGTATATCTTCTGCTTTAGCGCTGTCGATCTCTTTCTCATAGAAGGCTCGCAATGCGTTCACGCCCATGACGGCTGCGTCAATCACTTCCCCTTCTAGCAATGCCGTTTTTTCTTTGAGTACGGTGATAGCGCCATCTTTTGCCACCAGCTCAATCTTGACAACACCTGATTTTTCAACCACCACCGACTGCTCAGTCCCGTAAAAATCGCCGCTATTCATGTGGGCAACATGCGATCGCGAATCGGAGGCCCATGCCCCAACCGAGTGCGGATTCTTTTGTGCATACTGCTTTACTGCCGCTGCAACCCGTCGATCTGAGTTGCCTTCGCGCAGCACAGGGTTAACGGCACTCCCCAGTACCTTGGCATAGCGCGCTTTGGTTGCCGCTTCAGCTTCGTTTTTTGGCTCGGCAGGGTAGTCGGGGATATCATACCCTTGCCCTTGCAGTTCTTTGATGGCAGCGGTGAGCTGCGGCAGTGAGGCGCTGATATTGGGCAGCTTAATGATGTTTGCTTCCGGCGTTTTAGCCAGCTCACCCAATTGACTTAGCGCATCGGGCTGACGCTGGGATTCGGTTAAATTTTCAGCAAAGGTGGCGATGATGCGCCCTGCTAGGGAAATATCGCTGGTTTCGATGACGACATCCGCCGCATCGGCAAAAACGTTGAGAATAGGCAGCAAAGAATAGGTTGCCAAAGCAGGCGCTTCATCTGTATATGTATAAATGATTTTATGAGTCATGGATTTCCCTATCTGTGCTTGCTTTGGGCTGTCGCTTTGGCGATTGAGGCTCAGTCACCACGGTAAAACGGAATCTAGATCTATGAACGTTTGACTCGTTACTTTTTACGCGAAACACCACAAAATTTCTCAGACCGTTCTGGTCTGCACACAATTTATGAGGTGGCTTGACTGACTTCCGTGACCAGCGCTGCTACCTTGGTTCCGTTCCCCTGGCACAGCATCAATGTAGAACTAGGACTCGCTTCAAAACCAATCCGTTCATAGAACCGCTGTTGGTGGGTGGTCATGAGGTAAACGCGCTCGACTCGATTGAGGTGAGGATGCGCTAAGAGCGTCTGAACCAACTGTCGCCCTAGGCCAGAACTGCGGTAGTCGGGATGGATCACCACATCCCAAATGGTGGCGCGATAGATGCCATCTGAGGTGGCGCGGGCAAATCCTATGAGCGCATCACCTGCCCAAACACTGAGGACAGGGTTGCTGTGGGCGATCGCAATTCCTAAATCTTCGGCGGTACGATCTTGCGCCCAAAAAGCCGCCACCTGAAACAGCGCCTGAAGCTGCGCTAAATCTGATGCGGTTGGGTCTGCGGACGGGTGCGGCGTTAGCCCTTCACAAAATCGAATCGGTCGATGATCCATAGATGAAACCTGATTCCTAAGCTGCCTCAGCCTAGAGTAAAGAACAGGGCATTAGCGCCATTATTGCTACACTACCGCAGAATTGAGGGCGCTCAGCGCCGATGCTTCATCCCCCCTTAAATGCGTTACCGTAGACAACTGCATGGTAAAAACCTAGCCTTCAAGTTTACGATTCTCAACAATCTTTTTGTGAAGTGTAACCCTTCATTGCAAAAGAAAAAGTTGTGCCCCTGCAAGTGCTAGGTTTTGTAATGTCAGACGATGACACCGTATTCAGAAAGGAGATCCCCTTGCAACTCGATACACCGCAAGCTACCCCCTCGGCCTTTCGCGAAGACCTGAGCGATTATGTAGCCAATCTACAGCTCCACATGACCCTACAGGCTCGAAATTTAGTTCCGTCTCTCAACGGCGGCGGCGACAGTCGTGAAGCATTGCTGCACCAAACGCAGGCTACTTTTGAGAAGTATGTTTCTCGACAGTCTTAACAGGCTGAGCCGAAAGCAGCATTTTATTTTTAGTTAAAAAGCCCAGGATTTCCTGGGCTTTTTGACGTTTGAAGGCTTGGCCTGATCGGATGAACGCTTAGGCTGCGAAAATTTGCTCGGCGGTTAAGGTGAGTTCTGGAAATGCTGGGGATTGAAGGCGATCGCCCCCTCGAAATAAGCTCATTTGATACTCGCCGTCGATGAGCGTGCAGAGGGTGAGGGTCGGTTGTTTGGGAAAACCAATATATCGCCGACCGCCTAGGGCTAGGTAATCGACCATCCAGTACTCGGGGATGCCCATTTTTTCGTATTCGTTGAGTTTGAGGGCGTAGTCATCGTGCCAGTTGGTGCTGACCACTTCAATAACGAGACGGACAGATGACCCTATTGTAATGATGGATTCTTTTTCCCAACGTGCTTCCGCGCCAAGGGCTGGGCGATCGAGGACAATGACATCTGGCTCATAGCCGTTGGCGCTGTCCACTTTTAAGACGCACTCTTTGGGTAGAAAAAATGGATGCTTGAGCCGCACAATCTCTGTGAATAAGCTGCCAGCCAGAAACCCAGCAACCTCAGAGTGTTTTCCCGTGGGCTTTGGCATTTCAATGATGTCTCCATTGTGTAGTTCATACCGATGGCCTGTGTGTTCTGGATACCAGGCCATAAACTCATCAAAGTTGCGGGATATGGTTATAGATTGAACCATGGTGATCGAACTCTGTTAATTTGTCTCATTGACTAAGGTTAAGGTCAGTGTTTTATAGAATGACTCTAGTTTAACTTTACGTTTGTTGTTGACTATCAAAGGCCTTTGTGAGCCTGAGAAAAGCAGGCATAGAATTTGTTAACTTCTAGACTATTTTGAGAGTGTTTTATGCTGGTTTCACCAGAGTGGCTAACGGCCCATGGCATATCAGAAAATGTGGTTATCGTAGACTGTCGGTTCTCGCTGGCTGACCCTCAGTTAGGCTATCAGCAATATCTTGAAGGCCATATCCCTGGGGCTTATTACCTCAACCTTAACCAAGATCTTGCCAGTTCAGTGCAGATACACGGTGGTCGCCACCCTCTGCCAGAGATTTCTACCTTAGCGGTCAAGCTATCGCGGATGGGCGTGACGGCTGAAACACTAGTGGTGGCCTACGATGACAGTCGCTTTGCGTTTGCCTCGCGGCTTTGGTGGTTGCTGAAATATATGGGGCACGATCGCACCGCAATACTAAACGGCGGGTTCTCGGCCTATCAAGCGGCTGGCTTGCCCACAACCCAAGCAATTCCGGCGCAGCGCAGTGGAGCATTTATGCCCAAGCTGCAATCTACCTTAGCGGTGGATCGAGAAGGTGTCCAGCGGCGACAGGCTCAGCCGAGCGTCACCCTTGTGGATTCACGGGAGGGCGATCGCTATCGGGGGGAGCGGGAGCCGATTGACCCTGTGGCAGGGCATATCCCTGGCGCTGTGAACTATCCTTGGCAGCAGGTGACGGATGAAGGGGGAAGGCTGCTTTCGCCCCAAGATCTCCAGCAATATTGGTCAGAGGTCGCAACTGCCGATGAAATTATTGTGTACTGCGGGTCAGGCGTGACGGCCTGCGTTAACCTGTTTTCCCTAGAAGCCGCTGGCATCCAGACCGGCAAGCTTTACGTGGGTAGTTGGAGCGACTGGTGCTCTTACCTGCTCGATTCGCCGAGCAACAGTTTACAATAGCAGTTGGAATTGCACAGAGCGGAAACCAGCGATGTTACTCAAATCCACCACGCGCCATATTCATATTTTTACGGCTGAGGTTTCTGATAATCAGCTTGTGCCCAACGATAAGGTATTGACCCTAGACGTTGACCCAGACAATGAGCTGGAATGGAACGAAGACGCACTTCAGCGAGTGTATCAAAAGTTTGATGAGCTGGTCGAAGCGTCCGATGGTGAAGATTTAACCGACTACAACCTGCGCCGCATTGGGTCAGACCTAGAGCATTTTGTGCGATCGCTGCTCCAAAAGGGCGTCATCGGCTACAACCTCAACAGCCGCGTCACCAACTACAGCATGGGCTTACCACAGGTTGTACAGCAGTAACCCATGAACACAGACTACAACCCTTGGAGCGATAAACCGCGCTGGTGCCAACCTTGGACGATTCTGCTCACAGGGTTCAGCATCATTGGCGGAAGCTGGCTCTTGTTTCATCGGGTGTGGCTAACAGGCTTAGTTACGGTACCCATCGGGGTGTGGATGGGGTTCTTTGTGCTGCTGTGGCCTAAACTAATGCGCGAAGCAATGGCGCAAGGCAAAATGCCAGAATAAAGCAGTAAATATTATCGACAATTTATTGATGGGAGTAACGCTGATGACAACCGCTGTGTCTAAGCAGCTTCGTTGGACAATCTCTGACTTAGAAGGGCTGCCTGAAAATGGCAACCGTTACGAAATTATCGACGGAGAATTATTTGTGACCCGTGCCCCTCACTTAGATCATCAAGATTCTGCGGGTGCGCTTTATGCAGAGCTAAGAGCTTGGTCTCTAGAAAGTGGGTTGGGCAAGCCTTTTTTTGCCCCAGGTGTCATTTTCTCCGCTGAAGATGCGGTGATACCTGACTTAATCTGGATTAGCCATGAGTGCAAATCAAGGCTAATGGATGATGCGGGGCATTTGACGGGTTCTCCAGAACTGGTCGTTGAGGTGTTGTCAAAGACGGAAAAAGACCAGAAACGCGATCGCGAAACGAAGCTAAAGCTTTATTCTGCTCAAGGTGTTTTGGAATATTGGATTGTAGACCGCGAAGCAAAGGCGATCGCCATTTACCGACGCGAAGAAGGGGTGCTCAAACAGGCATTGATGTTCTTTGCGTCAGATATCCTCACCAGCCCTCTTCTGCCAGGGTTTAGCTGTGCGATCGCAGGGCTATTTTAATTTTGATCGAGGGTACGAGCCACCAAAGTTGCCCCAGATTGAGCCGTCGGCAATACTAAGACTTCGCTGATGTTCACATGGGCCGGACGAGTGGCACAAAATAAAATGACTTCCGCAACGTCTTGAGCGGTTAACGGCTCCATGCCAGCGTAGACGGTCTTGGCGCGATCCGTATCGCCATGAAACCGCACCTGACTAAACTCCGTCTCTACCAATCCAGGATCTATAGAAGAAACTCTGACAGGGGTGCCCAGTAAATCTTGCTTTAACCCTTCAGAAATGGCTCGTACTGCCGCTTTGGTGGCGCAATAAACGTTGCCTTTTGGATAGGTTTCATGTCCGGCGATGGAGCCAATATTAATCACATGGCCTTGTCCTCGTGCCACCATGCCTGGGGCGATCGCACGGGTCATGTACAGCAGCCCCTTAATATTGGTGTCGATCATCTCTTCCCAGTCTTGGATATTGCCCTCGTAGAGCTTATTTAAGCCTCGACTTAGCCCTGCGTTGTTGATCAAAATATCAACGGCTTGCCATTGTGGGGGCAGACTATCGAAGGCTGTGGTGACGGAAATGCGATCGCGCACATCAAAGGTCAGTAAGAATACTTCAGCCTTGAACTGCTGTTCGAGCTGGGTTTTGAGGGTTTCTAGGCGGGGCGATCGCCGTGCGGTCAAAATCAATCGCGCCCCTGCCTCTGCAAACGCATAGGCACAAGCCTCACCAATGCCGCTGCTGGCTCCGGTAATTAGAACAATACGATCTCGAACGGGCTGCATTAATTGACCTGTCTTGATAGTTGATTATGTCTATCTACTTATTCTAATTTCTGTTGAGGTTTGAACGGTAAATGGGGCGATCGCCTCCAACACATTGCCTCCAAGGGTCTAGCTGAACTCAACGTATTACAGCGTGTTGAACAAACGCTTTGCAGCCCTAGAGTAAGCCACATAGCGACATTGAGCCGCTTCATCTCGGTTTGGGTTGCAGTCGATATCTTGGTCTACCACAAACACATTTTGAAAGGTGCTGCCCTGACTTTTATGGGTTGTAATGGCGTACCCATAATCTAAATAGGCAAACTGCTGCTTGAGGGCAAAATAGGCTTTCCAGTTGGGCTTAGTCCATTGCTGGCGCGCCTGCTGCTCTAGTTCAGTGAGGGTTTGAAGATAGCGATCGCGTTCGCTGCGGTGTAGAACCTCAAAATCATAGGTTCCCCCCTCGTCTGAAACCACCTCTAAATTCCAGCACCGATACCCCTCTCGAAACGATCGCTCCACGCTAAACACGCGACATTCACTCGACGTGGGCAACACAATTTCATCCTCTTGAAAAATTGGCTCACGGGCAATTAGCAGTTCCCCCTCTACATAGGGTTCTACATCCGGTTCGTAAATACTCGAGCGCACGTAATTGTTAAGCCAATCGCATTCTCGATTCGTCCAAGCTAAAGCGCGCACATGGTCAGCATCCGCTTGAAACCCCTCTGACTTAAAAGCTGCAACCAAATGATGCAGCCATTCTCGGCGATTGATCCACCAAACGCCTGCATCAAGGTTCTGCTGAGACTGCTTGGGAATGACCACCGCCGGATTGTAGACCGCCTGCCTTGCCACATCAACCAGTTCTGCGATCGGGTTATCTTTGGCCTGACGCACCACGTCTGTTAACTCAGCTTTGTCGGTAATTTCAAACACCTGAGAAGCGGGTTCCCCAATCGGCGGCAGCTGTGCCGGATCTCCCATGCAGATGAGTTTTACCCTGCTGCAATGGGCAAGCCCAAACATGATGTGCATCCACAGCTCTTGATTGACCATGGAGGCTTCGTCTAGCACGATGAGGTCGTAGCGGGGCAAATAGTCTATCCCTTTGTGCTCTAGCTTCATGCCACCATCCCGACTGGGCTTAAGCATTAGCCCTAGCAATTGATGAATGGTCATTGTGTCTACCCATTGCAGATCCCATTCACTTGCCATGCGCGACAGCACCTTGACGGCCTTGTTAGTGGGGGCTGTGAAGGCAACCTTAATTCTCTTTTGCTTCGATTGAGCATCACGGATGAAGGACTGGATGGTAGTGGTTTTGCCCGTCCCTGCAAAACCCTGTAGCAAAAACAAATCTGCTTCTGAAGCTAGAAATTGCTTCATCTGTTGCACTGCTGCGCTCTGCTGCTCATTGAGACTGAGCTTCATGATTGATCCACACCTTTTGACAAGAGCGATAGAGGTATTGTAATTTCTGTAGAGGCTTGAACGGTAAATGGGGCGATCGCCTCATAAAATAAGATTGTCCCCTAAGCAAGAAGGGGCGCAATTGCCAACCAATAGACCGTACATCAGGACGCCTTTATGCTGCATCAGGTTATGCAACGGGTGGGGTTAAAGCATTGGATAAGCTGGCTCTTTGTATTGGGGTTAAGCATTTTGCTGTGGCTGAGCTGGGTTAACCCTGCCTGGGCGAATGACTATACCAAAGAGATTTTGCTGAATGCTGATTTCTCTGGCAAAGACTTAACCGACGCGAACTTTACCAAAGCCAACTTAAAAAACTCAACTTTTAAAGGGTCTAACCTCAGCGGGGTTAGCTTTTTTGGGGCAAACCTTGAAGATACAAACCTAGAAGGTGTAAACCTCAGCATCGCCACCTTAGATTCGGCGCGATTGGTAAAGGCCAACTTGACCAACGCCATTCTAGAAGGTGCGTTTGTGTATAGTGCACAGTTTCAGGGTGCCACCATCACTGGCGCAGATTTTACCGATGTGGACTTGACTGATACGGTACAGGCTGCACTTTGCAAGGTCGCTGAGGGGCAAAACCCTACAACAGGACGCAATACGCGCGAAACGCTCAACTGTGGTTAACCTTGGTCAAAATCACTCATCCTCAACAAAAGAAAGTACCGTCAATCCAGGAATCCGTTTGAATCAGAACATTGGAATCGAGAATTAGTCCCATAGAGAACCAGGAAGCGTGGCGTTTCAGGGTTTTGATAACCCGTTAGTGCGACAAAAAATCATCCTGCATAAACTGACCAATACGCTGAAGACGCTGGACTGCGACTGGATCTCCCTGAATCAAATTAGGCTTAGCCAGGGCAACCTCGCCGCCCCAATGCTGCGCTAAACGCTTTAAAAAATTATCTTGTTCTTTACGAAATTCATCCGTAAAATCATTGCCGCTGTTCATCACCGCAAACCAGACCGTTCCATAGCGCTGGGTTTGAAGAACCCCCGCCAAACCACTTATATTCCAGAGCGTCCCTGTTTTAACAATGGTGGTGGCTGGCATTTTACGCTCCTTAACGGTGCCCTGATCTTGCCCCATCACCGGAAACACATTCCCCAAACCGAGCTGATGCCGCTGAAGCTCAACCTGAACAGCCTGAAACAAACCCACCACCGCACGAGGGGAAAGCTTATTGTCTTGCCCTAGCCCCGACCCATTTTTGAGCAGAATTTCTTGAGGTGCAATCCGCCCTGTTTCTAGGGCAATTTTTTGCAGCACTTCCGCTCCGCCCATTTGCGCCGTCAAGGCCTCAGCAATGCGGTTGCTGCTGTAGACATTCATCATCTTGAGGATGTCGGCTACAGGGAGCGAGGTATGGCTGAGCAGCGGCCGACCAACATGACTTTCTGGCTGAGCCTGACTAACCACAGAACCCTCAATCACAACGCTGGGCTTAGCAGCAGCCCATGTGGCTTTGAGCTGTTCACCTGCCGTTTGGAGATTTGTATCTAGGTTGAATGCAAACGCACCGGAGATAATCAGCTGCCCTGTGATTTTGCGGATGCCTAGGGTGTTGAGCTGCGTAGCAAGGGCGATCGCCTCAGTCGTCACAAAGAGCGGGTCGCCATTTCCCTGAAGATGCAGGTCGCCTTTTAGCACACCATCGCTTACCGATCCGGTTGCCCATAGCTCCGTCTTAAACTGATGGGTCGCCCCCCAAGTCTTCAGTGCCGCCAAGGTCGTCGCAACTTTGGTCAAAGAAGCTGGCGTTTGAAGCTGCTGCCCCCGATGATCTACCAGTAAATCTTCATCGGTTTGCAGCCATAGCCCCTGCTTTTGAGCCACCATACCCTGCTGCCCAAGGCCAGACAGATAAGAACCCACAAGCCGATCGCGTTGAGCATCGGGGGGCTGGAGCGTAAAATAACGCGCTGAAATCGACTGCCGTGGCAGCGGCAAATCAGGCACACGGGTTATTTTGAGCCAAAACCCCAGCAGACTAGACGAAAAAAACTCAGTAAACATGGGCAAGAACGTTTCAATCTCTGACGATTCGGTAATGAAACACCGCAAAACGGCTAGAGTGGGGTTTAGACAATCTGCTAAAATTCTTTAGGATTCTACAACATTGACCCATGCCAGTATCTCGCGCACGGATTGCAATTGATGCAATGGGAGGCGACTACGCCCCAGATGAAGTGGTCGCCGGAGCACTCAGAGCGCAGGAAGAACTGGGTGTAGATATTTTGCTGGTTGGCGACCCAGAACAAGTTAGCGCTTCTGTCAAAAAGCATTCTCCCTCAGCCTCTGTAGAGATAGTGGCCTCAGAGGGCGTGATTGAGATGCATGAGGAGCCGCTGGTTGCCCTGCGTCGCAAGCCCAAGTCTTCTATTAATGTGTCAATGGATATGGTGAAGCAGGGACGCGCCGATGCGGTGGTTTCGGCTGGGCACTCTGGCGCGGCAATGGCTGCGGCGCTGCTGCGTCTAGGGCGGATCAAAGGTGTAGATCGGCCTGCCATTGGCGCACTGTTGCCCACCATGATTCCTGGCAAGCAGGTTTTGCTGCTGGATGTAGGCGCAAATGTAGACTGTCGCCCCAAATTTTTAGATCAGTTTGCCACCATGGGCAGCATCTACAGCCAGTTTGTTTTAGAAACCGAAGACCCCAAAATTGGCCTGCTCAATATTGGCGAAGAGGAATCAAAGGGCAACGAACTCGCCCTTCGTGCCCATGAGCTGCTGAAGGTGAACCCCAATATTAATTTTGTGGGCAATGCCGAAGGGCGCGATGTCTTATCTGGTCACTTTGATGTGGTGGTTTGCGATGGCTATGCCGGCAATGCGCTGCTCAAGTTTGCCGAGGCCGTGGGTGAGTTTGTGGTGCAGATTCTGCGCGAAGAGTTACCGCAGGGCATTAGAGGTAAAGTGGGCACTGCATTACTAATGCCAAACCTGCGCCGGATTAAGCAGCGCATTGACCACGCGGAGCACGGTGGCGCACTATTGCTGGGCGTAGACGGCATCTGCATTATTAGTCACGGCAGTTCCCAAGCGCCTTCGGTGTTTAATGCCATCCGGTTGGCGGCTGAGGCCGTAGACCATAAAGTTTCAGACCAAATTCGCGGCTGCTATCAAAAGGTGATGGCGGCATCCGTTTCAAAGGGAGAGCACTAGTGCAGCAAAAGTGGGCAGCCGGAATGGCGATGACGGGATGCGGTTCAGCGGCACCCGCTGTCTCCCTGAGCAATGAAGACTTAAGCCAAGTCGTAGAAACATCTGATGATTGGATTGCCTCTCGTACCGGGATACGATCGCGGCGTTTAGCATCGGCAGATGAGTCTTTGGTTGGGTTTGCGACAGAGGCGGCGAGACAGGCGATCGCCATGGCAAACCTAGACCCTACAGATATCGACCTGATTTTGCTGGCAACCTCCACACCCGAAGATCTGTTTGGCACGGCCTGTCAAATCCAGGCGCAGTTGGGCGCAACGCGGGCGGTGGCCTTTGATTTGACGGCGGCTTGCTCTGGTTTTGTGTTTGGACTGGTCACAGCGGCGCAGTTTATTCGTACAGGCGTTTACAAAAACATTGTTTTGATTGGGGCAGACGTTCTGTCGCGCTGGGTGGATTGGTCAGATCGGCGCACCTGTGTTTTGTTTGGGGATGGAGCTGGGGCTGTGGTGCTTCAGGCGAATGAACGCGATCGCCTGTTAGGGTTTGCGCTCCAAAGTGACGGCACCCAAAACAGCTACCTCAACTTGACCTACCAGGCAGAGCATACGGCTTTAACCGATAAAGTGGCGATCGGTCGGGGTACCTTTGCGCCCGTCACGATGAATGGGCAAGAGGTCTATCGGTTTGCAGCGCGGCGAGTGCCAGAGATTATTGAGAAAGCGCTGTTTCATGCGGAGCTGACGGCAAATGAGGTGGATTGGCTGCTGCTGCACCAGGCCAATCAGCGGATTTTAGATACGGTTGCGCAGCGGCTTAAAATTCCGCCAGAAAAAGTGATTAGTAATTTAGCTGAGTTTGGCAATACGTCTGCGGCTTCGATTCCACTGGCGTTAGATCCAGAAGTACGCCAGGGACGCATTAAGCCAGGGGACATTGTGGTATCGGCTGGATTTGGTGCAGGCTTGAGCTGGGGCGCGGCTATCTTTGAGTGGGGCAGCTAGAGGCAACCATTCTAGAATTCTCCTACCTTAGTTAATTGGACTGATTTGAAGTTCTTTTGTTTTCATCTCTCGGAGTTGTTTTACTATGCTCCAAAGACTATATGTTCATAACTTTAGATGTCTAGAAAATTTTGAGCTGACGACTAAAAATCTTCCATCTGCTCTTTTGATTGGCAAAAATGGGGCAGGGAAATCAACGATTGCTACTGCATTAGAGGTTATCCAGTCTATTGGTCGAGGGATAAATAGAGTTGGACAGCTTGTGAAGCCGAAGGATTTTACTCGTGGAAGATCTAATGTTCCAATCCGGTTTGAAGTAGAAGTATTACTGAATCAAACATTATATAAATATGTCCTCGCGTTAGAGTTGCCGGAAAAGTTTAGAGAGCTTCGAGTTTTTGAAGAGCAATTGATGGTTTCGGGCAAGCCTATTTACTCCCGAAAAGAAGCCCAAGTCACTCTTTATACTAGTTCACAAAATAGTGAAGCTAACTTTTTAGTTGATTGGCATCTCGTGGCTCTTCCTATCATTCAGGAGCAGTCAGAAACAGATCCGCTTCGTCTTTTCAAGACTTGGCTTTCCCGCATGATTATTTTAGCTCCAATGCCAAGCTTAATGTCTGGGGGGTCTAATGGTGAAACATTGGAACCCAATAAAGAGGCTTCAAACTTTGGGGAGTGGATTTCTGGATTGCTCAGCCGCTATCCTGCTGCATATGCACAAATTGATAAATATCTCCGAGAAGTTATGCCTGACATTCAGGATTTTCAAAATGAACAAATTGGAAAAGATTCCAAAAGTATGATTGTTCGATTTGAAAACAATAATGAGCATCTCAGTGTTGATTTTAAAGACTTATCAGATGGAGAAAAATGCTTTTTTCTTTGTGCTGTAGTTCTAGCTTCCACTAAATCATATGGCCCACTTTTTTGCTTCTGGGATGAACCTGATAATTATCTTTCTTTGTCAGAAGTTGGCCACTTTATTACGTCACTACGAAGCTCATTTAAGAGTAGTGGTCAAATTTTAGCAACTTCACATAATGAGGAGGCAATTCGAAAGTTTTCAAATGAAAATACCTTCTTTCTTGATCGAAAAAGTCATTTAGAGCCAACCTTGATCAGATTAATTAGTGAAATACCTATTGCAGGAGATCTTGTAGATACTCTAATTCGTGGTGACATAGAATTATGAGCACAAATAGGCATAAGCTACATATTTTAATATTGCCAGAAGATGATGCTAATCGACAGATTGCAACCGGATTTATTCTTAATGAAAGCCTTAATCAACGCGCTATTCAAGTCTTGCCATCTGCTGGGGGATGGAAAAGGGTTGTAGAGAAGTTTAAGGATGACTATATCTCTACGATGCTGCAATACCCGAATAGAATGATCGTCTTAATGATTGATTTCGATAATGATCAAGAAGCTAGATTGAGTTTTGTGAAACATGAGATTCCTGACTATTTGATAAATAGAGTTTTCGTTGTTGGCGTGAAATCTGAACCAGAAAATCTCAAGAGAGAAATTCGCAAGACTTTCGAGGGGATTGGAGAAGCACTTGCAAATGATTGCTCTGATAATACGAATAAAACTTGGAGCCATGCTCTCCTTATCCATAACAAAGTTGAGGTAGATCGTATGATCTCACTTGTAAGACCATTTTTGTTTCAGTGAGATTTAAAATAGTCAATCGCTAATTTTTCTCGTTCGTGATGTTGAGGAATCTAAACGATGGGAACTAAGCCATGGCAACCCCTACAAGAGTGAAGTTCACAAATCAACCCTGAAGAATCAGGTTGAACCCCAATTTCTTCCAGAATGGGTTGCCGTCTGAGGTGAATTCGATGATGTACTGCGATCGCTGAAACCCAGGCCGTTGCTAAAACAAGAAATATCGCTGTGCCATGGGTAACACCGTTGCAGGTTCGCAGGTCAGCAGTTCACCATCGGCACGTACCTCATAGGTTTCTGGATTGACCTCCATGTGGGGCATCGCGCTATTGAGCTTCATATCGCGCTTAGTCAACTTACGAATCCCTGATACCGCAACCGCCTTCTTTTGCAGATTCAGCTTTTCAGGAACACCCCGCTTGAGCGCTGCCTTTGAAACAAAGGTTAGAGAAGTTGCCGCCATAGCGCTGCCGTAGCTGCCAAACATCGGGCGCATGTGGACAGGCTGCGGCGTGGGGATACTGGCATTGGCATCACCCATCTGAGCCCAGGCAATCATGCCGCCCTTCAGCACCATCTCAGGCTTGACCCCAAACATCGCAGGTCGCCAGAGACAGAGATCCGCCAGTTTGCCCACCTCAATCGAACCCACGTAGTTAGAGATGCCGTGGGTGATGGCAGGGTTAATCGTGTACTTTGCCACATACCGCTTGGCGCGGAAATTATCGTTGCGCTCAGAATCTTGAGGCAGTGCGCCCCGCTGCACCTTCATTTTGTGCCCCGTCTGCCAGGTGCGAATAATCACTTCGCCAATGCGTCCCATCGCCTGGGAATCTGATGAAATCATGCTGAAGGCACCCAGGTCATGGAGGATATCTTCAGCGGCAATGGTTTCGCGGCGGATGCGAGATTCGGCAAAGGAAATATCTTCAGGGATATTGGGGTCGAGGTGATGACACACCATGAGCATATCCAGATGCTCATCTAAGGTATTTAGGGTGTAGGGTCGCGTTGGGTTGGTAGAAGACGGCAGCACATTCGCTTCAGCACAGACCTTGATAATGTCTGGCGCATGACCGCCCCCCGCCCCTTCAGTGTGATAGGTGTGAATGACGCGACCTTTGAACGCGGCGATCGTGTCTTCTACAAATCCGGCTTCGTTGAGAGTATCAGAGTGGATGGCGACCTGCACATCGTAGTCATCCGCAACGCTGAGGCAGGTGTCGATCGCAGCGGGGGTAGTGCCCCAGTCTTCGTGCAGTTTTAGACCGATCGCACCTGCTTCCACCTGTTCTTCAAGTCCATCGGGCTGGGCGCTGTTGCCTTTGCCTAAAAAGCCAATGTTCATCGGGAAGGAATCTGCTGCCTGAAGCATCCGATGCATGTACCAAGGGCCAGGGGTGCAGGTGGTGGCGCTGGTGCCTGCCGCTGGGCCTGTGCCGCCGCCAATCATAGTGGTAATACCGGAGGCGATCGCCACTTCAATCTGCTGAGGGCAAATAAAGTGAATGTGGGTATCAATGCCGCCAGCGGTCAGAATTAGCCCTTCTCCGGCGATCGCCTCGGTGCCGGGGCCAATAATGATGTTGATGTTGTCTTGAATGTAGGGGTTGCCTGCTTTGCCAATTGCCGCAATGTGCCCATCTTTAATGCCAATATCGGCTTTGACAATGCCCCACCAGTCCAGAATCAGGGCGTTGGTGATGACCGCATCGACGGCACCGTCTTTATTGGTAATGGGGGATTGCCCCATGCCATCCCGAATGACCTTACCGCCGCCGAATTTCACCTCATCGCCGTAGGTAGTGTAGTCTTGCTCGACTTCAATGAAGAGTTCAGTGTCTGCTAAACGAATGCGATCGCCCACCGTTGGCCCAAAGGTATCCGCGTAGGCACGGCGACTCATGCGATAACTCATGGAAACTCCTCACAAATGCAGGGTTGGGGTAAGTAGCACTGTTTTTCTCTCCCCAGAATAAAGGATTTCTGAGCCAGCGCTGTACGCTAGCCATCAATTTACGGCTTGGCGATCCACCGTTCGATGGAGGTCTCTGCTAGAAATCCTGAAAAACAGCCAAATATGGCTCGTAAGAAAAGGCTCGATTGCGTTTTTGTCCAGTAATTTCTTGCAGAAGACCTATATCACTAAGATCCCTAATTAAAGTGTTTGCATTGGGGTATGACAAATTTGTGATTGCTTCAGCATGTTCTACAGTAAAAATAGGTCTGAAATAGAGGCTCTCCAACAATGCGATTGCATTGCCTGATCTACGGCCCATCCGATCAAGTACCAATTGGCGATGTTCCTCTTTCAAGTTGACTATTTTACGGGCAGTAGCAGCCGCCTCCTGAGCAACTTCATAGACACCGCGCAGAAAAAACTTTAGCCATCCTTCCCAGTTTCCACTGTCTCGGACGGCCTGAAGGCGATCATAATATTCAGCACGATATTTCTTGAAATAGTAGGAGATATATAGTAAAGGACGTTGTAATATATTTTGCTCACATAACAGAAACGTAATTAGCAATCGTCCTGTTCTTCCATTACCATCAAGAAACGGATGGATGGTTTCAAATTGAGCATGAGCTAATCCAACTTTGATTAAGGTCGGCATAGGTTGTGGACTATGCAAGAATTTCTCTAAATTGTCTAGAGACTGGAGACTGGAGCATTGCATGGGGCGGTGGAGGGACATAAGAGGCTTCTGCTAGGGAACATCCTCCTGCACCAATCCAATTCTGACTACGGCGAAATTCTCCTGGATTGCGTTCAGCGCCTCTTACTCCCTGCATTAATTCTTGGTGAATTTCTCGAATTAATCGTAAAGATATTGGTAAGTCTTTGAGACGTTCAAGACCATAATTAATCGCGCCAATATAGTTTACGACCTCAGCCACCTCTTGAGGATTTTCTGGCTCCAAAGCCTTAGATTCGAATTCTAAAACGTCTATCAGAGATGCCTGTGTCCCCTCAATTTGACTCGATAGAACGGCTTCTTTCCGAACGTACATAAACACAAAGAGATCTGGGTTTGGGAGCGCATCGGTTGCTCCATCTAGACGACCCAACGCACGATCAGCTTGAGATAACAGGTTCCACATCTCCTGATCCATAATAATCTCAGGGTAAGGTGGCAACAGGCTGGGTATAAAAGCTTTATAGCCTTCTAGCTGTTCTATATATTGACCTGCTCTGAAAGCACTACTCATTGTTATCGGTTCCGTTAATACTGAACAGTCTTCGGCCCCATATTATCAAAAACATCCACTTTTCATTAATAAGGAAGTTAGTTAGAAAGCAATACGCTAAATGTAGCGTATTGGGCTATGGTCTAACGCTATTTTGGAGCGGCTGCTGCAAACCGATCCATAAAAACTAGAATTTATCTGCGGCGGCTCAATTTGCGGTTGTGCTCCACACTTGCGCCAACCGCTGGTCGCGACCACAGGCAAAACGATAAAAGCGGTACTTGAGCGCGTTGGTTTCGTAATAGTTTTGGTGATAGTCTTCTGCTGGATAAAACTCACTTGCCGCAACAATCTCGGTTGCAATGGGCTGAAGGCCAGACTGTTCTAAAGCCTGTTTAGACTGCTCGGCTTCTTTGCGCTGCGCGTCATCGTAGACAAAGACGCTAGAGCGGTATTGAGAACCGCGATCGCAAAACTGACCACCCTCATCGAGCGGATCGACGTTGTGCCAAAACACATCCAAAAGCTTTTCGTAACTGACTTGGGCGGGGTCATAGACCACCTGCACAGACTCTGCATGACCTGTTTTGCCAGAAGATACTTGGCGATAGCTGGGGCGTTCTGTTTGTCCGCCTGTGTAGCCGGATGTTGTGGAAACGACTCCAGGCAATACATCAAAGGGCTTTTCCATGCACCAAAAGCATCCGCCTGCGAAGGTTGCTTTGGCTAAGGGTTGGGCACTCGCCTCTGGATGCCAGAACCCTAATAAAGTTGAAACCATCAGCAGTACGGCAATACAGCGTTTTAAGTTAAAATTCATCAAATTGCTCATGGTTTAGTGCTGGGCGTTATAAACTCTAATCACGGGAAAGGGCTAGCCAGTAGACTGAAGGTTATTGTCTCAGCGATGCTTCGGGTCGTCGCTGTATCCCTTTAATTTTCCCTTAAGTCTATGATTTTGACTTTATCTGTCGACCTTCGAGCTGTCTCAACCGCCGCCGACCTTGAGCTGTTTTTGGATGTGCCCAAACACGTCTACGCCAATGACCCTCACTGGGTACCGCCGCTAAGAAATGCGATCGCCGCTCAACTTTCCCCCACGAACCCCTTTCGCACCTACGGCACCCTACAAGCCTTTATCGTGCTGGTGAACAACCAGCCCGTCGGACGCATTGTGGCATCCGTCAATCAGCGACTGATTGAGCGCGAAGGGGAGCCTGTTGGTTTGTTTGGCTACTTTGAGTGCATCCCTGACTTAGAAATTGCTAAAGCGCTGTTTTTTGCCGCCGAGCAGTGGCTGCAAGACCAAGGCATCCATCGCATTCGAGGTCCTATAGACCTCTCCACCCACAATAGCTGCCTGTTTTTGGTGGATGGGTTTGACAGCCCACCGATGATGATGATGCCCTACAACCCGCCTTCCTACCCGCAGTTTATGGAGCAGCTCGGCTGGAGTAAAGCCAAAGATGCCTATGCCTACGACTTTCCGCTAAATCAAGCATTATCGAAACCCTTTGAGAAAGGCTATCGCATTGCCTGTCAGTCGGGCGTGACCTTTCGCCCCATCCACACCAAAGGCCAAGATTTTGCCGACGACTGCCAAAAAATCTATCACCTATTTAACAAAGCCTTTGCCAACAACTGGAGTTCTACGCCCCGTACCTTAGAAGAATTTCTAGAAGAAGCCAAAAGCCTTCAGGACTTGGTGGATCCGGACGTGTTCCCTGTCGCAGAATACAACGGCGAAATGATTGGCTTCTGGATGGGGTTGCCCGACTACAGCATTGCCCTCAAGCATGTAGGCGGCAAACTCAACTGGCTAGGGATTCTTAAGTTTTTGTGGTACCGTCGCCAGATTGACCAAGGCCGCGTGATTGCCATTTGTTCTCTACCGGAGTATCGGCGCAAAATGGTGCCGTTGGGGCTAATTTATTTGGGGATGCAGGGCGGTCTAAAAAAGGGTAAGCCCTACAAACGCGCAGAGCTATCTTGGGTTTTTGAAGATAACTACCCCTCCCGAAAGCTGATTGAAGCCGCAGGCGGTAAGATTTACAAGACCTACCGAATTTACGAAAAAGCTCTATGAAAGCGTTAGTAACGGGGGCGAATGGCTTTACCGGATCGCATTTGGTGAAGACGTTGGTGAAACGAGGGGTAGCGGTGATTGCCTATGTACGCCGCTCTAGCCAGTGCGATCGCCTCGCCAATCTCCCCATCACCTATGCCTACGGCGATATTACCGACCAAACTGCATTGACGGAAGTAATGCTGGGCGCAGATACCGTCTTTCACACAGCAGCCTATGTAGAACTGGGCTTAGTGGATGAAGCTGTAATGGAGCGGGTGAATGTGCAGGGTACTCAAGCGGTACTCGCCGCAGCCCAGGCGGCTGGTGTTCCTAAAATGGTGCATTGCAGCACCATTGGCGTGTTGGGCGATACCCAGGGGCAGGTGGTAGACGAAACCTTTGTACGCACCCAAACCACGTTTTCTTCGGCCTACGATCGCACCAAGTACCTCGCCCAACAGGCCGTAGATGCAGCGGCTTTACAGGGATTTGATGTGGTGAGCGTACTCCCTTCCGGCATTTTTGGTGCAGATGACCCTCACTTTGGGCCTGTGGTGCAGACTTTTCTCAAAGGGCGGCTGAAACTGTGGGCGGGGGGCGATCGCATGATGGGCATCGTCCACGTCGATGACCTCGTAGAAGCCATGATTTTGGCGGCAGCGCGAGGGCGCATGGGCGAACACTACATTATTTCGGCAGGGGAAATGAGTACCCGCGAAATGTTTCAGCAGTTTAGCCAACAGTCTGGCATTGCTGCCCCAGCGGAAGCCCCCGAAGCAATTGTGCGTCTTTTAGGGAATCTCTTAGACCCCATCGGCAGACTCTTGCGGTGGCAGCCGCCCCTGAGCCGAGAGCGGGTTCACTATGTGTATGACCGCTGTGTACGGGTGAGCGGCGAAAAAGCGCGATCGCAGTTAGGGTGGGCACCCCGCTCCGCCGAAGAAACCCTGCGAGAACTGATGCCTGCCCATGAAAATGCCTGAAATGCATGCAAATCTGTAGGTTGATGAAAGATTAACAAAGGTAACGGTCTATTCAATTTGGTATTCAAAGCTTATCTTCTAAGTGAGAGATGCTAACTTCGACTTAAGCAAAAATGCTTAAAATACCTGATTTTGACGAATGGTTTTCTTTGATTAAAGGCATTGCCTTCAGCCTCTAATCTTATGAGCCGCATACTATTCTTGTCATGAGACTACGCCATTATTCAATGTTTTACGGGTGAGAAGAGCCTGTATACACATTAATTTTCCCCTGCAAATAAATTCTCCTTAAACAAAATATTCTGTCTGCTCAATTTCTGTCGATTTGTTCACCCAAATGGGCATCTTAAGACTATCAGTCATAGAAACTATGTATAGCAAAGCTTTTCTAAATATTTTTTGTCTACACTAATCAGCCTATTGATCTAGGCGTTGCGTACACTAGCCTCTCGGCAAGGGGTTTAATGACAGACACTAAACATTTCTTGATAAGAAGCGTAGAAACCCCATGACAGATGTTCTGACTTCAGAGACGTTCGTAGCTGCCTCAGACTATGAGGGATTGCTAAACCGGATTGCAAACCGCATTCGGCAATCTTTAGAGCTAGGCGAAATTTTAACCACCACGGTTGCAGAAATCCGTGGAATTTTGGGAACTAACCGCGTCAAGATCTACCGATTTCACTCAGATGGGGATGGGGAGGTCATTGCAGAGTCTCGCGATAGCGCAGCATCAAATCCGTTACCTTCTCTACTCGGACTTCGGTTCCCTGCTGGAGATATCCCACCCCATGCCCTTGAGCTATTTATCAAGGCCAGACAGCGCGTCATTATTGATGTGACCGCTCACCGACAGGTGCTAGCGCGATTAGACTGCGCGGATACAGGCACCTGTCTTGACAAAGAAGATATTCGCTACGCGCCTGTAGATTCCTGTCATGTTCAGTATTTAACTGCGATGGGGGTCGCTTCATCCTTAACATTGCCCATTGTGCACCAAGGTCAGCTTTGGGGGCTGTTTGTATCTCATCACAGCCAACCCCATCATTTTTCTGAGCGAGAATTAGGCTTTGTACAGCTTTTGGTCGATCAGCTTTCCATTGCGATCGCCCAGGCCAACCTTTTGAGTCAGGCACGACGACAAAGTTGGCAGGAGTCTAAAATCAACGGCATCAGCAGCCTTTTACTAATGCCGTCTGAGATGACTGTGATTCGGCAGCAGGTTTTAGAGTTTGCTGTAGAAGCCATTCAGGGTTCTGGCGGCAGGCTTTATATTACCGCAGAGCCAACCGGACAAGGCTCTCAGCTCTACTGCTGTGGTCAACAGCCAGCATCACAGTGGCTAGAAGAAACGCAGCTTTGGCAAGACACGTTAGTTTTATTCACGGATGCGGAATTAGACTCTAATGCTGAAACCTCTCGGCAAGAGGGGCATTCTCAGCCGAAGCCCTCTGATATAAAAGAGCCGTCTCCTGTACGCCAAGTCCTGAACGCATTTACTGCCATAGATAAAGCCAAAGTAGCCTTAGAAACAGAGCAGGCTGATTCAAATCCAGCCCTTAAGGCGATCGCTGCCATAGATAATTTTAAGGCGGCCTTAAGTCATCAACAGGCTGGTTCCAGTTCAGTTTTTAGCGGTTCCAGTCAGATGGGCATTTGTGTCGTTGATGACCTTTATAAAGATGATCGATTTCAGCCCCTGGTTCCTGCTTTTGAGTCAACCACCATTCGCTCCGTCTTGATTGTGCCGCTCCAGTATCAACAGCAGTGCATCGGGTTTCTCAGCATTTTTAGAGATGAAATTGAAACCGAAACGTTATGGGCCGGCAAAAGTAACGCTGATGAGCGGAACATTCGCCCCCGCGAATCTTTTGAAGCGTGGTGTGAAATCAAAAAAGCCCAGGCCGAGAAATGGACTCCCAGCGAAGTAAGTCTGGCGCAGGCATTAGGCACCCATATCTATATGGCAGTGATGCAGCGTCGGGTCGAAAATATTGTGCGGCACCAGGCATCTCATGATGCTTTGACGGGGCTACCCAATCGCCTTCTGTTTAACGATCACTTGTCTTTGGCATTGGCGAGTGCGCAGCAATATGGGGAGCTGCTAGCCGTTATTTTTCTAGATCTAGACCGTTTTAAAACCATTAACGATACCCTCGGTCACGTCACAGGAGATCATCTGTTACAGGTTGCAGCTCAGCGTTTAAGAACATGCCTGAGAGACGGAGATACCATTGCACGATGGGGAGGAGATGAGTTTACGCTGCTATTTCCTAAGCTGTCTTGTTCAGAAGAAGCGATTAAAATTGCTCAGCGTATTCTCAATGTTTTCAACGATCCATTTCTTTTGGAAGGGAAAGAATTTCATGTTAAGGCTAGCCTTGGTATTGCCCTAGCACCCTACGATGGCGAAGATGCTGAAACGCTTCTAAAAAATGCGGATGCAGCCATGTATCGCGTTAAGCAGCAGGGAAAAAATAACTTTCAGGTGTACAGCCCAGCTATCAATACAAAAGCATTAGAACAGCTTACGCTAGAAAATAATCTCCATAAAGCGCTAGATCGTCGTGAATTTTTGCTGCATTATCAGCCTCAAGTCGATCTAAAGACAGGCCAAATCGTGGCAACAGAAGCCCTGGTGCGCTGGAATCATCCCATATTAGGCTTAGTGCCCCCCAATAATTTTATTCCTCTGGCAGAAGAGACGGGGTTAATTTGTGCGATTGGAGAATGGGTGCTTCATACGGCCTGTGCCCAAAATAAAGCTTGGCAGCAGATGGGTATGCCCCCTCTGCGAATGGCGGTCAATCTGTCTGCACGACAGTTTCAACAGCAAAATTTAGTCTCTATGATTGAGAAAACGCTGCAAG
Source organism: Acaryochloridaceae cyanobacterium OTE_75_metabat_521 (assembly GCA_031387975.1). Classification (GTDB taxonomy): domain Bacteria; phylum Cyanobacteriota; class Cyanobacteriia; order Thermosynechococcales; family Thermosynechococcaceae; genus JAAURS01. The sequence goes on along the minus strand of JANNDV010000035.1, from coordinate 28,805 downwards.
AAACAGGTCTAGATCCCCAGTATCTAGAGCTAGAAATTACGGAAAGTATTGCGATTAAAGACACTAAGCTGACCATTGATGTACTGAACAAGCTTAGAAATATGGGCATTTCTGTCTCTATGGATGATTTTGGAACTGGCTATTCATCTTTAAGTTCTTTGATTGGGTTTCCCTTTCACGTTTTAAAGATTGATCGGTCTTTTATTTGTGATGCGCTCAGCAACTCTAGTAAGGCAGAAATTGTAAAAGCAATTGTGATATTGGGGCATACGCTAAACCTTCAGGTTGTCGCGGAAGGGGTAGAAGAAGCGGATCAGGTAGAGTTTTTGCGCTCTATTGAGTGTGACAGTATGCAGGGCTATTTCTTTAGCCGTCCTCTGCCTGCCGACGCTGTCACTGAGTTTATGACTCAAAAACTATCTTTGGTTTACTAAATTTCTGCGCCTAACACAGAGGCGAGTAGCGCCTTTTGGGTATGCAGTCGATTTTCGGCCTGATCCCAAATGCGGGATGCAGCACTTTCCATTACCTCATGGGTAATTTCTTTCTCGCGGTAGGCGGGTAGGCAGTGCAGCACAATTGCTTCGGGATCTGCCAAAGCCATGAGTGGCGCATTAATTTGATAGGGCATAAAGATAGGCACCCGATCGTCGGCAGACGATTCTTGTCCCATGCTGGCCCATACGTCGGTGTACAGAATATGGGCATCTTTTGCAGCCATTTCTGGGTCTGTGGTGATAGTGATGGAGCTGCGATCACCTGCAATCTCTTGAGCCTGTGCCACAATCTCTGGCAGCGGCTGAAAAGCCTGGGGTGTTGCCACTCGAATATTAAGACCCACCAATGCACAGCCTAACAGCAGAGAATGGGCGATGTTATTGCCATCACCGAGATAGGTCAGCGTAAGGCCATTAAACGTGCCAAAAGACTCGAAGACCGTCTGGAGGTCAGCCAAAATTTGGCAGGGATGCTCTAGATCGGTCAGCGCATTGATGACCGGAATCTTGGCATGATGCGCAAAGGTTTCGACTTCAGCTTGCTCAAAAGTACGGATAGCCACGACATCCAGATAGCGATCTAGCACTCTGGCGGTATCTTCAACGGGTTCCCCGCGACCCATTTGAGTGAGGTTAGAGTTGAGGTCTAAAACCTGCCCTCCCATGTGCCCCATTGCCACCGAAAAGCTAACGCGTGTGCGGGTTGAGGCTTTAGAAAACAGCAGCCCCAGCACTTTTGGGCACTTAGGCTGAACTTTGCCAGACTTAAGCTGCGCTGCAAAATCGAGCAGAAATAAAACTTCTTCTGTTGATAAATCCGCAAGGCTCAGTAGATCGCGACCTTTGAGTGCCCCCATGCCAATGTCCTTCGGCGACGGTTAAGATGAGCAGTTTCTTATGGGGCGCTGCCATCTGTCAAGCGATTGAGACGTTTCGACGCTACTTTATCCGCCGTGTTTTTTCAGCGCTATTTTTCTAGACAGAGAACTGAGTGTTCAGTTCAGCTTAGGCGGTAAGCTAAAGAGTAGTGCAGATCATTAAAGTTGGCTCATGAGTAATCAAGATGGCGATCGCTTTGCGGGAGGCTTTCTCGCCGGAACCATTTTTGGATCGGTTGTGGGTGGCCTTGTGGGGACTTGGCTCGCCACTAAGCTCATCGAATCAGAAGATGAAGCCGATTCGCTCTCAGAAAGCAGCCCAGCTAGCATTGCCAAAGAGCAGTTTAAGCGCATCCGGCAGAGGGTTCTCAACGCCACTGAAGAACCGACGGTAGAAGAAGCCCGTCAGGGGTTAGAGGATAAAATTTCTCAGCTCAATGATGCCATTGACTTAGCCCGTCAGCAATTGAGTAAGGTCAACGGCAGCGGCACACCGGAAGATTTTTAGGAAGTGGCGCTTAAAACAGCGCTTTTTAATCGACTAGACTGATAGATAGCGTTTGATGATGCAGGAAAATCATGGGTTCAACTGACGTTTTATCGGTTTTGGGCGGTGGGCTAAAGCAATTTATTGCTATCTACACGGTTATTGTCATTATCAGAATCTTGCTCACCTGGTTTCCAACGGTGAACTGGAGCAGCCCTCCCTTTGCAGTGCTTAGTCAGCTCACGGATCCATACCTCAATTTATTTCGGTCTTTATTGCCGCCTTTGGGTGGGTTTGACCTGTCCCCAATGTTGGCGCTATTTTTGCTCCAGATTGTGGGTGGGTTGATTCCTTAGCCGTTGTGTAATTACAAAGGATCATGGATTTAATAGCTCCCAACGTTGACCCTCACCCCCAGCCCCTTTCCCAGAACGGGAGAGGGGAGTAAGAATCTTTTCCCCCTTCTCCCAGAACGGGAGAAGGGGGAAAGCCTTTGGCTATAAGAAAGGGGATGAGGGAGTGCAAAGCGCATCGCTTCTAAGCAATTCTCTAGATTATTGGATTCACGATCCAAAGCAGAGATCGCAGACAGAGTTCAGCTTGTACAATAGGTGCCTGTGCTATTGGTAAGGCTGCATGTTGACCACTGCCCCATTTACACCCGAAGAAATTGCCTCAGAGGGGCTAAAGCCCGAAGAGTACGAAGACATTGTTAAACGCCTCGGTCGTCACCCCAACCGAGCCGAGCTGGGTATGTTTGGGGTGATGTGGTCAGAACACTGTTGCTACAAAAACTCTCGACCGCTGCTGAAGCAGTTCCCTACCACGGGAGAACGCGTTTTGGTGGGACCTGGAGAAAACGCAGGCGTGGTGGATCTGGGGGAGGGGCTTCAGCTTGCCTTTAAGATTGAGTCCCACAATCACCCTTCGGCAGTAGAACCATTCCAGGGTGCAGCCACAGGTGTAGGCGGCATTTTGCGCGATATTTTTACGATGGGCGCACGACCGATCGCCCTCCTCAATTCCCTGCGCTTTGGCGATCTTGCCGATGCTCGCACACGCCGCCTATTTACAGGGGTTGTCTCTGGGATCTCTCACTATGGCAACTGCGTAGGCGTGCCAACGGTGGGCGGCGAAGTGTACTTTGACCCTGCCTACTCCGGCAACCCGCTGGTGAATGTGATGGCCTTGGGGCTGATGGAAACGCCCGAAATTGTTAAGTCAGGGGCGGCGGGGATTGGCAACCCAGTTTTGTATGTGGGTTCAACCACAGGTCGAGACGGCATGGGCGGAGCCAGCTTTGCCAGTGCAGAACTCAGCGATAAGTCAGAAGCTGATCGCCCTGCGGTACAGGTAGGCGATCCGTTTTTAGAAAAGTCTTTGATTGAGGCGTGTTTAGAGGCCTTTAAGACGGGTGCGGTGGTAGCAGCGCAGGATATGGGCGCAGCGGGGATTACCTGCTCTACTGCGGAAATGTCGGCAAAGGGTGGCGTTGGGGTAGACTTTGACCTTGACAAAATTCCGGTGCGCGAATCTGGCATGGTGCCCTACGAGTACATGCTCTCCGAGTCTCAGGAGCGGATGCTGTTTGTGGCGCACAAGGGGCGTGAGCAGGAGCTGATTGATATTTTCCATCGCTGGGGGCTTCAGGCGGTGGTAGCTGGCGAGGTCACAGAAGACCCCATTGTGCGGATTCGTTTTAAGGGCGAGATCGCCGCCGAGATTTTAGCTACGGCGCTTTCCGACAACACGCCGATCTATGAGCGAGAGGTGTTGGCAGAACCACCTGCCTATGCGAGAGAGGCTTGGGAGTGGAACTGCGATCGCCTCCCCGCTTCCGCCCCCACAGGTCTAATCCTCCCCGATGGCACTCAATCTTGGACTCAGGTACTGACCGACCTACTGGCAACCCCAACCATCGCCTCTAAACGCTGGGTCTACCGTCAGTACGACCACCAGGTGCAAAACAATACGGTCATGCTCCCTGGCGGAGCCGATGCTGCCGTTGTGCGCCTGCGACCTGTAGACCCGCCCTTGCCTGCACACCAGGCCACACGCGGCGTGGCGGCAACCGTAGACTGTAACTCTCGGTATGTGTATCTCGACCCCTACGAAGGCGCGAAGGCCACCGTGGCTGAAGCCGCGCGCAACCTCAGCTGTGTAGGAGCAGAACCGATCGCCGTCACCGACAATCTCAACTTCGGCAGTCCTGAAAAGCCCATTGGCTACTGGCAGTTGGCGGAAGCCTGTCGAGGGCTGGCAGATGGTTGCCGCGCGATGAAAACCCCTGTCACAGGTGGCAACGTCTCGCTTTACAACGAAACCTTAGACAGCGAAGGTAAGCCTCAGCCCATTTATCCCACGCCCGTTGTGGGCATGGTAGGGCTGATCCCTGACCTGACCCAAATTTGTGGACAGGGGTGGCAAGGTGAGGGCGATCGCATTTATCTGCTTGGCATCTCCCTAGGCACCCCATCTCCCTTGGTCACGCTGGGCGCTTCAGAATATTTGGCATCGGTTCATAAAACCGTCGCAGGTCGCCCCCCCCGCGTAGACTTTGACCTAGAAACCTCCGTCCAAGCCGCCTGTCGTCACGGCATTCGGCAGGGATGGGTGCGTTCTGCCCATGACAGTGCAGAAGGCGGCGTGGCAGTTGCCCTCGCCGAAGCCTGTATTTCTGGTCAGCGTGGGGCGCAGTTTATTGTGCCTAAGGTTTCTGAGGCCGAGCGCTGGGATGAGCTGCTGTTTGCAGAAGGGGGTGCCCGAATTGTGGTGTCTGTAGATCCTGCCCATCAGGCCGACTGGGAAGCGTATCTTCAGCAAAATTTAAGCAATGCTTGGCAGACGTTGGGATCCGTGGGTGCGGAAGGCGATCGCTTTGAAGTCAAAACAGCAGATAACCTTACATTAATCTCGGCTAGTATGGAGGAGATCGCCTCCCCTTGGCTCACCGCAATCGAGACTTGCTTGACGGCTGACTAAATTGCATTAGACATGCTTCAATCATAAATCTGGCTAAATTTTTCCGATCAGGAGTCATTCCTCGCATGGCCGCTTTTTCCTCTGCATCTTCAGACGGACTAGAGTTTTTGTCCCACTCAGAAGAAGAAGTCGATCCGGTACTGGACGCGCCCGAAAAACCTGACAAACCAGAGGAAGCCTGCGGCGTATTTGGGATCTATGCCCCAGGGGTAGAAGCTTCTAAACTTACCTATTTTGGTCTTTTTGCGCTCCAGCATCGCGGTCAAGAATCTGCCGGAATTGCTACCTTTGAAGGTCATCAGGTGCATCTTCATAAAGACATGGGGTTAGTAACCCAAGTATTTGACGAGGATGTTCTCGGTACCCTCCCTGGCTCTATTTCCGTCGGTCATACCCGCTACTCCACCACAGGCTCTAGCCGCGTGGTCAATGCTCAGCCTGTATTAGTCAAAACCCGTCTAGGGCCGTTGGTGCTCGCGCACAACGGCAACTTAGTCAACACGGTGGAATTGCGCAATCGACTTTTAGCCGACAACTGGGAGCTGGCTAGTACAACGGATTCTGAAGGCATTGCCTGTGCGATCGCCCATGAAGTGCAGCTGGGCAAAGACTGGCTAGAGGGTGCCATTACGGCCTGCCAAATGTGTGAAGGCGCATTTAGCCTCGTGGTCGGCACCCCCGAAGGCATTATGGGCATCCGTGACCCTCACGGCATCCGGCCTTTGGTGATTGGCGTGTTGCCCAAAGAAGACCCCACAGACGATGGGCCACTGCATTACGTGCTGGCTTCTGAAAGCTGCGCACTCGACATTATTGGCGCTGAATTTTTGCGGGATGTAGAGCCAGGTGAACTGGTATGGATTACGGACCAAGGCTTAGCCTCTTTCCACTGGTCAACCCAACCAGAACGCAAGCTCTGCATTTTTGAGATGATTTATTTTGCGCGCCCCGATAGCCAAATGCACGGCGAAAGCCTCTACAGCTACCGCACCCGCATTGGTCACTATTTGGCGAAAGAATCCCCTGTAGAGGCGGATATCGTGATTGCAGTGCCAGATTCGGGCATTCCTGCGGCGATCGGGTTTTCACAGAAATCGGGCATCCCTTACGTGGAAGGGTTGATCAAAAACCGCTATGTGGGGCGTACGTTTATTCAGCCCACCCAAAAAATGCGGGAGATGGGTATTCGGATGAAGCTCAACCCTCTGAAAGATGTTCTTGAAGGCAAGCGAGTGATTTTGGTGGATGACTCCATTGTGCGGGGCACCACCAGCCGCAAAATCGTGAAGGCTTTGCGAGACGCTGGCGCAACTGAAGTTCACATGCGAATTTCGTCGCCCCCTGTTACCCACCCTTGCTTCTACGGCATTGATACGGATAGTCAAGATCATCTCATTGCCGCAACCAAATCTGTGGCGGAGATTGCCGAGCAGATTGGCGTAGATTCGCTGTGCTACCTGAGTTGGGAAGGAATGTTGGAAGCGACCCATGAAAGCACCACCAGCTTCTGCTCAGCTTGTTTTACGGGGAAATATCCTATTGAAATTCCAACGCCGCTGAAGCGCTCAAAGCTAATGTTGGAAGAAACGATAGCGGTTTAGTCGAGTTGGGTTTCAGGCTTTATTCCTCAACCTGACGGATTATGAACTGACCTATAATTGAGCCATAGAGTGTCCTGAGGTATTCATGACAATCTCCCAGTCGCTTCGTCAAACCTTACCCAGCACTGCTGAGCTACCCTGCTCCGACGATATCCCTGTGGATAACGAAGACCAAAATCTGCTGCCCAATCTGCTCTTATTTTTGTTGGCAAGCCTTTGGTCAGAGCGCACAGATTGGTACTTTGGCGTTGACATGGCGGTCTACCACACAACTGGCCTGAATCATCGGGTTCCAGTGGTGCCCGACGGGTTTTTAAGCCTTGGTGTAGAGCGTCGAAAGGGCGGTAAATCTGGCAAATCTCGCCTCAGCTATGCCACTTGGGAAGAAAATGATGTGGTGCCTATTTTGACTCTAGAGATGGTTTCTCATCAGCCTGGGGGTGAATATGACAAGAAGAAGAATCTCTATGCCAAGCTTGGTGTGCTGTATTACGTCATCTATAACCCAGAGTCTTGGCAGCGAGATCGCCACCAACCCTTTGAAGTCTACAAGTTGGTGAACAGTACCTATCAGCAGCAAACGGGTGAACCCTACTGGATGCCAGAGGTGGGTTTAGGGATAGGGCGCTATCAAGGCGAAGTGGGTGGTCTACCGCAGGAATTATTAACTTGGTACGATGCGCGGGGCGATCGCCACTTAAGTGAAGCAGAACAAGAGCGGCAACGCGCTGACCAAGCATTGCAACGAGTCGAGCAGGAACAACAGCGAGCCGAGCGGCTTGAAACATTTTTGCGATCAAAGGGCATCGACCCCAACCAACTCCCTGAAGCGTGAAACCCACTGCTTCTTCGCGTGTTACAAAATTTGCTCCAAAATCGTCGGATCTTGGATTTTCTTGTCTTTTGAGAGCAGCAACACCTTAGACACCACTTCAGCCGTTTTAGGGTCATTATCGACAAACGGGAGAAAAATTCTGCCGCGATGCTGGGAAGGCACTGGAATAATGCAGAGTGCCCCACCGGGCTGCCGATGCACCATCGCGCTGCCGAGATGGATGGAATAACTGCCCAAGTGCCCCTCAATCAACACATGAGATCCCTGAATCTGCACATTGGTGAGCTTGAGCAGTCGGCAGGTTTCACGGACGAGGCTGGCTCGCATTTCTACGGTGGAAGTGGTTGCCTCAGGGTCAACGCCGCCTTGATGGGCGACACTAACCACTAAGTCTAAATCGCGCATCACCTCGCTAAACAGTGCGGGGGGAATTTCGGTGAGGGGGAGGGGTTCCCATTGATCGCGGCGATGGAAGCGAACGCCTGCAAGGGTTAATCCTTCAACTTCTAAGGGAGTATAAAACCCATTCAAGAAATCCACTTCAGCCGTTAACCCTTCTTGGTGAAAGGTGCGCCGCACGCCTTCGTCTGGGGCGGCAATCCAACCGCGTGAGCCAAAGAGTGCCAGCGCCTGACGGGGGTTAACCTGATGGCCTTCGTAGCGACGCGAAATCTTTTCGGTTTGCTCAGCGGCGGTGGGGACGTAGAGTTCTCTAAAAATCTGCTTAAAGGGTTGCGCGCGTGACTGGATAAAACAGTCTTGCTGCCACAGATGCCATGCTTTGGTTTGCAGCAGATCCCAGGGGTGAGCAATACGAAGTGTTTTGGATTGAATGGGCTGAATGCTGCCATCGTGCTGCTGGAGGGCGGTACCCTGCTCGACCAAATACCCCATCTCTTGTTCGCCCATAAGAATGAGTTGATTGAGCATGGGTGCCAAGACGGCATGGTTGGTAAGCTGGATCAGTTCTTCTGCGGTAAAGCGCTCGCCCCGACACATGGCCTGTTCCAACGAAATCCGCATCCGCGAAGCTTGGCGGGTGATGTCTTGTTTTCGCGCTGTAATAGCCTGGATTTCAGGGTTTTTCTTGAGCTTGGCGGGGATGGCTTTAAGGGGTTTACCCTGCTTGGTAATGGCGATTTCGGGTTCGCCTAAAGCGTTGATGGATAAACTCACGCTCACTTCATCAACGGTGACGACTTGGGCTTTGCCGGATAGGTCTGCGATCGCCGCTGCTTCCATTGCCCACTGCAACCGTTGCGGATCCACAAAACCAGCCGTCCGAGCGAGGTTTTCTAAGCCAATTTCGACACACAGCTTTTCACTAGCCTGACGCTGGGAACCAAACTTCTTGCTGGTGCGCAAAAACTCTTGAAGAAATTGATAGCGACTCAAAATCTCTGCGTCGCGTTTTTTGCCTTTGGGCAGGGGGAGTAAGCCTAAGGCACGAACCGAATCTTGATGGCGTTTTTGGGTGATGCGATCGCGCAGCACTTGCCCGTCGCTTCTGCCCAGCATGGCATCGGCAAAAAGTTTTGCCCGTTGATGCCCGATGCCGCTGGAGGCGTACTGGGCAGTTTCATAAAGCTGAAGCCAGCGCTCTTGTTTGAGGCGTTTGTAGACTCGCAAAAACCACTCTACGTCTACGGCTCCATCCATCAGGCTTCGGGTGGAGAGGGGGGTGCGTTCGCTAATTTGGGCTTCCCAGGTTTCGCGCACGTCTTGGTCTACTGACCAACTAGTGTCTTTGGTGTGGGCATGGATCCACCACACGGCATCGGCAAAGCCAGCCCAGCCGAGGGCGTGTTCGACATAGTTGACCCATTGGGGCGCGTAGAAGGCAAATTGAATCAGTTTTTCGGTAGGGATTTGGGCAGAAGCAACCCGCTGGCTAAATTCTGCGGGGGTATCTTCTGGGGCAGGGAAGCTCACGCGCATAAGGTGGCTAAAGACTGCTGCCTTGCTGATGCTGCCATAGTTATAGCCCCGCACCAATTTCTCTTGTCCCAAGGATTGGATAAGCTGAAGCACGATGGGAATACCAGAAATGGAGCGCAGGGCACGGGCTGCGTGGGAAGCCGCGGTGGGGAAATCGCCGCGCTGGAGTTCTACGGCTAAAATGCGCTGCCGACAGCGATCAGCCAAGGCAACTAAATCAAGATGCTGAGCGTATTCTGGCTGAAGTTTACGACGGGTTAAATCCGATAAATCTTGAAAGTTTGTTCTCAGATTTGCCTTCAATTCTGCGAGTGAGCCGGAGTGCTGCTCAGGATAGAGAGCGAAGTCTCGTTCTTGCACACCTATCAGATGAAATATCAAATCAGCTTCAGTTCCGTCTTCAGCTTGGTAGACATTGTAGACATCCCAAAGCAAAGTTACGGGTTGATACACAGTAATCCAGGCATCGATCCATTTGAGCGATTGCCACCATTGATATTGCTGGCTTTGCCATTCTGTAGCAAAAAGAGATTGGAAGTGTCGAGCAAGTTGTATCCACTCTCCAAAAAAATTTGCAACGTCATGACGCCTTCCTTCATAGGTTCGCTTTAACCGTTCAAGGTCTTCTTGTGAGTCCTTTGCTGGAATAGCTTGGAGAAGCGTGGCGATCGCATCTAATACAAAGCCTATACTCTGCGCGGAAGGATGCTGGTACAACAACCAGTAAACTAAAGTCTGCACGATATGCGGATAGCGGAGCGTTAGCGAGTTACCTTTAAGGGATTGAAAAGAAGATATTAAGCGTTGCAATGGATTCTGTTGCTGGGCTTCTTCGACTTCTTCATCATCAGAGCCATAACTGAATCGCTCAAAACTGGGGCTGATCGCTCGTAAAAGTTCCAACCCATCTTCATCATGCAACTGGACAGGACGGTTCTGCCACCAGTTTTCCCAAACGTCCGCCAACGGCAGTCGCGCTAAATTTTCTTGCCGAGATAATCTAGGGTCAATGCCTGGAAAGTTCCATTTCACGTTACCCAGAAGTTCTTCTTGCTCTCCTTGCCAATTTTTGATTTTGATGGGTGTTTGTCGATGTCCGTGAATCAACTCATCTAAAGCTGATAGGCAAGCCTGAGACGCTTCGGTTTGGAACTCGACTGAGGCTGAAGGTAGAGGCACAACCAATGGGGTAAGTTCAGTTAGCTCAACCAAGCCCAGGGCATTGGTCAGTGTGGGTTCCTCTGCTTCTGGCTCAAGAATGCTGTCTAAAAGCTGGGTTTCTGTGGTGGTCAGCTTTGCGCGGCTGGTTTGGTATTCCGTTGCTAATGCCCGACTGGGTTCAACCAGACGATCGCCTAAGACAAACTCTCGCAATAGCTCTAGCCCTGCCTGTCGCTGCGGAGCCTGTTTTGCTTGCAGAAGGCGTTGGGCTGCGGCGATCGCCATTTCATCCTCTTGATTGAGCAATAAGCCCAAAATCCCGCGCCGTAAATCGCTCGCCTTACGGGTTAAAAGATTCTCTAGCGGAATGCTTTCCTCAACCGTAATTTTGCAGCGATGCAACAGGCGTAAAACTTCCTCTCGTACCCATTGGCTGGTGTCTCCGACCAACCCCAGCAATATTTCCCGAATTTCTGCATCCCAAGGTTTCACCTCGGCTAGGCGATGGGCGATGGTTCTGCGTTCGTAGCCATCCACAATTGACAATAGCGGAATGAGTCGCTTAGGCGATCTCGTCCCCTGTTGCGTAAGCATTGCGGAAGCGACCAACGCTTGACTTGCATCTAACTTCATCCATTCCCAAACCATAGGAGGAAGCGTCTTAGCCTTTGCTGGAAACCGCCCTAGGTTTTGCTCCAAACGCTCAAACGTGTCTGAGTTTTCCGGGACAGCATATCGGAGTGACTGCACGGCATGGGCTGCGACGGCTAAATCGCGATCGCCTACAGCAGGTAACAAAGCCAGTTGTGCCGGAGTAATCTCTAGCTGAGTCAAAAAGTGAACCGCAACAAAGCGATGGGTTGCTTCGCGATGGTTGAGTAGTTCGGCTGCGAGGGGGATAGCGGCGATCGCATCCGTAAAACCCGCACTCCAAAGGGCCAGATATACCGTCTGCGGATCTTCGCTGGCTAAGGCAGTTTTCCGTGCAGCTTCATCTTCTAAATACGGGCTGATTTGAGCCAGAATTTGCTTTGCCTGTTTCTCATTGAGAGATTCCAGCCCAAACCCAAACCATACGTCAATCGCCCGAATCACAGCGCTAAAGCGCGTTAGGTTCTCTGCCACAATGAGCCGCACCATGCGTCTAAAGGCAACGGGGTGGGCTTCATCAATGGTTTCTAGAATGGTTTGTCGTAGTCCTTCCTGTCGCTGAGCGGCGAGGAGTAACCGTTCGACAAAATCCCATCCGTTGGGGTCATTGGCGACCAGCAGCGCACGGGTGACGTGTCGCCCCATTGCGCCAATCTCATGGTCGCCCCGTGCCGAATCTAGCAGAATTTGCGAAATACTTTGTCCTAATGCATCGCCCTGATTGATAGCAGCGGCAAACAAAATGCCTAATACGTCTGGTGCGCCGTAGCCCAGATAGGGCACCCAAGCCGCAAGCCACTCTAAATCTTGGTCATAGCCCTCTATTGTGCCAATGAGTTGAGCAAGCCACTGCCCACGTTTTGCCTGCGTAAATTCTGGATGGTGAGGAGTCCGAAACGAGCGCCGATTGTACCCCATTGGGTAAGGCAACTGACTGTGGAACTGCCACGCCAGCTCAACCATAGCGCTAATTTTGGGGAATAGAATGCTGAAGATTTGGGTGCGATCGCCCTCAGACAACCCATTCAACCGCGTTAGGGCTTTTTGTTGGTACTCGTAGACTTGAGAATAATCCCCTGCTGTACCATCCTCTCCGAGGCAAAATAATCCATAGCCGATGGATGCCAGGTTTTGAGGGAGTGCCGCAAACTGCCGGATACGATGCGATCGCCAGTCTTTGCTAACAATCAGCTTAAGTTGGGCTTGAGCAGCTTCAGGGTTCAGCATCTTATCAAGGGATTGGATAACTCTATGTATAGATTACCCACCTACTAACGGAACCAACCGCAAAAACATCAGTTGTGAAGTAGGTTTTAGCATCACCTTTGTGTCTAGCGTTTCAATCTGTTCGTCGTCTATAAACACAAAATAGAGACCATCCTCAAAGGCTTGCAGCGCCACTTCAACAGCGGCATCAGCTTCAACCTTCTGGTCTAACTCACTGCCGCCAGAATCAATTTTTCCCTGCTCTACCCCAAGCTGAATTTGTTCTGGACTCAAAATTCGCAATAGCCGACGCTGACTTTGGCGGGTTTCAAAGGCGCTGACTTCGGCAAAAACTAGGTGCGTAAGGAGCGATCGCAGCGATAGTGTTTCTATCTCTATAGCTTCAGGTAAAGTCAGCTCCCAATCCGTGAAGGTGGGTCGGGTTTTCCCCATCACTTTGCCAGAGATTGTTAATTTTGTAGACATCGCTCAACGCTAATATAGAATCCCTTTCAAATCTAAAATAAACCCAGGCAGCACACCTTCTCCCGACAAGTTGACAGGAGCTTGCAACACTTGCACCTCTTGACCTTCTCGATAGACCTCTACAGCTTGGTCTTTTGCGTTGAGGAGCCAGCCTAAGCGAACCCCATTGTCTCGATATTCCTTCATTTTGTCTTGTAGAGGCTTGAGGCGATCGCTAGCAGACCGCAACTCAATGACAAAATCTGGAGCCAAAGCCAAGAATTCGGAAGGGTCAGGGCTGAGGGTATCTAAGCGATCTTGTCGTACCCACGCAGCATCGGGTGATTTAACCGCACCATTGGGCAACCTGAAGCCAGTCGATGAATCAAAGGCTGTACCAAGCTGGGCTTTGCTATTCCAAGCCCATAGTTGCCCCGTTACAGAAGCGTTTCGTTTTCCTGACTCCCAACCTGTTGGTGGCATAACAATCAGTTCTCCTTGGGCGGTGAGTTCAAGCTGGATGTCGCGGTTATCCTGACAGAGTTTGCGAAACTGCTCATGGGTCAGGGTAGTAATGGAATCAAGATTTAGCGTAAGGGCAGTCATTGTGAGTGAACCCCATAGAATGAATGGCGCTATCTCAAATTATCTAGCATCTCAGCCCAGCTTGCCTAAACGAAAAACGAGCGTATTATAAAGATTGAGAAATTGAGGTATCGCAATGCAAGCCCCCATCCCTGTCCTAAAATCAGTGGCGGGGCTTCGTCGCTTTTTGCAAATGCAGCGACTTGGCGTGCAAAGTAGCAGCAGCAACGAAGGCTTACTAGGGCACATTGGCCTTGTCCCTACGATGGGCGCACTCCATGTGGGGCACCGGAGTTTAATTCAACGGGCTAGACAAGAAAATGCCGTTGTGATTGTCAGCATTTTTGTGAACCCTCTTCAGTTTGGGCCAGCCGAAGACTTTACCCAATACCCTAGAACCCTAGAACCTGACCTCGCCCTCTGCCAAGACTGTGGGGTAGATGCCGTTTTTGTGCCCGAAGCCGCCGATTTAGTCTCTAGTCACCCCATTACCCAAGTGGTGCCGCCCACCGCTTTAACCGAAGGATTGTGTGGGCGATCGCGTCCCAATCATTTCCAAGGCGTTGCCACCATCGTGCTGAAACTGCTTAACTTAGTACAGCCTGATCGCGCCTACTTTGGACGCAAAGATGCCCAGCAGCTTGCCATTATTCAGCAGCTTGTACAAGATCTTAATGTGGCAACCACTATTGTGCCCTGCCCCATCGTGCGCGAACCTAATGGCTTGGCCTACAGCTCACGCAATCAGTATTTGAGCAAGGCACAAACCCAGCAGGCACTGGCGCTCTCTCAGGGGCTGAAGGAGGCTGAAGCTTTATTTAATACAGGCGTTAAAGATCGCAGTTCACTATTAAAGATGATTGAAACAACCGTGGCTAAAGAATTAGGGGTACAGGTGGAGTATATAGACGTGGTCGATCCGCAGACGCTGGAGCCTTTGGCGCAGGTTGATGCCGTGGGTATGGTGGCGATCGCCGCCCATATCGGCAACACTCGTCTCATTGACAACATCGTGCTCGATAGCCGCAAGCCCATTCTGGCAATTGATGGCCCCGCAGGTGCTGGCAAATCGACCGTCACGCGCCTTTGTGCAAAAGAACTCGGACTCATTCATCTCGATACTGGGGCAATGTACCGCGCCATGACGTGGCTGGCGCTTCAGTCAGGTGTGCTGCTAGACGATGAAGTGGCGATCGCCGATCTCGTCAGCCAAGCCCAACTCGAACTCAAGCCCAGCGACCCTTTAGAAGTAAGAGTGAATGGGCAAGATGTCACCCAGGCCATCCGTTCGCTCGAAGTGACGGCTCATGTTTCTACCCTTGCCGCCCAGCCAGCGGTACGAGATATTTTGCGTCAGCAGCAGCAGGCTTACGCGCAGGTTGGGGGTGTAGCTGCTGAAGGTCGAGATATAGGGACGCATATTTTTCCAGAAGCCGGACTCAAAATTTTTCTGACCGCCTCTGTAGAAGAACGCGCCCGTCGTCGTTACGAAGAGCTACAAACCGCCGGAACCGTTGAAATTACCTACGAAAAGCTGGTTCAAGACATTGCCGAACGCGATCGTAAAGACAGTCAGCGCGCCATTGCACCCCTGCGAAAAGCCGCCGATGCCATTGAGATTTTGACCGACGGGCTGAGTGTAGTGGAGGTGACAGACAAAATTGTGCATCTCTATAAAGAACGTTGTCCAGGCCATGCCCTTGGGGTGTAGGATGCGGTTATAGGGTTTTTGAAAGTGTTTGTTGCGGCTTAATACGCGCTAGAAATCATTTGTCAGGGTCATTTAGATATGGGGGCTTCTGACAAGCTGGTTTCATGCTGGGGAGCTGGGAATACTAGAAAGATCTCGACATGCGTTGAGGGAAGGGCTTTGGTTTACAGCATGACAGGTAAAGGAATGAAACTGGCCGCACGGATCGCTCAGGTTCCGGCTTCGATGACGTTGGCGATCGCCGCAAAGGCCAAGGCGATGAAGGCTGATGGGCTAGACGTACTAGGGTTTGGTGCGGGTGAGCCAGATTTTGATACCCCAGACCATATCAAGGAAGCGGCGAAAAAAGCCTTAGATGAAGGCAAGACGAAGTATGGCGCAGCGGCGGGGGAGGCAACTTTACGAGAGGCGATCGCCCGTAAGCTCTATCGTGATAATCAGTTGGCTTACAAAGCCGAAAATGTGATTGTTACAAACGGCGGCAAGCATGGCCTGTACAACATTTTTCAGGCATTTTTAGATCCTGGTGATGAGGTGATTATTCCAGCTCCCTATTGGCTGAGCTACCCCGAAATGGTGAAGTTGGCCTCTGGGGTTCCCGTCATTGTGCAGACCGATCTCAGCGCAAATTTTAAGATTACCCCCAGCCAGCTCCAGCAGGCGATTACGCCTCGCACCAAGTTTTTTGTCCTCAATTCCCCGTCAAACCCCACGGGCGTTGTGTATACACCTGCGGAAATTCGGGCATTGGCAAAGGTGATTCTAGAAAGTAATGTTTGGGTGATCTCTGACGAAATCTATGAAAAGGCCCTTTACGATAACGCAGAACATCTCAGCATTGCGGCACTCGGTCAAGAACTCTTTGAGCGTACTTTTGTCTGTAACGGGTTTGCCAAAACCTATTCTATGACCGGATGGCGGGTGGGCTATGTCGCGGGGCCGCTCGATGAAATTAAGGCGATAACGCGGCTGCAAAGCCACAGCACCTCTAATGTATGTACCTTTGCGCAGTACGGGGCGATCGCAGCCCTAGAAGGCTCCCAAGACTGCGTGACAGAGATGCTCCATGCCTTTGCTGCGCGACGCACCGTCATGCTTGACTACCTCAATGCCATTCCAGGGTTGCAGTGTCCTCAACCCGATGGCGCATTTTATATGTTCCCCAGCATTCGCCAAACGGGGATGAGTTCGATGGCGTTTTGTGACGCGCTATTAGCCTCTCATCAAGTGGCGGCGGTTCCAGGCATTGCCTTTGGTGCCGATGACGCGATTCGGATTTCCTACGCTACAGATATGGATACCATTCGCAAAGGCATGGAAAGGCTGGATGACTTTGTGCGATCGCGCTTGGCATTGAAATAATTTAGGCATTTATAACCTTTCCCCAGTGAAAACAAATTTCCAGAACTGAGTCGTGAGGTAATTGAAGCGATGTTTAGCGTCAGCGAATTGAAACGAACCAGAGTTTATCAAGAAGCTTTTCAAGAGGGTGAACAGGTGGGCGAGCAAGCGGGTGAATCTAGACTTGTTCTTCGTCTTCTCTCTCGACGTATCGGCGAACTATCCCCAGGACTGCGAAGCGCAAGCGCGACGAGAGTCGTTCGCAGATCCAAGCCTTCTCCTCACCACAATTAGAAGCACTGGGCGAAGCTTTACTTGATTTCTCGCAACCTTCAGATTTACAGGATTGGCTACGCGCTCACGCATAGGGTGGCGGCAGTAAAAAGCTTTACGCCTGAACCGCTTCAAGTATCGTTAAAGCTATGATTCAGAACCCAAGGCCACCGAAGCTTTAGTGGGCGCAACGCTGCTTTCTGGATTTGCTACACTGCGCCGCATCGCTTCTACAAAGCGGCTGACGCGAATGGGGTCAACCCGATGTTCTACTTTGCCCCCGCGCTTGAGGGAACTCGCCACAATGACGCCATTGGCGGCCTGGATAAGATGGGGGATATTCTCCCAACTTGCGCCACTGCCAATAAACACAGGTACACCCTTTGCGGCATCAATGGCTAGCTCTAGGTCTTCAAAGCTAGGCGGACTTCCTGTTGACCAACCCGACAAAATAATGCCGTCGGCTAATCCGCGCTCAATGGTTTCCTGTACTGCTGTGGTGAGGTTCGGGGAACCCAAGGGACGGGCGTGCTTTACCAATACATCTGCCAAAATTTTTACGTCGCTGCCGAGTTCGCGGCGGTAGCGTAAAAGCTGATGAGCCTGCCCTTCGATTAACCCCTGATCGGTTGCCATGACGCCCGTTAAGACGTTGACGCGGATAAACTGTGCGCCCACACAAGTGGCGATCGCCATGGCACTCTTCGCGTCATTTCGCAGCACATTAATGCCCACGGGTAACGGCACCAGGGTCATAATGCGCTGCACAATCAGGCTCATGGCGCTAACCACCACCGGATCAACCTGATCTTTAGCGAAGGGTGCGTCAAAGAAATTCTCAATAATCAGACCATCTACGCCCCCCGCCGCTAACGCCGCCGCCTCCTGCTCTGCCCGATCCATCACCGACTTTAAGCTACCACCCCACCGAGGAGAGGTGGGTAACGGCAAAAGATGGACGACCCCAATAATGGGATGAGCGGACTTAAAGATGTTCTGTAACGTCACGGGTGATTGAGTCAAACTCAGTAAAAGGGATGTCGTAAATGGGAGGTCTAAAGCAAAGCTTAGGAAAAATGATGATGCGTCTGTCACTTGAGACAGCTTCGCTTGCTTTTACAGTATATATTCTGAAGGTTCGTCTACTTTATCTTCCTTAAAATGGCTCCCCAATTGAGGCATCTTTGCCATGGCTGCAACCTATAATTCAACGGCGATCGCCGCCATTGCCTTGGGCAGCAATTTGGGCAATCCGCTGGCGATGGTAACGGGTGCGGTAGAGGTTTTATCCCACGAAGCCACCACCACCCTAGTGGCGCAATCGCAGTGGTACAAGACGATCGCCATTGGCCCCGCTCAGCCAGACTATGTGAATGGGTGTGTGGTAATCGAAACACGGCGATCGCCCCAAGATTTACTCCAGCTCCTCATGACCCTCGAGCAGCAGTTTGGTCGCCAGCGTACTGAACACTGGGGACCTCGCACCCTTGACCTCGATCTATTGCTTTACAATTCCATCGTGCTAGAAACGCCAGAACTCAGTTTGCCCCACCCCCGTATGACAGAACGCGCCTTTGTTTTGGTACCCCTGGCTGAGCTGTTGCCAGACTGGGTGCATCCCGTTTCTGGCCTGACCATTCGGCAGCATGTTGATCAAGTAGACTGTACCGGAGTTTCGTTAATACCGCCCTCATGAACCCAGCACCCCTAGAACCCTTTGAACTCATCGAGCCACAAATTTTAGTTCGCAGCCGTAAATTTAGCTTTGAGACGAATCGACTGCGGTTGCCCAATGGCGTTGTCGGCGACTGGTCTTATATTCGCCATCCCGGGGGTGCCTTAGCGGTGCCCGTCACGGCAGATGGCGAACTGGTGCTGGTTAAGCAGTATCGCTTTGCGATGCAGGGAAGGCTCTTAGAATTTCCGGCGGGTACGGTCGAGGTGAACGAAGATCCCTTTCTCACCATTCAGCGCGAAATTCAAGAAGAGACGGGCTACCTCGCCCACCGCTGGACTAATTTAGGCCAATTTCCCCTTGCGCCAGGGTACTCTGATGAGCTGATCTATGCCTACCTCGCCCAAGATCTAGAGCGCCTTGAAACCCCGCCTGCTCAAGACGAAGACGAAGACATTGAAGTGATCCTCATGACTCCTGCTGATTTTGAGGCTGCTATTCATCGCGGTGATGCCATTGATGCTAAATCGATCGCCAGCTACTTCTTGGCGCGACCTTATCTAGAGCTGATTTAGCAATGCTCTAGCGATCGCCGCAGAGTTGCGCGATCGCCCCTTCAAGCTGCTTCAGCCCCGCCAAAGAACCTTGGATCAGGCGCAGCGCTCTACGGGGTTGACGAATCATGCTGCTGGCGAGTGCTAGGGGCTTCAGTTCTCCTGCTTCTGTCATAGCAGCGGCTAAGTCCGGCACGTCATGCTGGGCACCATCGCTGACCACCCGCAGCATCCCCACGGCAATATCTGTGGCTTGCAGTGCCGCTAAGAAGGCATAGCCTTCCATATCGACCACCTCGGCGCTAAAGCGCTGGGCAAGAGCAGCTTTTTGTGCTGCTAAATGCACCAGGCGATCGCACATTAACCCTGTGACCTCCATCACCGATGGGTCAAGGCGCTCCTGTAAAGTCTTGAGTAGAGACACATCACAGTTGAGAGGTGGAACGGATGGGGAAACCCTCCCGTCAATACAGCTTTGGTAGAGGAGGCGATCGCCCACACTAAGCCGAGTCGTTAAACTGCCACAAAGCCCCACTAATAAAACAGATGGAGCGCTGCCCAGGTTTTTGCGCTCTGTTTGGAGCCACTGCTGCAAAAATTGCTGGGTTGGCTGAGGCCCCATGGGTGTGGCATAAAGCAAAACGGAATCTAACGAACCGCTGCGCTTTAACCCCCGCTCAACCGCTTTAAACTCCGCACCTCGGGGGACAAAAATTGCGTTAACGGGACAGGGCATAAGACTCCTTAGACAAAAGTATGTATCCTAAACCAAAAACCTAGAGGCAAAATGTTTACCATAAAAAGCCAGACAGTTTGCATTGCTGTCACAAAAAATGAGCAAATTAGCATTCGCGTATGGTATCTTCCTCGGAGAGTCGGCATAAATGCTCTGGAGCCGATTTAACGGTTCTGAGCCATTTATGGCAGAAATTTAATTCTGAACGTGAAGAACTTTGAAACCTTATTGGGTCTCAATGGGCTAAATGAGTGTGGTGGAACGCGTTGTGTTTGGTGTAGCGCAGGAGTGAGCGTGTATGGTTCAAATTGCCCTAGAGTCTCCCCTTGATCAGCGGGAAGTGGATCGATTTTGTCAAGAAATTCTGCCGCAGGTTTCTCGTACCTTTGCGATCAGCATTCGGTTTTTGCCAGGTCAACTGGGTCGCTCTGTGCTGTGCGGCTACCTACTGGCGCGGATTGCAGACACCATCGAAGATGATCCCAAGGCATCGGTGGCGGCTAAATCTGCCTTGCTCGATCAGCTTATCAACTGTTTTGAAGATTCATCTTTAGCAGATCGCTACGCCCAGCTTACCCAGTCTGTGAGCGGAGATCCGGCGCACTTAGAGTTGGTTCACCAAACCCATCAGGTCTTTACCCTATATCGCAGCCTGCCTCTTCAGTCTCAGCAAACGCTTCAGCACTGGCTGACCGAAATGATTGCGGGCATGAAGAAGTTTGTAAACCTCTACCCTAACGGCCTGCGGATTCAGACCCTAGAAGAATACAAGGAATACTGCTACTACGTGGCGGGTACCGTGGGCTACCTACTTACCGATCTTTGGTATGAGCATTCCCCGTTTGTCAGCCGCGAAAACTATCAGCTCTTGCGCAAGACCTGTGCCGAGTTTGGTGAGGCGCTCCAAACGGTCAATATCCTCAAGGACATTGCTTGGGATGCAGAAGAAGAGAATGCCATTTATATCCCTCAAGATGCGCTACAGGCTCACGGCAGCAGCCATGAAATGCTGTTAGACCCCAACTATCTTGAGCAAAACCATGCTGCAATCAAGTCTCTGGTGGCGCTCGCCTGGACAGATCTTGATAAGTCTGCGGATTATCTCACCAGTTTGCCCCGTGCTTCTCTTGCCATTCGCCTATTCTGCATTTTGCCATTGATGTTTGCCTACGCAACGCTGCGAGACATCACCCAATCCACCGCCATGCTGAAAAAAGGCGGGAATGTCAAAATTACCCGTTCTGAAGTGAAGGCGCTTATTATGGCGGGGCCGTTGACTGTGATTAGCAATGGCTTGGTGCGAGGGTTAATCCAGCGCGTACGGCAGAGTGCCTTTCGGCTTTGGTTTTAGCCAGCGCCAAACAGCGTCTCTTATCTAGAGCGGTACAGTGGGATAGAGCCTCGGTCAAAGGCAAGTGCCCATGCGTGAAGTCTCTCCACCCCCATCTTTTTTGACTCGACTGGCACAGTTACGTGCCACCGTTGGGTTTTATCTAGACGATATCCAAACGCCTTTAGGGGTTGCGATCGATGTCATTATCACCCTACTGGTTCTGATATCGGTTGGGGTATTTATTGCCCAAACCTACCCGCTGCCGGAGCAGGTTCGGGGATTTCTGGATGCGCTCAATACCGCAGTCCTTTGGATTTTTGTGGTTGAGTATGTCCTTAGGCTGTGGTGCGCCGAAAACCGTCTTCGCTTTGTGTTTAATGTCTATTCCATCATTGACTTAGTAACGATCGCCCCGTTTGTGATTGGGCTAAGCGACGTTGGCTTTCTCCGCATTTTTCGATGGTTCCGCATTCTAAGACTGATTCGGTTTTTAGAAAATAAGACGCTCTGGGGCAATGTCCGGTCTGAAGATGCTCCGATTTTTCTGCGAATTTTGTTTACGCTCTTTGCGATTGTCTTTGTCTATTCTGGTTTGATTTACCAGGCAGAGCACCTGGTGAATGCAAAAGAGTTTGCAACCTTTTTGGATGCCTTTTATTTTTCGGTTGTCACCATGACCACCGTTGGATTTGGGGATGTCACCCCCATCACCGAGACCGGGAAGTTCTTGACGGTTCTGATGATTGTGACGGGTGTGGCGCTAATCCCCTGGCAGGTTGGCGATTTGGTGCGGCGGCTGGTCAAAAGCGGTACCCAGACTGAGGTGATGTGTCCTGGGTGTGGGCTTGCCTTCCATGACCAAGATGCCCAATTTTGTAGACGGTGCGGAACTGGCTTGCGCTAAGAAGGAAGCGTTGGGTTTTTATGATGGTTGTGGGTTAGCGTAATCTCGGTCTAAATTATTGAAGCGCTTTCTATTCTTCCTGGACAATCTGATTCACAATTGAAAAGAGCGCTTGTGTTAAGTCAGTTCTGCCCAGGAGTCTATTGTCATGTCTGTCCAAAAAGAGTTCACGAGTTTTGAAGATTTGATTGCGTCTGCTGATAAACCCCTACTGGTTGATTTCTATGCCACTTGGTGTGGCCCCTGCCGGATGTTGGTGCCTATCTTAGACCAAGTCCAGGCTTTGTTGAGAGGTAAGCTTCAGATTGTCAAAATTGACACCGATCGCTACCCAGATCTTGCCAGTCAATACGGAATTCATGCGCTGCCTACTTTAGTGTTATTCAAGCAGGGTCAACCTGTGGAGCGAATTGAAGGTGTGCTGCCTCCAGAGCAGCTTGTTGCTCGTCTTACGCCTTTGCTTTAGAGATTGCTTGAGAGATTGCTTGAGAGATAGAAAATGCGATCGCCCCTATTGTTTTAGGGTGGGCTGAATGACAGCAAAACCTAAAACAGGCACTATCATGGCGGATAGAGATTCTAGACCCGTGGAGTTCTTGAGGGTTTGTGAGGTCACGGTCAATGGCTCAGATCTATACCACCCAAGATTTAGCGCAGATCCTCGCTCAGGAGCGTGAGGCATGTCTGCGGGGCGATCGCCTCAGCTTGACGGCCTCTACCACTCGCTTTCATCCGGTTGTAGAACCCTTTGTCAATGCCGAAGGGGTGCAAAAATTTACGGCCTACTGCGACTTCCGAGATGCTGTGCACGAGTATCAGCGCAAGCATCGGGTGTCTGGGTTATTGTGGCGTAAATTTACGGTAAAGGACGTTTCTCTTGAGTATCCAGAAGTGGATGATCATCTGATTGCGCTGCCGCAAGACCTCGAAATTTTAGCGTCTCATAAGCGCCCTATTCTAAATTTTTGGCAGCAGCTTGCCCAAGGGATGGAAACCTATTGCCATCAGGCGAAGCATATTCCCCATAGCCCTGTGAGTTCGCCCCAAATCGAAATCCAGTCTCAGCGTTCTGAATGGGCGTATCTGCATAAGCTGGAATATCCTGGAGCCTTAGAAATTACGCTTCAGCTTGGCTGGGGTTGCCCTAAGGAGGCGCTGTATCAAAAATATTGGCCGATGTCTGGCTGCTGTTTTATCCATGCTGTGGAGCCGGGACGGGTGCCTCAGAGTACGTACTACTAGATTCTTTGCCATTCTCAAAAAGCTGAATTAAGCGCGGTACCTCAAGCTGATCTAGATAGTCTACGGCCCAGTTAGAGCGGCGCTGCATCATATGAAAGGGATAGGTATGCGCCACCCCCACCACAGGAATCTGAGCATTTTGGGCAGATGCTAGGCCAGGGAAGCTGTCTTCAATGGCAAGACAGTGTTTGGGGCGTAGATTTAGGTCTGGGTAACGGCTGTTGAACTGGGCGATCGCCGTTTTATAGCCCTCGGGGGACGGTTTGCTGGTGGAGATATCTTCTGCTGCTATAACCAAATCAAAGGCATCTTGTAGATTTGCCTTCTCTAGCACCCACTCAATTTCAGCCCGCAGGGCACCACTCACGATGCCGAGTTTAATCTGGCTATCTTGTAAAGATTTGATTAGGGTTTCAACGCCAGGATAGAGCGGAAGCGTTTCTAATGTCTGAAGCTGCTGCTGGTAGGCGATCGCCTTTTGGTTGAGCAGTTTGGTGATGTAATCGGGATCTACGACCCGACCCCGCGCGTTAAATAAATCTTGGAAACAGGCGCGATCGCTACGACCTAGGCCAAACTTCTGAAAGTCTTCGGCTGTAATGCGAACGTTCTCCGTCAGCATCACGTCTTGAATGAGCTGTTCGTGAATGGATTCATCGTCTAAAATGACGCCGTTAAAGTCAAACAAAACGACTTTTAGCGGCATGGTTTCAAATCCTGGACAGCCCTGATCATGGCTCAATGTTATTAAATGCTGTCTTTCAGTTTAGCGCTCTGTTTGCCCCCATAAGATCGGTGGCTTGGTCTAGGCTCGGCGATGGCTTAGAAAACAGCGACATTCGGTATGCTATGCCCAAGAGTGCCAATTTTTGCTGGGAGCGTGGTGATGATAACAAAGGTGTTGGGGGTGCTACTCAATAGTCTGGGTCAAATGCAGGCGGGGCTGGGTGCCATTGACCCAGAACTGCGGATTCCGATGGCGATCGCCCTAGGAGCTGTGCCAGGTGCCCTCAGCCGCTACTACCTCACGCGATGGTGTCTCCAGTGGTTTGGGGCGGGGTTTCCTTTCGGTACGTTAATCATCAACCTATCTGGGGCTTTGGTGATGGGTTTTTTTGCCACCTTTACGCTGGCACGGGCGATTGCGTCTCCAGATTTAAGAGCTTTGGTTGCGGTAGGGTTTCTGGGGGCGTACACCACCTTTTCAACCTATGCCTTGGATACAACGACTCTCCTCCATAGCGGGCACTGGGGAAAATCTCTAATTTACTGGAGCGGAAGCGCTGTTCTAGGAGTGTTCTGTCTAGAATTGGGCAGCGCAATGGCTCGGAAAGTAGGATGATTTCAGCAAGTCTGGATTGAGCGAGGTGCAGAGAAATTATTGCGATCGCAGTCTTTGCTGAGGTGGGCGATCGCCCCAGATTATAGAGAAGGGGATTGCGATCTCCTTTTCCATTAAGTTCTTTACATTTTGAAGGCTAACGCGCGTTTACACGGCGCGACTGTAGATGCATTTCTGCTTCTAGCTGAGCAATTAAATCATCCAACGCTAAAGTAAACGCCTCCAGCTTTTGGCAAGCCGCTTGTGTGTTAGTCACATGCCGTTGCCTTGTCTCTAGATCGGGTATTTTGGCCTCATTATTTATCACAGATCCCAATCCCTCCTAATTTCTAGAACACTTGCCTGGGCTGCATCGACAGCAGCTTGCCCCTCCTCAATAGTCTGAGCCAATAAGTTAAGCATAACAGCCGGAGCAATGGGTTGAAATTCAGCCACCCTCAATAACAACGTGCAAAGTCGGGAATAAGGATCCGTGAGCCGCAATCTTACATTTTGAAGCTGGTCTAGATCGGAAAGTGTAGCGTCTGTCTCTCCAAATTGAGCCAGGAAATCAGCTTCAGAAGCCGTTGCTGAATCTATTCCTATCACCAACTTTCTCTGTAAGTCGAACAAACTGCTCAAGGTTTGTTCTGATAACTTTGCCATAGGTTTGTTTGACGAAATTGAAACTATGACAGTATCCCACTGTTTCTCTAGGACTTGAGAAATTCTTTCCCTCATCAGCCAACGGTCTACACAGCTTCTTGCTACATTCCCTGTAAAATCAAAAGCGTGATGAGATACCCTAATCAATCATCCCCTTGATTGTTCTGCAAGGCTTTCTGGATTAGATAAATGAAATTATGCCCCCATTCTAAATCTAAGATCCAGGCTTTGCCCCTACTGTGTGCCCCCCTCCTGGTAGGGTTTTGGAGCTGCACTCGCCCACCCTCTCTCTCATCTTCAGCAGAATCCGCCCTAGCAAAAGCCCCTGAAAGCACAGCAAAAGGCATCACAGTCCTCACCGATCGCCCACTCCTACCACTGTCGCCCCATCCCGTCGGCATGAATCTGCATGTGACCAACGACGCCATGCGACCCGGCATGGTTGAAATGCTGCGGCAAACCAAAGCGCGAATCGTTCGCTGGCCTGGAGGTTCTGAATCTGATAAATATCAGTGGCGCACCCATCGGCTTACCCCACCCTGGTACGCCCACCCCAACTCCACCTTTGATCGCTTTATGCAGCGCCTAGCCAAACCCGCCCAAGTGGAAGTGGCCATTACCCTCAACTACGGCAGCAACACCGCAGGCAATGGCGGCGGCGACCCAAAAGAAGCAGCGGCATGGGTTGCAGAGGCCAAAGCCAAAGGCTACCGTGTGCCCTATTGGACTGTTGGCAATGAAGTCTTTGGCTCCTGGTCAACGGATCTCAACGAAAAGCCTCACGATGCTGCAACCTACGCTGCTAAGGTTGCCAATGCGTTCTATCCCAGAATTAAGGCCGCAGACCCCCAGGCAAAGGTAGGTGTTGTCGTAAACCAGTACGACACGCCCAACCCTAATGGCTGGACTCAAACCGTCCTTAAGCGCGCCCGCTACGATTTTGTAGAAGTTCACCACTACCCTCAAGAACCCAACGGCGGCAGCGATGAGTTTCTGCTGACCAAAGCTATCCCGCAGTTTCGGCAGATGATGATGAATTTGCAGAAGGCAATGGGAAATCGCCCCGTCCCCATCCTGATTGGCGAATTTAATAACGTTGCCAATAAACCCAATCGGCAAAGCCTTTCGATTACCAATGCGCTGTACCACGGCCTGATGTATGCCGAGGGCGCAGAACTGGGGCTTGCGGGTGTCTTCCCGTGGGAGACGATTGAAGACTACTGCACCCATCCCGCTCAAACCAAGCTAGAGCCAGGGGACTTTAACCCTAAGCTTTACGGCTGGCAAAATTTTGGAACCTATTCTCTCTTTAGTTTGGGGCTGCCCAGCAATAGCCCGAGCTGTAGCCGCAGTGTGCCCGTCATTCCCTTTGGGACGGCATTTCCCACTGCCCACGCCGCCGCCCTATTTGGGGAGTTTGCGGCACCCCGTGAGCGCTTGCTGCAAACCAATATTTCCGCTAACCTTCCGAGCCTCAGAGCCTATGCTGCCACACGAGGCAAGGGATATCGGGTGCTGCTGTTTAATTTGGATTTCAAAGCTGCCGTCAAGCTTCCCCTTCAGCTCAGTAGCACTACCGGATCTTGGAAGGGTCAGCAGATCACCTACGGCAAAGCCGAGTACGACCAGTCTCAGTACGGATTCTGGGTTGAGCCAACCCGTCGAACATTAGGCCAAGTTAAATCAGGTGTTCAGATCACGCTTCCCCCCTGGAGTATGAGCGTCATTGCACTGGAGCGCTAGGCTTGGGGTCATCTTTAAACTTACTTGCTTGCTTGCGCCGCAAGCTCAGCAGGGGTTAGCCGTTCGTATTGCTCAAAGGGCTGGTGAATCCAGGGGTTATCGGGCAGATAGTTAATATAGTAATCGGGGACAAATTCAGAGCAATCTTTATACCACAGTACCGCCGTCCGCACTTCATCAATGTAAAATCCGTATTTGCGATCGAGCCACACCAAAGACTTTTTGAGCGTAATGCCAGAATCTACCAGGTCATCCACCACCAACACGCGGTTGCCGAGATTAGGCGTGGTCATGGTTAGGTCGCGCCCAAAGGTAACAGAGCCACGCACCTGATTATTAGGCCCGCCGTAAGAAGACGCGGACAAAATGGCAAGGGGGAGGTCAAAGAGTCTAGAAAACGTATCTCCGATTCGCAGACCGCCTTTGGCAAGGCATACAATTTGATTGAATTTCCAGTCAGACTGGTGAACAGCAATGGCTAAAGCTTCAATAGCGTGGTGATAGTCATCCCACGAAACATAGAGATCGCGCATGGAGTTGTTAGAGGATATGGAAAATGATTAACCTAAGGGTATCAGGCTTAGTGAGGATGCTGCGATGAATTCAGATACGGCAATTGATTTGTTGAAGAAAGGCTTTCGGATTACGTTGGGAGCCTCTACATCTCTAGTGGAATCAATTCAAGATCCACTCAGGCGAGAAGAAAACCTTGCGCAGATGCAGGCAAACCCCAATGCCTTTGCTGAGACGCTGGCAGAAAAAGGCGCTGTGGCAGAGGGTGAAGCCCGTAAGTTTGTTGATAGTGTTGTGACTCAGTACAGCGCTAACCCATCTGCTGCACCTTCTGGCAGTTACGCGCCTTCTTCGACAACGTCGTCGATTGACCTCACGCTAGAGCGGGAGCTGCGGGAGTTGACGACGCAATTGGCGGTGTTGCGAGCTGAGTTAAGTCAAGGCGGCAGTTCCGAGTCTGTTTAGGATAGGCTTCTGATTCAAGGGGAATTCTAATGAAGCTGAGTTTGACCCAAAAAATAGTGCGAAATCACGGTCGGCGATGGCTGTCAGCCATCGCCGGAGGGATGTTGGGCATGAGTTTGGTGAGCATCCCTGCGATCGCCGTTCGGTTCTCTGACGGTACGGTTCAGTTTGCAGGGGTACCCCGCCTAGGCAAAGTCTCTACCACCGATAACCAAGCCTATGCCTGGGGTGCAACCTATTGGTTTACGCTCCAAGTGCCCGAAGATGCCAGCGAACCCCTCGGTCGGGTGATATTGCGGCAAGAGCAAGGACTAGAAACAGTCGAGTTTAACCTGAAGCGTACCGATGCCTATCTGAACGGCGATCGCACGCAAACCACCGCCATCGAATCTATCAACCCCACGTCAGATACTCTTGACTTAACGTTTAACCCGCCCATTCCTCCAGGCTCCACTGTCACCATTGGGCTGCGACCCTATACCAATCCGCGTACAGGTGGCGTGTATTTGTTTGGTGTCACCACCGCACCAGCCGGAGAAAAGGTGCGAGATCAGTTTATTGGCTACGGACGGCTCCAGTTTTATGACCGTTCTTTTTGGCGTTCTTTCTGATCAGAATGACTGTGCCGTTTTCTCCAACGCCCTATGACTGGATTGACGATTCTTTAACCGCCATTCACCGCGCCCACTGGTATCGAAAGGTGAGAGCCATTACATCTCAGGCTGGCTCAGTGGTGGAGCTAGAGGGTCAGCCAATGCTGAATTTTGCCAGCAACGACTATCTTGGGCTGGCCGGGGATGGGCGACTTAAGCAGGCTGCCATTGAAGCCATCCTGCACTACGGGACGGGCAGTACCGGATCTCGGCTTATGAGTGGTCAGCGCCTGATCCATCAAGCACTAGAAACGGCGATCGCCCAGTGGAAGCAGACAGAAGATGCGATCGTGTTCAGCTCTGGCTATACGGCGAACCTAGGCACCATTACGGCACTCGTGGGCGCAAAGGATTTGATTTTAGGTGATGCCTACAACCACTCCAGCTTT
>JANNDV010000005.1:0-4416 GCA_031387975.1 Acaryochloridaceae cyanobacterium OTE_75_metabat_521 | reverse complement strand
CGCCATAGATCCTGCGATCTTAAAGGCCATCTCAGAAGAGTCTACATCGTGGTAAGAACCATCCACCATGGTTGCCTTGACATCAATCAAGGGGTAGCCCGCCAGAATACCAGACTCGCAGGCTTCTTTCATACCCTGAGCGGCGGGGTTAATGTATTCTTTTGGAACCGTACCTCCTACAATTTTAGACACAAACTCAAATCCAGAGCCAACTTCGCCTGGCTCTACTTCAATTACAACGTGACCGTACTGGCCTTTGCCACCACTTTGCCGAATAAATTTTCCTTCAGCTCTCACGGCCTTACGGATGGTTTCGCGGTAGGCCACTTGGGGCGCGCCCACATTGGCTTCTACCTTAAACTCTCGCAGCATCCGATCAATCAAGATTTCAAGGTGTAGCTCACCCATTCCGGCAATCACAGTTTGATTCGTCTCAGAATCAACGCTGACCCGAAAGGTAGGATCTTCTTCTGAAAGAGACTGGAGCGCCTTCGACAGCTTTTCCATATCCTGTTTTGTTCGTGGCTCCACTGCCACCGAAATAACAGGCTCAGGAATAAAAAGGGATTCTAAAATGATTGGATTATGATCGTCACTGAGGGTATCGCCCGTATAGGTATCTTTGAGTCCAAGGGCTGCACCCAAATCTCCTGCCCGCAGCTCATCTACTTCAATACGGTCATCTGCCTTAAGTACAATCAGGCGAGAAATCCGCTCTTTTTTATTCTTAGAAGAGTTTAGAACGTAGCTGCCTTTTTTGAGAATCCCTGAATAAATACGAACAAATGTCAGCCGACCATAGGGGTCAGCCATAATCTTAAAGGCAAGCGCCGATAGCGGTTCTTCGTCATCTGCATGACGAAAAGCCTCAGTCCCATCCTCCAACATCCCAACCACAGCAGGAATTTCAAGCGGGGAGGGCAAGTAATCAAGCACAGCATCCAGCAACAGCTGAACACCTTTATTTTTAAAGGCCGAACCACACAACATGGGAACAATGGTGCCGTTAATGGTTCCTGTTCTTAATGCAGTTCGAATTTCCGCTTCCGTTAGTGCTTCCCCTTCCAGATATTTTTCGGTCAGGGCATCATTGGTTTCGGCAACGGATTCGATGAGCTTAAGCCGAAACTTATCCGCGTTTTCTTTGACTTCTTCTGGGATGTCTATTTCTGAAATATCATTGCCAACGTCATCGTTATAGATGTACGCCCGCATTTTAACGAGATCAACAATGCCACGGAGGTCGCTCTCTTGACCGATGGGGATTTGAATGGGTACCGCATTTGCTCTCATGCGATCGCGGATTTGTCCATAAACCCGATAAAAATCGGCACCCGTTCGATCCATCTTATTTACAAAGACAATGCGGGGTACTTTATAGCGATCTGCCTGCCGCCACACCGTCTCTGATTGGGGCTGCACCCCGCCCACAGAGCAAAAGACCGCAATCACGCCATCCAGCACCCTCATGGAGCGCTCGACTTCAATGGTGAAATCTACGTGTCCTGGTGTATCAATAATGTTGATCTGATGACCTTTCCAGCTTGTGGTAATGGCAGCAGCGGTGATGGTGATACCCCGCTCACGCTCCTGCTCCATCCAATCCGTCACGGTGTTGCCATCGTGGACTTCACCAATTTTGTGAACCACGCCAGAGTAGTAGAGGATGCGCTCGGTCGTCGTTGTTTTCCCCGCATCGATATGAGCCGCAATACCAATATTGCGAACTTTTTCTAACGGGATTGAACGAGCCACCTCTACCTCCTAAATACTTGGCAAATAGAATTTACACCAAGGAACCAGAACTTTCATTCTAATCTATCCATCAATACCGCAGTAATTAGTAGCGATAGTGTGCAAAGGCTTTGTTGGCCTCTGCCATTCTGTGAGTTTCTTCACGCTTACGAATTGCGCCACCCGTATCATTTGCCGCGTCCATTAGCTCATTGGCAAGCTTGGCAACCATCGAGCGACCCGCGCGGGCGCGAGAATATTGAATAATCCAACGCAGTGCTAGCGCAACGCCTCGCTCAGTCCGAACTTCCATCGGGACTTGATAGGTTGCCCCACCCACTCGGCGCGCTTTTACTTCCACTAGGGGAGTTGCTTTGCGAACCGCATTTTCAAAAACTTCTAAGGGATCTTGCCCTGTACGTTCCTCAATGACCTTCAGGGAATCATAAAGAAGACCTGAAGCGACTGACTTTTTGCCGCTATACATGATGCGACGAATCGCCATGTTGATCAATCGGCTGTTGTAGACCGGATCAGGAGGAACGGGACGCTTTGGGGCACGGTTACGACGAGACATGGACGACCTTCAGTTTGTATCTACAGGTAATATTACAAAAATTAAAATGCTTGAGATTAATCTTCAGAACGAACGCAAGCATGAAATGTTTAGTCACAGAGATTCAGAGGATGAAACCAACCGAATCAGGTCACTTAAGAACTTACAAAAGTTAAAGTGCTGGACGAAAAACAGAATTATTTTGCGGCCTTAGGACGCTTTGCTCCGTACTTAGAGCGGCCTTGCTTGCGATCCTTAACGCCAGACGTATCTAAGGTTCCGCGAATGATGTGATAACGAACGCCTGGGAGGTCTTTGACTCGTCCACCACGGATCATTACGACAGAGTGTTCTTGAAGGTTGTGCCCGATCCCAGGAATATAAGCTGTTACTTCAAAGCCCGATGTCAACCGAACCCTGGCAACTTTGCGCAACGCTGAGTTAGGCTTTTTGGGCGTTGTCGTATAGACACGAGTACACACACCACGGCGCTGCGGGCAGCTCTTAAGCGCGGGTGACTTTGTTTTCTTGATCGCTTTTTCGCGTTCGCTACGGATAAGTTGCTGAATTGTGGGCATGGGTTGAGACTACTAGCTTATCTTACAGATTACTGTTTTTTCTTCCAGATGATAACTATACCGAGCTATGCACCACTCTGTCAAACTGGCTCAACCGTTTTTTACGGAGTAGGAGAATAAACCTCAGCTAGATTTGAGCCGTTTGGGTGCAATAACTCTTGACTCTCGGTCGGTGATTAACCCGTTAGTCCTGGCAAGTTAAGACCGGCCGTCAGGTCTTCCATTCTTACGCGCATCGTGTCTGTGGACTTGACGTAAGCATCTTTCATGGCGGCAGCGACAAGATCTGTCAGAACTTCTAGTCCTTCGCCATAGGCTTGCTCAGAAATTTCGACCCGAATCGGTTCTTGGTTTCCGCTCATGACAACCTTAACGAGTCCGCCGCCGGATTCGCCTTCGATTTCCATTTGTTCAAGATCTTCTTGGAGCTGCTTAGCGCCTTCTTGAACCTTTTGAGCCTTCTTAATTGCATCAGCAAGTTCTTTCATCTTGCCGAGGCCAAATCCAAATCCCTGTCCTTGTGACATAGTTCGTTGTCTTTAAATGGGGTTAGATGTCAATCTTAAGCGTTATTGAGCACAACAGACTTTTGTCCAGGCTCTGGTTCTATGATACTTGCGCAAGCCGTTTAATCAAAATTCCCTAAAATCTTAACTTCAGGATGTAGCTTTAATGCCCAACGCGCTTCAATCTTGGTTTGGACATGAAAGATGAGGTTGTAAATGTCGGAAGCCTTTGCTCCCCCTAGATTGACGATAAAATTTGCGTGTTTTGGTGAAACTTGAGCGCCGCCAATTGTAAATCCTTTTAGGCCAGAGTCTTCAATCAGCCAGCCTGCGGTTTTGGGCAGTGGGTTGCGAAATACGCTGCCACAACTGGGGAGTTCGTAGGGTTGGGTGGTGAGCCGATGGTTGAGGTGTGATTCTGTGGTCGCTTGTACACTCTCAATATCTTGTTTTGCTTTAAGGGCAAACGTTGCGCAAAGAACAATGTTTTGACTTCCCTGAAGGATTGAAGAACGATAGCCATAGTTAAGCTCGGCGTTGGAGAGCGCTTGTTGCGTTCCGTCTGGTTTGAGAATAAGTGCTTCTATGAGTGAGTCAGAGATGGATTCTCCGTGGGCACCCGCATTCATGACCACTGCGCCCCCAATAGTGCCAGGAACGCCAACGGCCCACTCTAGCCCAGCCCAGCCTTGTTTTGCTAACTGCCAGCAGAGGCGAGGTAAGGGCTTACCTGCGGCGACGGTAATGCGTTCTGCTTTTTCAAAAAAAGTCTGCTCTCGAAGATGGCGGGTTGAAATGACTAGGCCGAGCAACCCATGATCGCTAATCAGCAGATTGGAGCCTGCGCCCAGCACCGTAATGGGCAGCCCTTTGGTAGAAGCCCACTGAACACTGGCCTGAAGCTGTTCTACAGAATGCGGCGCAATAAACCATTCGGCAGGGCCGCCCTCTCGGTAGGTGGTCAAGTCTGCCAGTCTGAAATGGGGTTCTAGGTAGCAGTCCCCAGAGGGGAGGTAGAGGCGCTCGAATTGGGTGACGGTCA
>JANNDV010000256.1:0-19116 GCA_031387975.1 Acaryochloridaceae cyanobacterium OTE_75_metabat_521 | reverse complement strand
CAATCTAGGAACAAGCCTAATCTTGCTCTCGGCTGGCATTCTTGTTCCACTCTTAATACAGTCCGTCGAAGCTCAAGTTCCACCTGCTGGAACCCTACGTGCCACTCAGGCATGTCCTGCACCCAAAAAAATTGAGGGTGACAATCCAGGAAATGTGATGCTCGTGGTGGGCAATACTTACGGTACCGTTGGCTTCAATTCACCAGCACGTACCCATATCCTGCTCAAAATTTCAGGCGCTATGCCTAATCAGCGCTGGGTGAGAAGCGGTTGCGGTAATTTCCAAGCGAGTGGGTCTTCTGTTCCTGGTTCTGGGAACACCACGCTTCTACCCTTTTTCGACAATACCAATAACCCCATCCCTGTCGATTTTCCGGTAGGGGGGCAGAAAGACATTACCCCGCCGCCGCCGCAACTAGAGAAATTTGATCAGAGAGTTCTGGCGATGTGCGGTGCTGGATTTGACGCGCCCGTGAATGAACAGAGTTTTAGAACGCTATTGAAGGACTTTCCTGATGTCTTTAGCAAGCTTAAAGCTGTCGCAGGAGGGGCGCTCAAACCGAATCGGAGTGGCGATACTGCGTTTACGGACGACTTAGTGCAGATCTGGTTTGCCCAGCGTGGGTTTAAGCATATTCTATGCGGCGAAAAAGGCAGCAAAGCAGGAAGTAATGTAGCAGTTTTAGATGGGCTACATTTTTATGGGCGGTACTTGCAGCTTCAGAATCAATCTGGCATTAAGGCTGGACGCTTCATGAGCAGCGCTACAAAACAGGAGGTGGTAGATGGCGCAATTTATACTTTTGGAGCCAGAGTAGTTCAGGGAAATGTAAAAATTGCAGAGGCTCCGATCAAAGGATATGCCTATGTGCTCAGTGCTCAAGAAATTCTGATTAACGCAACCAAAGCTTTTAAGCTTTTTAACCCACCAGCAGGTCAACCTACCGCAGCCTGTCTCTTGACGGTTTCTGATCCAGCGGCTGCACCTTTTCAAGCTGTCTTTGTGAAGAAAGAGGCTGCAATCCGCACATTTTACCCTGATGCAACGCCAGAGGGTAGCGCCTGCGGCAACTGAGGGTTAATGATTGAGTGCTACTTGGAACGGTGGAGTATAAATGAAGGATAGAGATGATTAAGGTTTTTGATGTGACCGACCTTTAAATGCGAGTTTTAGTGGTAGAAGATGAACCTGACATTGCCCAATTCCTGTATCAGGGATTAGGTGAAGCAGGTTACGCTGTGGACTTGGCGCAAGACGGAACAACAGCCCTAAACTTTTTTCTAGCAGCCGACTACGACCTGATTTTGCTAGATATCATGTTACCGAAAGTCGATGGCTTCACGCTTCTGAGCGAGTTACGTGCCCGAAACATTCAGACTCCTGTTTTGATCCTCACTGCCCGTGATACTGTGGGTGATCGCATTCGAGGTCTAGACACAGGCGCAGATGACTATTTGGCTAAGCCTTTTTCTTTCTCAGAACTGCTGGCTCGAATGCGCGCATTGCTGCGCCGCCCGCCGCTTCAGCTAGACACTATTTTGAGCGTAGGAAGTTTGGTGATGGATACTGCACGACGAGAGGTGCGTTGCGCTGACCATTTAATTGAACTCAGTCCACGGGAATTTACCCTATTGGAATACTTGATGCGTTGTCCTGACCGAGTTTTGAGCCGGACTCAGATTGCTGAGCATGTCTGGAATTTTGACTTCCCTGGCGATTTTAAGGTTGTAGATGTCTATATTGGCTACCTCCGACGCAAATTAGAGAATGGAGGCAATTCTCCACAAGAGCGGCTGCGCGTCAGCATAGATCCCTTTGTTCGTCCTCTGATTCAGACCGTACGGGGGGTGGGCTACCGATTAACGGCTGAGGTTGACCATGCCTAAGAAATGGGGGCTTTGGACTTTATCTTTGAGAGTCCGTTTGACGGCCTGGTATGTTCTGTTGTTGGGATTCATTCTGTTTTGCTTTAGCGTTTATCTTCACCTTCGCTTGGAGAGCACCTTGCAAAACTGGGTAGAGCCTACTCTAGTAGAGAAAGCCGCAAGTCGTTTGGCTAGCGAGACATTAATGGCAGTTCCGTTCGTGCTGTTGGGTGCAACTTTGGGTGGGCTTTTTTTAGCCAATCGAGCACTGCGCCCCATCGACCAAATTACCCGAACTGCCCAACGTATCAGTGCAGGCGATTTATCCCAACGCATTGGCTCACAAGGGTCTGCTGATGAAGTCGGACGGCTTGCTCAAACTTTTGACCAGATGTTAGACCGTCTTCAGACAGGGTTTGAGCGCGAGAAGCGCTTTACAGCGGATGTCTCCCATGAATTACGTACGCCGCTTACCGCGATTAAAGGGCGCATCGGCATGATTCTGCATCAGCCCCGAACTCAGGACCAGTATGAGGACGCTTTGAGCAAGCTAGAACAGCAGGTTGATCGCATGATTCGCCTGATCAATGACCTGCTACTGCTCACACGCCTGGATGAGAAACGCCTGCCCTGGAATCCAGTTAACCTTGACCTGAGTAAGCTGCTGGAAGCGACGGTTGAGCAGATGGGACAACTGGCTAAAGAGCGTCAGATTAGTCTGGTTGAGCAAATCCAGCCAGAACTATTTATACAGGGCGACCCCGATCACTTAATTCGAGTGTTTTTGAATCTGCTGGACAACGCCATCAAGTACACACCTATCAAAGGTCAAGTCATCGTACAGGCTAAGTTCCAAAGAATGCAGATGTGTGTTCAGGTTAGAGATACAGGAGAGGGGATTCCCTCAGAGCATCTGCCCCATTTGTTTGAGCGGTTCTATCGCGTGGAGGTTGCCCGATCGCGCCAAACGGGGGGAACAGGGTTGGGCTTGGCGATCGCCCATGAGCTTATCCGCCTCCATGAAGGAACATTGACCGCTCATAGCCAAAACAACCAGGGAACAACATTTACGATTGTCTTTCCTGTGTTTGCCAGAGCATTCTAAGCAAAAGTGCTATCCCCATCATGATGCATGGGTGAGTGGGTACACAATCAGTCCAACGATCGCAGCGACTAAAACCACCAAAGGCTCCGGCAACTTTTTGCCAAATTTCCACAGTAAACCTAGCGTGATCAAGGCGATCGCCACGGTCGGTACATCCACCAATGACCGTCGCCCTAAAATAAGGACAGACCCTGTAATTGCCCCGACTGCCGCTACCGTCACCCCATTCACAAACGCAGCAATGCCAGGAAGTTTGCCATATTTCTGAAAGTACGGGGCGCACAAAACCGTAATGAGATAGCAAGGCAGAAACGTGGCGATCGCCGCCACTACCGCCCCAGGAAACTCTGCCACCAGATATCCGATAAACCCAGTCGTAATCACCACTGGACCCGGCGTAATCATCGCCACGGCAACCGCATCTAGAAACTGCTGAGGATTAAGCCAGTGGTACTCTTTGACAACCCCACCATACAGAAACGGTACAATTGCCAAACCACTGCCAAATACAAAGGCTCCAGCCGTTCCGAAGAATGTAAAGATATTCCAAAAAATATTAGGGTTTGTCGTTGACACCACCCCCATCAGCGGTAAGAGCGGAACCCCCACAAAACCGGACAGCCTATTTCGCTGAAACCACTGTTTAGGCGGCGATTTCACCAGCCACACTAAAACACCCGCCGCTAAAACCAGTGCAATTTGTTCAGACTCCGTAATGACGGTCACTGCAACAACGACCAGATAAATCAGCCAGAGCAGCCAGTCTTTGCCCAAGGTTTTTTGCGTGAGCTTGTAGGAGCTGAGGGCAATAATCCCAATCACGCTGGCTCCCACGGCATAGAACACAGACTGCATCCAGGTTAAGCCGCCATAGCGAACATAAGCCCAACCTAAAGCCACCACCATGATAAAAGAGGGCAAGACAAAGGCTAACCCGATCAGCGTCGCGCCCAAGATCCGGTAGTGAACATAGCCGAGGTAGATCGCCAACTGTGCCGCTAATGGCCCTGGTGCCAGTTGCGCTAACGCCAGTCCTTCTTGATATTCGGCTTCTGTGATCCAATGGTGTTCATCAACCAGATCACGGTGCATGTAGCCGATTAGGGCGACTGGTCCACCAAAGCCCCAACTGCCGAGCTTTAGGAAATATAAAACAAGCTGTCCCAGAGAATAGCGAGGTGGCTGGTGCTGAGTGCTACCGTGCATTTCACTGAGTTCGCTCATTGGTCAAGCCTCCAACAACTAACATCTGTCTTGTTCAGCCCATCTCTAACTGACCCAACCAAAAGTGTAATATGTGTTGCTTTACACTACAACAGATGTTTGCAAAGCAAGGTTAATGTTGTTAAGACAAGGCAGCATAAAGACCTTCAAAGAGCGCTGTACCCTGAATTTCTAACGCCTGATCTGAGAGTCCTGTTTGCAGCCACCCTCTCAAGATGGCTTCTATACCAGGCGTTTCTGGGCGCTCGTATTTCCTGTCTCGTAAATCAATGTCATGGACAATTTCACTCACTTTAGCTAGAGCAGGATCAGAAAACCCAAAGCGGCACAGCATCACTTCAAACGTGCAGCGATCGCCCTCATGACTAAAAGCTCCGCCGCTCATATCAAAGGCCACTTCCTGCGGGTTGGGGCGATGGGCATAGCGAACTATAGCTTCAGCATCAATAAATCGTCGAATCAACCAGATACAGGCCAGTCGATCTACATGGGGACGAGCGCGAGTGACCCAGATGCGGTTTTTATACGCTTCGAGGTCTGCTGTTGCGACGGGCAAAGGCAGTACGTCTGAAAACCGATGCACCAACTGAGAAAGACGAGCATTCAGCGCAATGCCCTCGGAGCAGTCGAAGAAATCAATCTGCGTGATTTCGAGAAGGCGACGGCGTAGTTTACTGAGCTGATCTCGCGCTTTCGTCCATTCCTGATCCTCAAGGGATGGACTGATCGATCGCTCTAACTCTGCCACTTCTATCTCTAGGGCAGCATAATCTTCTCGCCGTGCTTGCTGAAACAGGTTCATAATCTCTTGGTCTGTCAGCCCCTCAAAGTGTTCAACATGCATGATCAGCGCGTCTCCCTGACCCTGCTGTACTTCTTGGGCTAGCCACTGAAGTGCTTCCCCACAGGCTTCATTCGCAGGCAAAATGTGAACGCCGCTTTTGGGCGAAATTGCCCCTAGCCGTTTTAATCTGCGCCATAGGGTGACTCGATGGCTAGATGCTTTTTTAGACGGTAGCGAATATGAAAAAACAAGCCAGTTCAAAATCGCGCCTCACTGAACCCTTGAAAATCTGACCGTTCATATCCGGTAAGAAAACACTTACCGTCTTCTTGCCATTTTCTTACTCGAATCAGCTTATGTTGAAGCTGAAGGTCAACATGATTGTTGTCAACCCAATTCCCCATAGTAGAGGAGGCCAGCATGGACTCAAAACATCGACACAACTCTCTCATTGTTTGGTTCATCGGTGCCTTTAGCGCGATCGCCCTCTTGGGAAATTTAAGCGTTCATTCTGACGTTGGACTAGCTCAGCAGCCTACACCAAGTCAACCTACAATGCCGCTTGAGTGGAAAGGGGTTGAACAAGCAATGGGTAAACCAGGAACGCTGCAATCTGGCAATGTTTTGCGCTTTGGGTTTCCGCGCAGCGATTTAAAAGTCATGGTGGATGGTATTCAAATTAAGCCGACGCTGGCGCTGGGTTCATGGGCTGCCTTTAACAAAATGGGAGATCAGGCAATGGTCATGGGAGATCTCGTCCTGCTGAACGAAGAGATTGCACCCGTCATGACGCAGCTCCAAAAAGCTGGAATCGAGCAGACGGCGCTTCACAACCATTTAGGAACATCCGCACCTATGGTTTTTTACATGCACATTAACGGTCAGGGAAATCCCGTTGAACTGGCTAAGTCGATTCGAGGTGCCCTTACCCTCAGCAAAACGCCACTCACACCACCCTCAGCACCGCCCAAACCTCAGACGATTGACCTCGATACCCAGAAACTAGAACAAATTTTGGGTTACAAAGGCAAGAACAACGGCGGCGTTTATCAGTTCAGTGTTCCACGCGCCGAAAAGCTGACCGAAAATGGCATGGCAATCCCTGCCTCTTTGATGGGAACTGCCTTAAATTTTCAGCCAATCGGTGAGGGGAACGCAGCCATTACGGGCGACTTAGCACTCGTCAGCAGCGAAGTGAATTCTGTGATTCGGATCTTGCGTGAGCATAATATTCAGGTGACTGCCCTTCATAGCCATACGCTAAATGAGGAACCCCGTCTATTCCACATGCATTACTGGGCGAAAGACGATGCGCTGAAGTTGGCGCAAGGGTTGAGGGCTGTTCTCGACAAAATGAATGTGGTACACCCATGATGACTTTTTTGACGACCCCAATCTTTTTTCTGACTCCCTACATTTTTGTTTGGTCGATTCTCAACGGGCTAATTGTGGTCGGGTTACTCAGGCTCCTCAAACTGAAAACTGCTCGCAAAACCCTGATTGCTACGGCGCTGACCACTGCGATCGCCTCCATTCTCTGGAACTGGAGCATTGCGTTTAACCAATCCACCATTCATCTCAACGTGGATCACCCCTATTTCCGAATCTCTTGGGCAGATGCGCTCAATGGGGTCTGTGTCTATGCGCTCACCACTCTTGTGCTCGGTGCATTGATTAGTCCGCAAGAACCCGCACAAGTCATTACTAAAATTGCAGGCATTGCTGCACTGCTCACCATTTTTACCGACACATTTTTCTTTTGACAAAAATGGATGAGAGGGTACACAATCAAACCTATGATCGCCGCTACAACAACAACTCAAGGGTCTGGGCGTTTCTTACCAAATTTCCACAGTAGGGCTAGGGTTATCAGGGCGATCGCCACCGTGGGCACATCCACCCATGCTCTCGATAGCACAACAGCGATGCGTTAACAATCTAGGCTAAGCTAACTAACAAGATATTTTTAGTTGCGTAAGGCAGACACTGTGCTTCATCGTTCAACCCTTGTTTCTCTGTGTGTCCTCTGTGGACTGTTCGGCGTTGCCCCAGTGGCGCTCAGCCAAGCATCCATCCCCCATACCGTGGCCCCCGATGCAAAGGAGCTACAGAAAACAGGGATTGCACTCTTACGAGAAGCTGTACAGCTTGCGCAATTTCAGCAGTACGAACCCGCCCTAGCGCGAACCAAGCTTGCCACCCAACTGCTACCTTCCTCTGCGGAAGCTTGGGCACTCTTAGGTGGGCTATACCTGAGTACCGAAAAAGTAGACCCAGGCATTCAGGCTTTAGAAAAATCTTTATCGCTAAACCCCAATAACGCAGGGGTTAACTTTAGCCTTGGCTCAGCCTATTTTCGCAAGGCAAATTACGCAAATGCAGAACGTTTTTTGCTGGCGGGGCTGAAGGCAAAGCCAGGGGTGCCAGAGGTTCTGTTTGACTTGGGCAATACCTACCTGCGTATGGGTCGCCTAGATGATGCCATTGGTCGCTACAAAGAAGCCGTTGCCAAAGATCAGAAGTTTTGGCCTGCGATCAATAATGTAGGGCTAGTTCAGTATGAGCAAGGCAAGATCGACGGTGCCATCCAGAGCTGGAAAGCGGCGATCGCCATTGATGAAAAAAGTACAGAGCCAAAGCTCGCCCTCGCAGCAGCCCTTTACAAACAGGGCCAAACCGAACAGGGTATTACCCTAGCGGCTTCTGCACTCACGGTCGATCGTCGCTATGGTGACGTTAAGTTTTTGAAAGACAACCTGTGGGGCGATCGCCTCATTGCCGATACCCAAACCGTGTTGGCAACCCCTAAAGTCCGCGATACACTGGCGCAATCTGCACCTGCCGCCGTACCAGCACTGCGTAAAGGCAATGCCCCAGCGCCAAAAAGTAAGCCTTAGAATAGGGCAAAGCCATTTGCGGTGTGCGGCTGACCCAATGTTCTCACTAAATATCCAGATAAATCCTAGGTCAATCTAAGTCTCGATGATTGATGGAAAAGCAGATCGTCGTGCGCTCCCTCCAGCTTGAAG
The DNA here is from genome assembly GCA_031387975.1 of Acaryochloridaceae cyanobacterium OTE_75_metabat_521. Classification (GTDB taxonomy): domain Bacteria; phylum Cyanobacteriota; class Cyanobacteriia; order Thermosynechococcales; family Thermosynechococcaceae; genus JAAURS01. The sequence goes on along the minus strand of JANNDV010000256.1, from coordinate 11,108 downwards.
ATATTCCGTCCGTCGCCGAACTGCTGAGCGACGCATTTTATACCGGAAATATATGGCTAGGATGGGCTGCGCCAATCCTCAAGCTTGGCATTTATCAAGACTTAAAGACCCGCTACTCAAACCCGCTCCCTCAGCATTCCTGTCTGGTTAGCCTTCAGATTTCGGCAGACGCGTTGCCCGTCATTACGGGAACCGTCGAGGTTTCAGTTCGCCCACTTTTATCTTGGGGAACCTTTGGTCAATCGGTTCCCTACATTTCTAACTTAGCGGTTGCAAAACCCTTTCGTCGGCAAGGGGTAGGGCGTGAACTGCTGTTAGCCTGCGAACCCATTGTGCAGTGCTGGCAGAAAGACGCCCTTTACCTGCACGTCAAGGGTGAAAATCAGGCTGCAAGAGGGCTGTACTTTAGCGTCGGATATCGACAGCAGCGCGACGAGATTCCGGTGTGGGCGAGGTTATTCGGTCAGCCGCAGACACAGCTTTTACTTTGCAAATCAGTGTGCGTTCCCCAATCTGCATCCAGCAGTCAAACCAATTGACTACCTCACGATTAAGAACTCAATAGCGCCAGGGCAACACCATTAGATTTTGCCAAGATCTGATGATGTTAGACAATACAAATTAGGTAAAATCTCATAAGCATCGTCGCTCAGTATCTTTATAAAATAGGGAGAGTGGATTTGGCCACTTTCAAAGATTAAAGTGCCCTTACAGAAACTATGAATCTTATTTAGTTCACACTCCTAAGCATCGTAATGAGTGGTGGGATAGATAGGAAAATCATAGTATGCCTCGATCTGTAACTCCCTCGTCTGAGGGTCATAAACACTGTGCAGGTGACGATAGCGAAGCTGGTAGGTGGAGAGAGCATGGGTCAACGCAATGCTGATCTGCTGGGCGTATTGATCTGAGCTAGTGAGCATTTGGGCAATGCTTGCATCCAAATAGGCGCGAGTCCCCTCCTTCACCCAAACGCCATCGTGCATCTGCATTTGAGAGAGCGGCTTATCGTCAGTGGTAGCAGCAATCACAAGCCATTGGTGTGGGGTATCAGGATACCAGCGGAGCAGCCAGACCTGGTCAAGATAGAACGCGGCATCCTCATCGAAGCGATCTATGCCCCAGAGCTTAACTGAGCTACAGTATTGAGCATCACTCCAGGGATGTTCGAGAATCTGGATACCAATGCCATTCTCCCAGTGGTCATGCATGAGAAAGAGAGCCTGAATCTGAGCCGTGCGCTCGTGACACTCCCGACGTAACGATTCTGAAGTGCTCTCTAGCCAAATAGAGTGAGGATTTAACTCAAAGGCGCTGGGGAGATAAGGAATGGGCTGAAAAAGGGTATCGTCTTCCTGAAAAACAGGAAGATCCATCGAATAAACGGAATCAGCATCCTCCGACATAGGGCAACCGAAGACCTTAAACTTTGACTCATTTATAGCAAAAGAAGGGCACAAAAAGCTTTACTAGAGAACGCATTACCCTCTTGAGGAGCTAAATGCGTCAGATATTGCCGTAAGATTTCTAGAAATGACTGCCCAAGCCACCCAAGCCCAGCAGAGCCTAATGCATCCCTCAGACGAAGACCAAATTCAAACCTTCATCCAAGCAGTCGTGGTACCTGCCTTCAGCGACATCCAAACCCTGCTAGATCTCCCAGTTCGACGAATCACCATTGCCTACAGTGCCGACACGGGCAATTTAGCCGTGGATAGCCTTCTGCGCCAGATGCATGGCGACACCCCCTACCTTAGCGCCCCATCAAACCCCACCTCATCTCAAGCCCCATCATCCCAAAATCAATCATGGATCTGCGGTTCTCTCGTCATTGAACTCCTTCAACACCCAGAACCAGACAGCATCTGTATCGGTCAATATGGCCTATCCATCCAAATAAAAATTAATGCCTCAGCGCAAATCGAAGTCTGTTCCATCATTGGCTTCGCCACCCCCCTAACTCAAGAGATAGAGATTCAAGCATTTCTCTTTGAAGCCAACCATCAGCCATTAGACATTGAAGCGATTGATAGTGCTGACATTACCCTACAATTCGCTGAACACTGCAAAACCTTTGAGACCCAAATCTTAGAACCAGAGACAATACCAGAGGAAATTCCTGAAATCTCACCCCCTCTAAACGCCTTCCCTCCCCTGCCTGAGGCTTCACCCCCCGCCTCAGCCATGCCCATCAGCGCCCCCATCCCCGAAGCCCCCTCCATCTTCCAACCACCCATATCAGAAAGCACCTTTGCGGAGATCGCCACCGAAATAGACAACCTCCAGGCTGTCCAGCGTCAAGCGACAGAAACACTGCTGAGCTACCTAAAACTAACTCAAAGATCCTTTAGACACCTTTGGAAACCCGATTTCGAGCGCGCATCCGCCCTAGCGCAGAAAATCGTAAACCATCGCCCAGAGCAAAACAGCGACTATCAACAGGCTTATGACCTGTTGAGCCAACAGGCCACCGAATTTGCCTGGTCATTAAAACCCAACATGCTCAGCGAATTTGCCGACTACTTTGAACTGTACTGGAGCATGGCAGACAGTGCATCAATCTTTACCGCTAGCCAAGAAAATAGACCCTACCCAGAAACCTTCATCACTCAAGTCCACGCCTTAGGCGAACCCGAAAACCTAGCACAGGTAAAAACCGACATCTCCAACGCACTAAGGTCACTCGTGCGCTCCATTGGACTAAAATTTGGACGCCCCGACGAACGGGGAAACCGCGACTGGATCGGATTTGGCTCCATGCATTCAACTGAGCCAGTCGAGCAAATGCCAAGGAAGATCCAAACGCTCAACGACCAGCGCCGAGTACTGTTTGAAACCCTATCTTGGGGCATATTGCAGGTGTACCAGAACGTAGACGACCTGCCGCCCATCGAACAGAAATTGGGACGCAACCCAGTCATCAGCTATTTGATTAGTGCGCGATTGACCATTCAAAAGCCAACCCATGCCGTAGAGAGCAATACGAGAAACATTGAGGACTATGAATTTCGATTTAATCGACTGATAGAAGACGGCAGCCATTCATGGATGGCAACCGCACGGGTACAGGTATCGCGCGGTCGCACTGTGAACCTGTATGGCTATGAAATTGAAGCATGCTGAAGGCAAAGACGATCTATTTATGAAAAAGCAGTAGATAATAGAGCAAAATTGCGACCGAATTCAGGGCAACAGAGCAAGAGAACTCGCCATGTACGTAGACCCCCAAAAAGCGCGACAAGAGCGAGAACGCCAAGAACGGGAGCGTCAAGCCAAAATACAGGCAGAGAAAGAGCGCAAAGCCAGAATTAAAGCCGAAGAAGAGCGCAAAGCAAAAGCAGAGCGAGACCGTAAAGCCAGAATTAAAGCCGAAGAAGAGCGCAAAGCAAAACTCAAAGCCGAGCAAAAAGACCCCGACAAAAAGACCACCCAAGCTAAAAAGGCCGACCCAAAACTCGAAGCCAAAAAGCCCACCGAACCGAAAACAGAGGGCAAAAAGCCCCAGGCAGAGAAAAAGCCAGACGACAAATTTCAGACAGAGATCACCTGGAGTAAAACAGGCCAAACGAACCCCATTTATGGCAGCGCCACCCCCCTCTATGGCAGTAGCGCCCCCCTTTACGAGCAGCCGTCAGTCCCCATCGCCAAAAAATCTGAGCCAAAGCCGAAAAAGCCTGATGACCGAATGGCGCGGACTTGGACAGGGGAAGAGCCAGACCCCGTCGTCATCGCCGCACCGCACTCCATCCATCCATCCGTAAAAGAGCAGCTACTTGCCACCGACTTTGATGCATTTAAAGCAGAGCAACTGCTCAAAAAAGAGCAAAGAAAGCAGGCCAAGCAAGCCAAACTTGAGCAAGCCGCCTCAGACCAAACAGCCCCAGAGCAGAATGGTCAGACCCATACAAAAAAAGGTGACTCCCGCTTTCCTGCCCTCCTTTTGTCCGACCTCTTCGCCTCGCCTACCCTCAATCTAAACACCCCCGAAGTGCCCATGTTTGGGGGCATCGGTAGCGTTGAGCCGACCCTGGTTGCAGGGCCACCCAAGTACAACAAAGGGTGGGACTTTCAGGCCATCACCGCTAAACCCATGGGCAACAACATCGACGTAGAAGTGGCTGCCCTTCAGCAGAAATATAAGATCAAAGACGCTCAATTCTTTCGACATCTGGTGCAGATACGGCAGGAGCAGGTGCAAAAGCAGCAGTCTGTTCTAGAACTCGCCACCGCCACCGGAGATTATAAAAGTGCCGCCAGCATTTATGGGTATAACGGCATCAATCCAGGCCGCTTTAGCCTCAACAATCATTCCCAAAATCCACAGAACGGCAAACATAGCTACGACGTCAGTTTTGACCTTGCCGCTGCGAAGTACTACAACAAAATCGCTGGCGTGGAATGGGTGAAATGGAATCAAGAAAAAGCACGGATGGAAGCGGCAAGGCTTGAGGGCGAGCGCAATGCGCGGGAGTTTATTGCGACGCTGCCCAATGCATCGGCTCAAGATAAAGAACAGCTAGCGCGAGTGAAGCAACGACAGACACAGGTGAAACAATACAGTGCGAGTCTGCGCCAGCACCTGTCAAAGCATGAGCGGATGGCGGCAAATGCGCCTGTGGAGAAATTGAACTTCAGCAATCAGTATGTGGTGCCTGGGAGCTTATCGCATCTCTCTCAGCCGCCACAGACGCAGACGCCCTCTCAACCATCAAATAACCCCTTTACGATACCTGGGACGCAGCAGGGGGAAGAGGCCAGTCAATATTGGGCAAATCTGTATGTGCAGGGAGAACGACAGGGTGGACTCGGAGGAGTAGCGAAGCAGGCTGTAGCGTTTCCGATGGGGATGTTGTCTTCGTTATGGACACCAGATACGGCACTACCGACCGCATTTACGTTGGGAACTGCGGGGTTAGGTGCAGCAGCAGGGGCTGGAAGGTTAGGGGTAGCGTCGATGCCAGTGACGCGGGGTTTACAGATTGGAGGTGCGTTCGGGAGTGGGACGAGTATTGGTCAGGGACTCAGCGGCAGGAATATGTTTACTGGGGAGGAGCTGTCTCCGTTAGACCGAGGGTTTAATCTGACGTTTGGGGTGGTGGGTGCTGGGTTTGATTTGGGTGGGGCTGGATTCTCGTTGAGGAATCTGAGTAAGGGGTTGCCGACGGTGACGAGGGCGCTGGAGGGGGTATCGGCTCCGCAGGTGACGAGAGTTGGCGGGCGGTTGGGTCTATCGACTGAGGGAGGGTCGATTAAGCTGGGGGGAGGTGCTGAGGAGGTTCCTAAGGGGGCAACAGGGAAGGCCAAGCCTGAAGTCGCAAAACCGAAGGCACAAGAGATTAAGACGAAGGATACTCAAGCTCAAACTCATGGACAAGGGCGAAGATTTGGCGAGAATGAAACCACAAATTCTTTGACAAATTTAGGCAAGGATTTTAGTTCTCATAATTCTTCTGTTCTGAAAGATTTTACTCCAATTCCTAACCCAACGAGATCGAATCAAACTATTTTTTCAGGAGTATTTGATCCTAAAACCAATACTTTCTTGACAAAACCTAGTGGCAGTACAAAGTTAAGCAATGGTGACATCCCCGAAGATTTAGTACAGCCAAGAGGAGGCCACCGTGAAATACAAAATATATTATCAGAAACAAATCCCAATATAGACACTAGTCAAACCGTTGGCTTTACAATATATTATAGAGAGCAGGGCAGGTTGGACGTTGCTTTTTTCTCTCGCGGCATTAACCTTGGTAATTTCAGTCAACTTAAAGGATATACTCCAGGATATTTACAAGAAGCTGCTGTTAAGTTATTGAACCAAAGCACGGGACTTGAAATTAAAGTTATACCTCGATTAGACCTCCCTGAATAAACTAAATATTATGAGAGAAATATATTTTAATAAAGAATTTAATTTGCAGTTATCACTTGAAACTACTGCAAAAGATTTACACATGCTATGGGTGGATGGGAGTACCTTTAGTATGGGGCATAGTAATGATCCTAACTTGATACTTGATGACAAACCATTTGAGATGACTTTGTCGAAAGGTTTCTGGCTTGGAAGATTTATGATTACTCAGGCACAATGGGAAGCTATTATGGAAGATAATCCAAGCTCTCAAAAAGGAGCCAACTTTCCTGTAGACTGTGTCTCTTGGAATGATGCATTAAAGTTTTGTGAAAAAATAAATTTGCAGTATACTAATTTCCTTCCTAACGGCTATAAATTTAGTTTGCCAACGGAAGCGCAATGGGAGTACTCTTGCAGAGCTAATACATTAGCTAGAAACTATGGTGGTGACGCGCCAAAAGACACTTTGAATATCGCTTGGTGCCTAGAAAACAGTGATAAAGAAATTCATGAAGTTGGTCTAAAACAACCAAATGCATTGGGGTTTTATGATATGTTTGGGAATCTTTTTGAGTGGTGCTTTGATATGATTCAGTACTACCCAAGAGAGCAAGCAATTGATTGGGTAGGCATTTCTGATTTAGATTTTGATGGAGGTTGCAGTAGAGTCATACGCGGTGGGTGTTATTTGAATCCTTTAGATGATGATGCTTTTGACTCTGCTGGCAGAACTTATATAGATTCAGATGTGCAAAAAACAGGCTATGGATTTAGACTGAGTTTAAGATATGACAAAGAATCCTGAAGGCCAAAACAATGAAATCGCCATGCATTAAACATTTATCATGGGGGCGTATAGAAGTAGAAGGTCTTGGCATTGGTAAGGACTTTAAGCTATATCCTGGTGGCGGTCGTGATTGGGATTGGAGTGAAACCGATACTCGTCATGTTCCAGGCATTCAGCCAGCCGATGTAAAAGAATTAGTTGAAAATGGCGCAGAAGAAATCGTTCTGTCTCGCGGAATGTTAGTTAGATTGCAAGTCTGCCCAGAAACAGAGCAGTTTTTAGAAAAAGCTGGCATTAAGTTTCATATTATGGAAACAAAGCTTGCCGTTGAGTTGTACAATCATCTTGCTAGTCAAAATTGCAAAGTTGGCGGATTATTTCACTCGACTTGCTGATGTATCAGTACATATAGGCTGGGTCGAGCACGGCGAAATCCAGCATTCAAAATAAAAGTTAAATAGTTAAATAATTCATAGTTACTGGGCTTGCTGACGTCAACCCAGCCTACCCCTACTCAATAAAACATTTCTCAATTCTTCCGACATCTGGTGCAGATGCGGCAGGAGCAGGTGAAAAAGCAGCAGTCTGTCCTAGAACTCACCACTGCCACCGGAGACTATAAAAGTGCCGCAAGTATTTATGGGTATAACGGCATCAATACAGGCCGCTTTAGCCTCAACAATCATTCCCAAAATCCACAGAATGGCAAACATAGCTACGACGTAAGCTTTGACCTTGCCGCCGCGAAGTACTACAACAAAATTGCAGGCGTAGAATGGGTGAAATGGAACCAAGAAAAAGCCAGAATAGCCGCAGCAGAACTTCAGGGCGAGCGTAACGCACGGGAATTTATTGCAAAGCTGCCCAATGCATCAGCTCAAGATAGAGAACAGCTAGCGCAGGTGAAGCGCCGCCAGAAGCAGATAAAACAATACGATGCGAGTTTACGACAACACCAGTCAAAACACGAGCGCATGGCGGCGAATGCGCCCGTCGAGCGTAGCGAAACTCGGCATCCAAAGCTTATGCTTAAAAAGCGATCTTCAGAACTGTATTTAATAAATTAAAGGAGCAAAACTTTATGAGTTGGGGACTACTTTTTGGGATTTTATGTGCTCTATTATCCTTCCAGTCATATATCAAAAAACATCCTAATGAGCGTCTAAGTCGAATTTTTTCTCGAAAGATTGTTTCTCGAAAGTATGGCTTGACAAACCAGTCTCGCAAAGAGTTAGTTGATCAAGTTATATTTTCCTTTGGAGCTGGCTTTATCTCATTATTAATAGGTATTTTTATTACATTTCTTGCAACTTTTTTTAAGCTGAATAGCTCTCTTGAAATATTGATTTCTGTGCCATTTTCATTAATTGCATTTGCACTGTTTATTTTTGGTATAATGAGTGCTGTAGCGATCCCGTTTGCAAAGCGAAAAAATGATTCTTAGTACATGTACTGGGTCTCCTAACTTTTATTCCGCAAACCAGTGCGCGTTCCCCAACCCGCCTCCAGCGGTCAAACCAACGACTGAATTCGCGCTAAGGTTCGGCTGTTCTCTTCTGGTGTGCCAATCGTGATTCTGAGTCCTCCCCCCGTATAGCGGATGGAAGTGCCAAGTTTCTTAAGCTGCTGGCGCAGGGCATCGGCTGCCGCTTCTGTTTCGAGCTGGGCATAGATAAAGTTAGCCGCGCTAGGCCACAGCCGCAAGCGGGGGAGTTGGGAGAGTGCGCCATAAAGGCGATCGCGCTCTTCAAAAAGCTCTGGAATGCTCTCTAAAAGCTGGGCGCGATGGGTGAGGGCAAGGTGAGCCGCCGCCTGAGACATTGCCGGCAGATTATAGGGGAGCCGGACTTTCTCTAGAACCTGAATGAGACTAGGCTGGGCGATCGCATAGCCTACCCGATGTGCCGCCAGCCGAAACGCCTTAGAGAAGGTTCGCAAAATCACCCAGTTCGGGCGGTGCGCCACTTCTGCGACGAGGGTTTGCCGACTAAATTCAAAATAGGCTTCATCAATCACCACCAAAATATGGGGCGGGAGCTGCTTTAGCCATTCAATTTCGGCAGTCGTCAGCGCATTGCCCGTTGGGGAATTGGGATGCACCATAAACACCACGCGCACTGGTATGACAGCAGAAGAACTGACCGCCGCCTCAGCTGCTTGTAAATCCAGGGCAAAATCTTCGGTGCGGCCTATGCTAACCACCGGAATACCCAGGGTTTGAGCCAGAATGGCATACATCGAAAACGTAGGGTTTGCCACGAGGACTGAACCTTGACCGCCTAGGCATGTCGCAATCAGCAAAGACCGAATCAGCTCATCAGAGCCATTTCCCACAGAGATCTGAGCGGGGCTAATGGGAGTGGCGTTAGGGTCTGACTCTGTGACATAAGTGGCGATCGCCGCCTTCAGCGCAGCATGTCCCCCATCGGGGTAGCGATTGGCCTCAATAGAGTGCTGATAAGTCCACGCTAGCTTTTGCTTTAGCTCCGCAGGCAAATCGTAGGGGCACTCATTGGTATCGAGCCGATCCTGAGGCAGAAGGGGTTCCCCTTCTGCCTCAGGATGGGGGGTGTAAGCAGTAAGCTGGGCAAGATCAGAACGCAGAAATGGCAGCATGGCAAAAAAGCAGAAGAATTTAGAGCGGCACAGACAAAGAAGTGCTGTCTTTCAGTATGCTCGATCATAGCCTGCCCCTAGAGGATGCAGGGTATGTTTTTTGCCCCTTCTGCCGTTACGGGACTGCTTCATGGATCGCCCCAGATTCTCTAACCGTCAATCCGCCGTTCCGCCCTGGTTCTGGCTAGGTGTTGCTGCACTCTGGAGCATTGCGCTTGGCCTTCGGTTTTGGGGCTTAGCGCGCTTTAATACCCTCGTCTTTGACGAAGTTTACTTCGCTCAGTTTGGTCATAACTACCTCACCCGCACGCCTTTTTTTGATGCCCATCCACCCTTAGGCAAGTATCTGATTGCGGTGGGCATTTGGCTCCAAGGGTTTAATTCATGGGGCTATCGCTGGATGAACGCTCTGACGGGGTCTTTCATTCCTATCATTGTGGTGGGGCTGGGGGTTCAGCTGACGCGCCGCTATAGCTTTGCGCTCTTGGCAGGGGCGCTGACGGTACTCGATGGCCTGCTGCTAGTAGAGTCCCGCTATGGACTCATCAATGTCTACCTTCTTGCCTTTGGGCTTTTAGCGCACTGGCTCACCTTAATGAGCGTTAGCCAGCGCGGCTGGAAACATTGGGCAGTGCTAACGCTGGCGGGGTTAAGCTTTGGGGCAGCCGCCGCCGTGAAGTGGACAGGGCTAGGCTTTTTGTTAGGGCTGTACTTATTCTGGGCGATCGGACAGTTCTATCGGCTAGGGCAAAACAGCGCACAGGCATCTTCAGAGATTCCTCTAGAAAAAGTGCTACGGCTATCCTTTTTCTTCAAATTGTTCATCTTTATTCCTGTGGTGGGCGCGGCGCTATACAGCCTGCTCTGGATTCCGCATTTGCTTCAAAATCCAGAATTTGGGTTTATTGAAGTGCATCAGCAGATGTTTGGCTACCATAAGCGGGTGGGAAGCGGTCCTTCCATTCATCCCTACTGCTCATCGCTGATCACCTGGCCTTTGATGATACGTCCGGTCAGCTATTTTTATCAGCTTGCGTCATCGCTCCAAGAAGTAATGCCCATGACAGGGCCACCCCTAGCGTTTGACAAAGCAAAGTATATCTACAGTGTTTACGCCATGGGGAACCCGCCATTGTGGTGGGCAACAACCGTGGCGATCGCCCTCGTCATCGGCAAAACCCTGTGGCAGATTGCCAAAATGGGTTGGCAAAAGGTGAAAACATCCTCTCAAAGTGCGCGACCCTTTAAGCCAGTCCAATTTAGGCCAGAACGTCATTATCTGCCGCTCTACCTCACCACTAACTATGCGGCTCATTTGTTACCTTGGCTCAGCATTAGTCGCTGCGCTTTTTTGTACCACTACATGCCTGCCTATCTCTTTGGTAGCCTTGCTTTGGCCTGGGTACTGTCAATATGGCTCCCCAGCAAAAATAGCGCCCTGCGCATCCTATCGCTCGTGGTCATTGCCTTGAGCATGCTGGGCTTTTTGTTTTGGCTACCCTTTTATTTAGGCTTGCCTATTAGCCCCAGAGAGTGGCAGTGGCACACCTGGTTTTCATCTTGGATTTAGCACCCCTCAATGAGAATTCACCTCAATGAGAATCTATCTAAATGGGAATGGCTCTCAATAAATTAAGATGTGTAATCTCTCATGTGCTACCGTTCGATGCGCGGATATATTGTTAAAATCGGTAACAAAGATGAGCCAAATTAGGAAGCCTTTTGTATGGGACGCGTAGGAGTTTTGCTGCTGAATTTAGGAGGGCCAGAGCAACTCAGTGATGTCCGTCCCTTTTTGTACAACCTATTTTCAGATCCTGAAATTATTCGCATTCCCTTTCCTTGGCTTCA
>JANNDV010000252.1:0-7238 GCA_031387975.1 Acaryochloridaceae cyanobacterium OTE_75_metabat_521 | reverse complement strand
GCTTACGCTTGCCCCCGATGAAGGTGTTGAAATCAAGGCTGATATGAGTAAAGGCAATAAACTGCAATACGCTTGGTCAACAAATGGCGGCAAAGCCAATTTTGACGTACATGCCGATTCTAAAGAATTAGGGATCGACTACCACGCATACGGCAAGGGATCCGAGCAACGTAAAGAAGGGGAAATTGAAGCTGCCTTTAATGGTTCTCATGGCTGGTTTTGGAGAAACCGAACATCCGGCCCAATGGTCATTACCCTTAAAACTCAAGGTGAATATACCGCAATCAGCCGCAAATAGATGTCTATGACTCTCCACCATTCAAATCAAACTAAAAATAGACGACCTAGTCCCAGAAGTCTTTGGGGGATCGGCTCAATTGTGGGCATCGTTGCCCTACTCTGGCTTCTCCAGAATGTGCAGGAAGGACTAAAACATAGGAGAAATTTAGGCTTCACCGATTACTTTCCTCCGCTGGTCATGTCCGATGGCGATCCTTATATTCGAGCTTTAATGAGGACTATTTCTGCCAGTGAATCAAACGGGAAAAACTCCTATGCTCTTTTGTACGGCGGTAGTCATATTCATGATTTGAGTCAACACCCTAATCAATGCATCCCGATTAGGACTAATGTCAATCAAGGAAAATGTTCAACAGCCGCTGGACGGTATCAATTTCTGACTTCTACTTGGCTAGAACGAGCAGGCCAATATCATCCAGCTCCATCTATGGCAGATGGACATACAAACTATAGCTTTGAACCCAAATATCAAGATACCGTTGTCTATCAATGGCTCAAAGATCATTCTCAATGGGGAATTGATGTTCTATCTCTCCTTAAAGAAGACCGCGTTGAAGAAGTGCTAACCCATTTGTCTGGTGTTTGGACAAGTCTAGGTGGCGGTATCGAAGATAATTTGAACACCCCTCGTCTACCAGCGCTTTACCGTAAATTTCTGAAAGAGGAATTCAAGGTTGCCTCTAAATCTATTCCAGAAATAACTAACCCAGCCGCCGTTAGTTCCCCGCCGTTAAATAGCAATGACAGTCTGGCTTTTCAATCAGCGACGCAACTAAAGCATTCAGCGCTGTAGCTGCCAGTAACCCGCCGCCCAACGTGCCCTCAATCACGATCGAGGGCACCTGAGATCGCAGCAGTTGACGCTTAGCCGCTGGCGCATGGCTAAAGCCAATCGGCATCCCAATGACGAGAGCAGGCCGTAGAGTCCGATTAGCGATCGCCTCACACACTTCCAGCAAAACGGAAGGCGCATAGCCAATCACCAGCACACAGCCCTCAGACAAACTCAGTAATCGTTCTTTCCAGGCGGATTCTTGCCAAAATGCCTGTTCCGCTTCTGAAGCCGTGCTGATGTGTGGGTTGTCGATTAATACTTCTACAGAGCAGCCCAGATGCGCGAGGCGGGTTTGATCCAGCGCTGCGCTGACTGTAGGGGCATCGGTGACAACCTGACAACCCGACTTGAGTGCATCTCGACTGGCTGCGATCGCGCCGTGACTCAACCGGACAAAAGGAATCAAACTCACATCCCCACAGGCCAGCACCAGTTTTGAGAGCAAATCAACCTCAATTTCAGAGCGACCTGACAGATCGGGCAGCAGGCGCTGAAGCGATTCTTGAAACGCCTCTGGATGAGCCTGGACATCTGCATCTAAGCCACCCCACAGTTTTTCAAGTGTCCCCAACCCAGACTGAGTTTCGACCTCCAGCAGCTTGAGTTGGGCGATCGCCTCAGCTTGAGCCACCTGACAATGCCGATCTCGCCCTAAGATTCCTTCCAAGGCAGTGGCGGTTTGCCGCAGGTGGGCGATTTGCTGGATAACAGCCTGGTACTGCTGCTGAAGTTTCGCCAGCAGCGTTTGGGTCATGTCTGCATTGGGCGAGGTCTCTAGCAACTGCTGAATATGGGAAAGCTGAAAGCCCTGCTGCTTGAGTGCCACAATCCGCTGGAGTCGCTGCGCGTCTTGTTCGGTGTAGAGGCGATAGTTTCCAGGCGATCGCGCGGGTGTGGGCAATAGCCCTAACGTATGGTAATGCCGCACCATCCGTGGCGTAATGCGACCCTCAACCGTCTCTGTCAGTTCTTTGATCGTCAGATGGGGAATGCTCATGGGGCTAGTTTAATCTAATTCCTTGACATTGACAGTAATGTCAAGGTTTAGAGTAAGAAAGTGATTCCCCTCAACTAAAAGTCCGATGTCTTCTGCGCCCCTTACCAGTCCTCGCTTTTCAACACTCCTCAAAGATCATCCTGACGCGGGAGCGGCGCTTGCCTGCGCTGTTTTGGTCTTTTTGGGCTGGCAAACGCTCAATCTGGGTTGGATCGGAGTTGCTCTATTCATTCTGACCACTGCCTATGTGGTGGGCGGGTTTGAGAGTGCCCGTGAAGGGTTGACGACCCTGCTTGCAGAAAAAGAACTGGATGTAGATCTGTTGATGATTGTGGCGGCTTTGGGTGCGGCAGCGCTGGGGCTATGGCGACGCGAATATTACCTAATCGTGGATGGAGCGGTTTTAATTCTCATTTTTGCGATCAGTGGTGCGCTGGAAGGATATGCCATGCAGCGCACCGAGCGCAGTATTCAGGGATTAATGAGTCTGACAACCGATACAGCAAGGGTAATCCTGAATGGACAAGAGCAAACCGTACCGATCAATGATCTGAAGATTGGCGATCAGGTTCTGGTCAAGCCAGGGGAATTAGTGCCTACCGATGGTTTGGTGACGGAAGGGTTCAGTACGCTGAACCAAGCTTCGATTACAGGTGAGTCCATCCCTGTCGAGAAAACGGTTGGCGATGAAGTCTTTGCTGGCACCATCAATGGCAATGGGGCATTACGACTTAAGATTCACCAGCCGCCAGAAAGCAGTTTAATTCAGCGAGTGATTCGCCTTGTAGAGCAAGCGCAGACAGAAGCACCTCCCTCTCAGCAGTGGATTGAACGGTTTGAGCGGGGGTATGCGAAAGTCATTGTAGTTACAGGTATTTTGCTGAGCACCCTACCCCCCTTCCTGTTGGGCTGGAACTGGGAAGATACCATTTATCGAGCCTTAATTTTTCTGGTTGTCGCGTCACCCTGTGCGTTGATGGCGGCGATTATGCCAACCTTGCTCTCTGGCATTGCCAATGGTGCAAGACACGGGATTTTGTTCAAGAATGGCGCTCAACTGGAATCAATCGGACAGGTAAGGGCGATCGCCTTTGATAAAACCGGAACGCTGACCACAGGTAAACCCCAAGTAGTGCAAATAAGCACCGCTCAAGCCTCTGAAGACACATTACTTGAAGTAGCAGCGGCGCTAGAGCGTTTATCAGAGCATCCCATCGGGTCTGCCATCGTTCAAGCAGCTCAGTCAAAACGTTTACCGTGGCGCAACGCGGAAAACGTTCAAGCTAATGTTGGACAGGGTATTTCAGGAGAAATTGATCAACAAATTGCAGTTGTTGGTAAGGCAGCATTTGTGCAGGCCCAGACACAGCCTTGCCCAGAGGGGTTGATCCAGCAAAGCCAGCAATGGGAACAGGAGGGCAAAACAGTAATCTGGGTGGCTTATGCCGGAGTTGTTCTAGGGATAATTGCGGTTGCCGATACAGTACGACCGGAGGCTGCACAGGCTATCACTCGTCTAAAGCGATTGGGAATAGAAGCCATTATTATGCTGACGGGGGATAACAAACGCACGGCTCATTACATTGCTGAGGAGCTGGGCATTGATCAGGTTTATGCTGAACTCCTTCCCGAAGATAAGGTTACGGTGATTCAGAAACTGCAAAAGCAGTATAAAAGCGTCGCAATGGTGGGGGATGGCATCAATGATGCACCCGCTTTAGCGCAGGCATCTGTGGGCATTGCGATGGGCATAGCAGGTAGTGATGTAGCCCTTGAAACTGCCGATGTGGTATTGATGGCAGATCGACTCGAAAAACTAGAGCACGCCATTTATCTCGGTCGTCGCGCTCAACGCGTTGTCAAACAGAATGTCGCGTTTGCCCTTAGCTTCATTGTGCTGCTGCTGACTGCTAATTTTTTGGGTAATATTACGCTTCCCTTTGGCGTTTTAGGACACGAAGGATCAACCGTGCTGGTGACTCTGAGTGGACTCCGGTTACTCAGGAGATAAAGAAAAATTTTATTTGAGAGAAACAAGCATGAGTAGATTTCTAGTTTTGTAGCTTTTCTAGCTTTTCTAGCTAGACACAAACTACTCTAATAGTCTTCTTGCGATGATTTCGGGGTACTTCTGGCTCTGGGTTTGAGCGTTTTTCGTATAAGTGGGTATCGAGTTCTGCGCTGAAACACCGTTCGATGAGGGCTTTGCTCAATTGCTTGAAAATCCCTTCATTTCCCATCAAGTTTTTCGAGCTGAACTGATTTACAGTCTCGACCTCACGCCTAGCATTTTGTCTTTTTTGAGCTGCCTGCCAGTCTGCTGACGGGATGGCTGTGGCAGACGGTGATTCCAGGGGCAGCTGTGGTGGTAAGCAGTGGTTTTGCTGTGGTGGCGATCGCGCTTCTGTATCTTCAACGAGATCATTTAGCGCAGACTAATATTTAAAGGGCATGGCTTTTTCTTGCTTCTGGCTTTTTACGTAAATTTGGGGCAGCTCAATTTGCCGTAACATTAAACCCTCGGTAAAAATCTGATCGATGGGCAACATAGTCCCCTCTATTGTCATAAATTGATGTTCTGGCGTGGCCTGAATGACCGACCCATCTTCGAGTTCATACTCAAACACCGTTTGATAGCCGCGATGATGCCACTGCCAAATCGGCTGCGTATAAACATAGCCCTGGGGATGCACTGTATAAACCTGCACCTCTAGTTCTTGATTCACCAGTTGCCCAATCGTGACCCAGCCATACTCGACCGTCAGCACCTCAGTATCGGCAGCAAGACAATATTCGGCAAACATCACCATTTGGTCAAAGAGTTCTGTGGCGACCTGCTTGGTCACACCATTTTTGGCAGCGCCTTCTACAAACAGTTCGCTGTGCTTCTGCATCTCAGAAACTTTCTTTTTACCCATGGCGCGGCGCAGTAAATCGGCTTGCCCGAGGGAATAACCCGCCATCTCCTGGGCAATTTTCATAATCTGCTCTTGGTAGACCATAATGCCGTAGGTTTCGTTGAGGATTGGCTCTAGAATTTTGTGCTGATACTCAATTTGCTCCCGTCCATGCTTACGGTTAATAAACTTAGGGATCAGCCCCGCATCCAGCGGCCCTGGACGATAGAGCGCCAAAATCGACGAAATATCTTCGAGGTTGGAGGGCTTGAGATCGCGCACCACCTGCCGCATCCCCGAAGACTCTAGCTGAAAGATGCCCTCTAGCTCGCCTTTGGCTAGGAGCTGATAGGTTTTGGCATCGTCCATGGGCAGCTGATCTACGTCAATCGTTTCGTGACGGTTTTGCTTAATCAGCTCGGCGGCTTTTTGGATCATAGTCAGGTTTTTGAGGCCCAAAAAGTCCATTTTCAGAAGCCCCAGAGACTCTAAATCCTCCATGTAGTACTGGGTAATGACCGAGCCGTCATTGTTGCGCTGAAGCGGCACCACTTGGTCAATAGGCTCCGCTGCAATCACCACACCCGCCGCGTGAACACCAAAGGTCTTGTTAGTGCCTTCGATGCGGATTGCCATATCGATCCAGTGCTGCACTCTAGGGTCGGTGTCGTACTTTTCCTTAAATTCTGGAGCGGGGGTCTGATCCGAAATCATGACCTTGAGTTTGGCTGGCTTCCCCCGTGAGACGGGAATGAGTTTTGCCATGCGATCGGATTCGCCATAGGGGATATCCAGCACACGAGCCACGTCTTTGAGGACGGATTTGGAGGTAAGGCGGTTAAAGGTAATGATTTGGGCAACGTGGTCTTCGCCGTACTTCTGGGTGACGTACTCAATGATTTTTTCGCGCTGGTCAATGCAAAAATCCGTATCAATATCTGGCATAGACTTGCGCTCTGGGTTGAGGAAGCGCTCAAACAGCAGACCGTGATGCACGGGATCAATGTTGGTGATTTCCAACGCATAGGCCACGAGAGAACCCGCCGCAGAACCCCGTCCTGGCCCAACCGCGATGCCGTTATCGCGGGCGTATTTGATGTAGTCCCACACGACTAAGAAATAAGTGGAGTAGCCCATTTGTTCGAGCATGTTTAGCTCGTATTCCAGGCGTTCTTTGTACTCTGCGTTAATTTCTGCGCGAGATTTTACCCCTAGGCGATCGAGCAGCCCTAGCCAAGTAATTTCCTCCATGTAGCTTTCGGGGGTGTACCCTTCCGGCACTTGGTAGGCCGGACTTTGGGGGTCTCTAAAAATGTCATAGGTTTCGATTTTGTTAGCGACTTCTAGGGTCGTGGCGATCGCCTCCTCTATAACCTCATCCGTCAAATGATCGCGAAACAGCAGCGCCATCTCCTCAGCAGATTTAAGATACTCCGTGCCGCTGTAGCGCAAGCGTTTGTCTTCGGTGATGAGCTTGCCCGTCTGGATGCACAGGAGCGCGTCATGGGCTTCTACGTCGTAGCAAGAAATATAGTGAGAGTCGTTAGTGGCAATAATTTTGGTATCGAGTTCACGGGCAATGCGGATAATCTCGACATTGACCACGCGGTCTTCTTGGGAGCCGTGGTCTTGAATTTCAATATAGTAATCTTCGCCAAAAAGGTCATTGTACCAGCGGGCAATACGACGGGCAACGTCTAGTCTGCCCTTCATGATGGCTTGGGGCACTTCACCGCCAAGACAGGCGCTGGTGACAATTAAGCCCTCGTGGTACTGCGCTAGCAACTCTTTGTTGATGCAGGGTCGCGAAAAAATGCCTTTACCCTGCACGCCCTGAAGGCTAGAGATAGTGGTCAATTTGACGAGGTTACGGTAGCCCTGGGTATTTTTTGCCAGCACGACCTGATGATAGCGAGGACGACGCTCCTGAAGCGTAATATCCCCGTTGATGACGTACATCTCATTGCCGATAATGGGCTTGATGTCTTTGCCCTTACAGGCTTTGAGCAACCCCACCGCCCCGTACATCACGCCGTGATCGGTGAGTGCGATCGCCGGCATTCCCAAGTCCGCAGCGCGTGTGACCAGGTCATTGAGCTGACTGGCACCGTCTAACATGCTGTAGTCGCTGTGAATATGAAGTCCAACAAAAGTCATGCGATCGCCCTACCAATGTGACTCTAGATTAACGGATTTCACGAGGGCATCT
>JANNDV010000071.1:0-12953 GCA_031387975.1 Acaryochloridaceae cyanobacterium OTE_75_metabat_521 | reverse complement strand
ATAAGTCTTGAGGTGCATCTTCTCCGATCGCCACGGGTTTACCATCACGCCAAATCACGGCATAGTGACCCAGGCGGCGCTTACGCTCTAGGGTTTCTGCGACGGCTTTTCTTAGGGCTTCTAGGGTTTTTTGAGCATCTGGGGAAATTGTAGTCATCGTTGTGCCTCTTGATTCAGTTGATCAAATCGTTCAGGGTTAAAGATTTCGCGAGTTTCGCCTTGCTGCTCAAAGATTAACTGGGGGAAGTTGTCATCGTTCATAAAACACTGGGTGCGATCAACTGCGTAGCTAAACTCATTGAGCAGGTTGCGCAGGCTTCTGGGAAAGCGTCGTTCAATGTCGGTTAGGGGAATGTTATGACCGCCGTGGGAAACCCGTTCGGCAACGCGCAGTCTGGACATTTTGATGCTGGGCAAGGCCAGGTAGATGAGTTCAACCCGCCACCCTTCTGATCGTAATCGCCGGATGAGTTTGAGGTAGATGCGACCTGCGAGGGTGGTTTCAAACGCGAAGTCTTGTCTGGTCTGGATATAGTTTTCGATTTCTCTGAGGAAGAGGCGGCTGGCGGTTAGTAGCTCTGTATCAGGGGCGAGAGGTGACAGACCAGCGGCAATGAGGTCGGCATTAACGAAGTTGAGGCAGTGGGCAACGGTGGGCAAATATTCTAGGGCAAAGGTGGTTTTACCAGACCCGTTGGGGCCAGCGATAATCCAACAAGTAGGGGCGGATGGGGTGCTCATATCAGCCGAGTTTTCCCTGTGAGGAGTTCTTGCATCATGGCTTGTTTGATGTCGTGGGTCTTGTTGCGGCGTTGTTCAAGGGCGGCGATCGCAGTGTCCATATCAGAGAGGATGGCGGCGATAGCGATTTGTTCTTCTGGCTTTGGGAAACTGATCTCAATGCTCTCAACCGTTTGCGCACTGAGGCTAGGAACGCCAGAAGCCTCATTGTATTTGTACCAGTCAATCAAACAGCAACGATAAAAGATGAACTTGGCATCGTTAAAATCACGAATAATGGAATAGAAAAGTGTATCCACCGTCCAAAATGGTGTGTCAATGTATCTTGGCTGATCAATAGTTCCCTTTCGTCCAATTAAGACTGATGGCTTATCACACAGGAAGCTTCGCGCTCTGCCTATCTGCCCACCAGTTGCAAGAATTGGATACGGCCCATCTTCTACTTGGACTTCATGTTGACTACGCCCATGACAGATAGTTAGTACATCTCTCAATTGCTTCATCTCCCATTCACCATCAAACCCTGGCAGGCGGGTCTTGCCTGTGAGGAGTTGCTGCATGGTGGCCTGTTTGAGGTCGCGCTTCTTGGCGATGAGGCGATCGAGTCCCCCAAGTAACTCATCCATGTCAGAGAGGGCGGTGGCGATTGATCGTTGCTCAGGCTCAGGCGGCAAGGCGAATTGGATCTTCTGAACGGTTAGTAAGCTCATTCCAGCTTTTGCCCCAGTATCAGTTGACGCTCGAAACAACTTTTGTGGTTTTTCCGACGCAAGAAAGTAACTTACAAACTGACTATTTATTTGTGGAGTATTGAATCTTACTAAAGCAATATGCTGATTAATATACGCAGGTTCAGGAATATTGGAATCAATATAACCAATAATGCCAATATCAGCCGTAATTGAAATCAGTACATCATCTTGCTTAAGTTGTGTCCTTATACCTTCACTTGCTTCAGGTGGAAGATTTACAAACTTTGAATTTTCAAGATTGAGGTATATCGACTCTCGACAAAGATTAGTAATCCGAATAAAAAGCGAACCTTGATCTGAATAGTAAACAGCCCATCCTCGTGAACCACTTGTAACAAAGGGTTTAAAGTCGCCAATCTGAGTGACGCCCCAATCCTCCGGAATGATTCCCACGTCAGTCATCTTATACCCCTCCAGCACTTGATAACTACTCATTCTCCCCCTCCATTTGCCAAATCTGGCTCAACTCTCGCCGTAGCTCTTCCTCATTCGGCAAATAGAGCTGATACTTCTGCACAAAAAGCTGGCTATTCATTTGGTAGGTCGCATACTCCACCAACAGCTCATCCTTATCCTTCGTCAAAATCAGCCCAATCGGTGGATTGTCCCCCTCAATATTTTCTTCATTGGCAAAATAGCCCATATACAGATTCATCTGTCCAATATCATAGTGCTGCACCTCATTAATCTTGAGATCGATCAGCACAAAACAGCGCAGAATTCGATGGTAAAAAACCAGATCTACCCGATAGTGCGTATTGTTAATTGTGATGCGGTACTGCCGCCCCACAAACGTAAAACCCTTGCCCAGCTCCAGTAAAAACTGCTGCAAATGGTTACATAGCAAAGTCTCTAGCTGTAGCTCCGAAGGCAAATAAGGTTCAGGAATCTTTAAAAACTCAAACACATAGGGATCGCGCAAAATATCCGTAGGCTGTTCAACCACCTGCCCCTGCGCTGCCAACTGTAAAATCTCCTCCCTATTTTTGCCAGCCGCCAACCGCAAAAATAGCGCTGAAGCCTTTTGCCGCTTCAGCTCAGCAACAGACCACCGCTCTGTGATCGACTGTTGCTCATAAAAACGACGCTCTAACGCATTATCCAGCTTCAGAAATTCAACATAGTGCGACCAGCTCAATAAGTGAGACGGCGTCTCACCTATTGGATAACGTAAATAAAACAGCCGCATATAAATCAAATTACTACGGCTAAACCCTTTACCATGACGCAGCGTTAAATCCCTCGCCAAATTATTCAGCAAAGCCTTGCCATACTCAGCCTTCGCCTGCCCACCCTGCTCAAATTCGACAATATACTGCCCAATTTCCCAGTAAGTTTCCAGTAACTGAACATTAACCGCTTGATGGGCACCAACCTGTCCCCTAGCATAGGCATCAGAAATCTTCACCAAAAGGCTTTGATATTCATCGGCTGTACTCAGTCCCATGTCGCTCCCATCCGCTTCAAATGCGCCGCCACCCGCGCCGCCAACACACCCACCTCATTCTCCAACTTCGGCAACGGCACCGCATATCGCTCCGCCAACTGCCGAATTCGCCCCGTCAACGTCTGCGATACCCGATCTAGCTCACCTTGTACAGCGGCCTCTAATCGGGTCATCCACTTTTTATCGACCACCAGCACCTTAATCTCAGCCTCAGTGAGATCAAAATACTTTGCATCAATTTTCTTCTCCAACGCCTCTTGTGCAGCCTTCCGCTTAGCCTTAATCGCAGTCTGCCGATCCAGAAAATCAGCGTAGGCCATCAAAACCTCTCGCTCGTCCTCATACAGCAAGTCTTTGCCAATCTCCTTCAGCCGCGCCTTCACCGCCTTTGCCACAATCTTCTGCTTTTCGCCCTCACCCTCAATCACCTCGTTCAGCAGCCCCTCCTCGCCACTGTTCTCCTCACGCATCTCCTCTAAGTTTTGCTCAATCGTGGCGAGTTTATTGTCAAACTCAGCAATTTCATCCCGCTCACCAACAAAATACGCAGCGACCAAAATAGATGCAGGCACAAGGTCTGACTTAAACCGCCGCTTCCCTTTTAAGTAGTCGTGCGGCTCTGGCCAAACCAGCTTATTGTCCTTATTTTTGGCCTGCACAATCTCACGGGGCTGTACCCCTCTCACCCAGCCATCCGCCGCCAAAATATAGCAGTCATCCTGCATCACCTCCGCCCAGTAGTCCATCAAATGCTGATACACATCATAGGCATCCAGCAGCGGCGCAGCGCGAACGGTAATCAGCAAATCTTCCGCAATCGTTTCAATCAGCTCCTTCGGGCGGTCATCGCGGTCAAAGCCCTTCAATCGTGGAATAGACTGCGCTTGCCACTGCTCAAACAGCTTTGTCACAGCGGCATTAAACGCCGTAAACTCAGCATGTTCTAAAATGGCAGACTTCACCTGGGCGATCGGCAATCGCATATCGGCATAACCAGGGCGATCCGCAGGCTGAAACAACGTCGCCTGCACTGCCGGAATCACCTGCCAATAGTCCGTCAGCGCCTCAATATCTCGCTCAGGAATTCCACCCCGCAAATGTCCCTCAATATCCTGAAGATCCTCCGGCTCTGTGCTGTCGATATAGCGCGGTAAATTCAGGTTGTAATCATTCTTGGGGTCGGCAATTTCCTCAAACGCCACCATTCGGGCATAGCGCGGCGTATCCACCTGCTTCGTAAACGTATCCACAATCCGGTGAATATCCTGCTCTCGCAAGCGGTTCTTATTACCATCCTTCTTAAAGCCCTTAGAGGCATCAATCATAAAAATGCCCCGCCGAGCCGTCGCATTCTCCTTATCCAGCACCAAAATACAGGCCGGAATGCCCGTCCCGTAAAATAGGTTAGCAGGCAACCCAATAATGCCCTTGAGATAGCCCGACTTCACCAGTTCTTGGCGAATAATGGCCTCAGCATTACCCCGAAACAGCACCCCATGGGGCAAAATGCAGGCCGCTTTACCCCTCCGCTTCATAGAGCGAATAATGTGTAGCAGATACGCATAATCACCCTGCTTCCCTGGCGGCTCCACCGCCACCTCCCCCCACTTGAACCGCTGATACGGGTCGTCAGCAGGCGTTATCCCCGTACTCCAAGTCTTATCAGAAAAAGGCGGATTCGCCACCACATAGTCATAGGTTCGCAACTGCTCCCCATCCTTAAACTTGGGCGCAGCCAGCGTATTCCCCGACAAAATATTCGCCGTCGGGAAGTCATGCAGAATCATATTCATCCGCGCCAGACCCGCCGTCGTCACATCCTTCTCCTGCCCTTCGAGGGTAATGTGTGTCCCCGCCTCCGCCGCCACCTTCAGCAATAGCGAACCCGATCCACAGGTAGGGTCATAGGCCGTTGTAGACGCCACCGCATTCTGGGGCGAAATGCCGATCGCCTTAGCAATAATACGGCTGACCTCGGATGGCGTATAAAACTGCCCCTTACTCTTACCGCTCTCCGTCGCAAAGTGCCGCATTAGATACTCATAGGCATCCCCCAAAATATCGTCGTTTTCTGCGCGGTTTTTCGAGAAATCTAGCTCAGGCTTTTGGAAAATACTGATGAGGTTGGTGAGGCGCTCTACCTTCGCTTGTCCTTCCCCCAGCTTATTTGGGTCATCAAAGTCAGGAAAGTCACTGCGGGCAAGGCGGGAGTTTGCATCAATCAGCGGCTTAATAATTTGGGTATTAATCTTTTCGCCAACATCACTCTTCCCCTTGAGCAAGATCATATCTTTGAAGCTAGACCCCGCTGGAATACTGACGGGTGGCGCAAAGTCATCAGAATCGCCGTACTTATCAGAAATATATTTGATGAACAGCATAAACAAGACATAGTCTTTATACTGGCTGGCATCCATGCCACCGCGCAGCTCATCACAGGAAGCCCAGAGGGAAGAATAAAGGTCGGATTTTTTGATCGCCATTCAAGCTGCAACACACATGTTCTAGATCGTCACCCATCATACTCGCTAGGGCTGAACTATTTGCCAATGCAAAAACGGCTGAAAATTCGATCTAGTACCGATTCCGTTGCGTCTTCTCCGGTGATTTCTCCCAATACCTGTACGGCACCTCTAAGATCAATGCTCCAAAAATCCAGCGGTAGCTTTTCTGTGATAGATTGCATCGTATGTTGCAGAGAAGCATTCGCGCGGGTCAACGCCTCGGCTTGGCGTTGGTTAATGGCTAAATCCAAATTCGCCGCCTGAAGATTCCCTTGCCCAACCGTAGCGGTGATCGCCCCTTCCAGTCCCTCAATTCCCTGGTTCTGTGCTGCCGCCGTCATCACCACAGTTTGAATCTCTGAGGGATACTGCACCTGGTTTGGGCTGGCTAAATCGACCTTATTGATCACCAAAATCAGCGGCTGTTCCCGCAATGTCTCGTAGAGCGCCTGATCTGCCGCAGTCCAGCCAGAAGCGGCATCAACCGTGAGCAAGACCAAATCCGCCTGTTGTGCAGCCCCCCGCGATCGTGCTACCCCTATTTTCTCAACGCGATCCTCCGTCTCCCGAATCCCCGCCGTATCTAACACCTGCACCGGAATCCCCGCCACCACCAAACTCGATTCCACCACATCCCGCGTGGTGCCAGGCAGATCGGTAACAATAGCGCGATCGCTCCGACTCCAGGCATTGAGCAGGCTAGATTTACCCACATTTGGTCGCCCTACGATCGCAACTTTAATGCCTGTTCTCAGCAATTCCCCGCGATCTGCTGTGGTGAGCAAACGCGCTACTTCTGCGGCAACGGCCTGAAGCTGCTGCGTAATCATTGGCTCATCTAAGGGCGGCAGGTCTTCTTCAAAATCAATGCGCGCCTCAATTTCAGCCAAAATATCCAGGCACTGCTGTCGAAGCTGCTGGATGGGATGCGCCAGCTTACCTTGGATGCCAGCTAGGGCTGTTTGGGCCGCTTGGGGCGATCGCGCCCCCACCAAATCCGCAATCCCTTCCGCTTGGGTGAGGTCTAAGCGCCCATTCAAAAATGCTCGTAGGGTAAACTCCCCTGGTTGGGCAAGCCGCGCCCCAGCATTTAGGCACGCTTGCAGCACCTGCTGTACCGGAATCATCCCTCCATGACAATGGAATTCCACTACGTCTTCTCGGGTAAAGGAACGCGGAGCCAACATCAGCAGCAGCAGCGCCTCATCAATAAGCTGCTGGGTCTGCGGGTTGCGGATGTAGCCGTACAGAATCCGGTGGCTCTCCCACTGCTGCTGACCCGGTGCCACAAACAGCTTTTGGGCGATCGCCACTGCCTCGTCTCCAGAAAGCCGCACAATGCCAATGCTCCCCTGTTGGGGGACTATTGCTGTGGCGATCGCCGCAATGGTTATGCCTAAGCTCATTTTCTTCTCAAACCCTCAAAAATAAATAATGCTGCTTCGTAAATATGCAAAAAAGGAGGCTTGGTTTCCTAACACTAACCCAGTGACATTATGAACTCAGACTTTCTGATTTTAAATGCTGGGTTTCGCTGTTCTCAACCCTACATGCTGCTGTCATTCACCCAGTTCAAGTAATTAAAATAAGATGTTTTTGAAAAAATTATTAACTTAAATGCTGAAATGCAATGTGAATCCAAGAATAGAGAATATATTTTCAAAACAAATCTAGAAATATAAAATCATTAGTCTTATTCATTTAATAGCTCAATTTGATCGACGATTTGTTGCATCCAGGCAATAGGTAAATAATATCTTTTAAGATAGTAAATAAAAATCAACGGAGAAACAATGAGGCAAATAAATCCCAATGGATTAACGTTAAATGCTTTAGTCGCCGAGAAATTACAGAGAGCAACCTGAAAGTCCCTGCTAGCAAGAGTCCCCATTAATATTCCCGATCCTGTTACTGTCATAAAAAATTTAATTACTTCACCTTCGCGTTGATAGTATCGAATTGATTTGGTTAACCTTCGTTTTGCCTCTTGATATTTTTTGGTATTTGGATGATAACTATATATTTCCGTTATTTTTGAATTGCTTAAGAATCTTGTCAATATAGCTGACCATTTCCTATCGTATTCAACGGGAGATTTTGGAGCCATTTTCATTAATTTTATGCTATATAAAGTATAAGGAAATAAGGTTAAAAACAAAAACGTCAACCTTAGTAAGACATTAGCTTCAGCTTCAATTCGAAAAATTATCAATGCTTCAAGAAATAGCTTAATAGCAAAATAGATAGCCACAAGATAGCCGACAAAAAATGCAGGAATTGCAAGCAATGGATGCAGAAATAAGAACAACTTCAAAGAGTGTTTTCTATCTCTTTTGCGATCAATGCCGTGTCTTATAGATTTTTCGGTTACATCCCTATCCCAAAGTTTAGTGTCTTCTAAAGATATTAGTACGTAATTCAGAGTTTCTCTATGTATTGGATTTTGAAGTTGTTTATTTGAAATCATAACTTTGAAAATTAAAACTAGTATTTTTTATGATTGATGTACGGGCACCTCAATGTGCTCTAAAGCTGCTGCTGTCTCACCCAATTCAGCACCTCCTGACGCTCTTTCGGGTCTTTAATCTCAGAGAGCGTCTGAGCCACCACCTGGTCAAACTTCAGCACCACAGACTTATCCTGAGCACCCTTGAGCCGCCTTTCCAACTCATCAATACTCCCGCGCGTCGCCCCAAACCCATCTGCTGTGTAGCTTCGACTGTTCTCATATTTATAATTCTCAACGTCTGTTGCGACTTCAGGCTTGAACTGGTAAGTCTTTCTCCCAGGGTGCTATGGCTGTCTGACCTAAAATGTAGGCATTAGATGCACTTAAATATTTTGACTTTAGAAATCTCTCGCAAATAAATTGACCGATGGAATATTTTTTGATGTTACTAATATTCCAAATCTCGTCGCGTCCTCCTGGGAAAAAAGGTGTATCTATCAGCTCATCTTTCTCTTGACTAAAAGTAATAAATTCTTGAGACGTAACGTAGAAGACTATGATATCCCTTTGGTCATTAGCATATGAGCCACAAAGTGTACGAGGCGTAGGAATTAATTCCTCTTGCCCTGCTAAAGCTTCGTTAGGCGTTACAACATATGAACCAGTGTACAAAGAGATTATGCGTGCTTCTAAGTCACTCGTTTCACAGTCAACTTTCTCCACATTGAACTTTGGAGGCCAGCCAACAACTGTTCTGTTAATTTCGGGAACAAACTCAATAAATACAGAATAGTTTAATGCTGCTGTAAAAATTCCCTCAAAGTATTGAGCAGTCTCTGGCAATTCCCACTTTTCATCTATTTCATTTATGATCTTGACGTTAAAATTTTCTGTTGGCACTGGCTTCATAAAGCTTTTCTCAACTTCTAACTGCCATAACTAGTATTCGGACTATATCCAGGTTCATTTGTCTTTCCTCCAACGCCTTCATACTGCTTTTCTAGCTCAAATAGATCAGGAAAGTTTTCTTGCGTCCACTTCATCTCTGACGATTGATTGACACCTAATCTCCCTTTTTTACTAGCCTCTCGTCTCCAAGTTGCAATACCGTTTGCATGATCTTGTAATAATTCAGTACTAGCGCCTCTCTCACGAAGACGCACATATTCCTGTAAGCGATTGTGGTACTCCAGGATTGCATTTTGTTTTGCTGTTACTATCCCTTGCAAGTCATTGCCTCTAGCATCAACTATTACTCCATTCGGCAACTTAGTTTCTCTCATTAATGGAGGGTTGCCTAGTCGCTCTAATTGCTGAAGATGACCATATTCGTGCTCAAGGTCTAAAAATCTCATGTTCTCCAGCACATGCAAGGTTTTTGTGGTCGTTCGCTGACCAGTAGCTTTATCAATCACTTCAACGACGTCTAGACCCGCTTTGCCATCGGGCACAACTTCAAAGCCTGCTTTTCGGAACCTCTCTATCACGTTTGGATACTTTGGATGCAGTTCCATTCTAAGGGTTCCTACTTTTAGCGAGTAATCAGTTAATTGATCGCCTAGTTTAGCCGATGTGCCAAGAATTTTTTGCCAAACCTTCTCAACTTCAGCGAAGATTTTCGGATCGACCTCCTGTTTCAACTGTCGCAACGATTTCCCCGCATCAGCCGCTTTACCTACTTGCTGTAACCTTGTCGCCTCAGCAAACTGCTCCACCTGATTGGGATTGAGCTTCCCTAACGCCTGCACCGCCCCTCGACTCGACAACACCTGCTTAATCGAAGATACCGCCACCTTCGCATCCAGCAATGACAGCCCCACATTCACCATCGCCATCTGGTAATCCATCTGCGCCTGATGCGGATTCGCTGCCGTCAGTCTCTGACCCCCAGCCCCACCCGCCTGCACCGCATCCAGAGTTGTCCCAGCCTGGTTAATCCCCTCCAGCGACGTTATCCCACCGTGAAGCACCCCAACGCTCCCAAAGATTAAAGCCAGTTCCCCCACCCCAAACGCACTCGCCCCCAACGCCGCAACAGTGGTTGCCGCTAACCCCAACGTGCCCTGTAGCTGCTGCTCCTGTTCCTTTTTCTGCTGCTGCTTGACCCAATTCAGCACCTCCTGACGCTCCTTCGGGTCTTTAATCTCAGAGAGCGTCTGAGACACCACTTGGTCAAACTTCAGCACCACAGACTTATCCTGAGCGCCCTTGAGACGCCTTTCCAACTTATCGATACTTCCGCGCGTCGCCCCAAACCCCAGATTCATCTGCTGCTGGAGCTTTTGGTTCTCTGAAGGCGTATTCATGCGCTCCAGTTCTGATGGAGTCAGCACCGCCAACGCAGGCTCTTGGGCATACATCCCCTCCCGTAGCGCATCTGCGACATGAAACTGGTCAATCAACGGCATCATTTCAGGCGCAAGGGTGCTCCACTTTGGCCCTAACTGCTTCTTGTAGAATGCCGTAATGAGCTGCCGCCGCTCTTGGGGACTGGTTGCGGTACTTAAAAGCGGGAAGGGTGATGAAACCCGGTCTCCTGTGGCATTGCGATAGACCTCAAGGATCTGGTGGGTCGCATCCTGAGTGCGGGCATTGAGTTTGGCAACCACCTTTCCCTGCTGACGCAGCGCTGCCCAGCTTGGGTTTTTCAGGTCTGGGTCAGAGAAGCGCTGCTGACTTTGGCTGAGACGCGCTCTGTTCTGCCCCAGCAAATCGAGCGTGTTGTGCCTCAGATTCTCCTTAAACACATTCACAGGGGAGACTAGGCGCGGTAGTTCTGTACTTTGCGCCACAGGCTGGGTGCCGCGATAGACCTGCCCTGGATAGACGCGCTCCATGAGCTGGTCACGCAGTACCGACTGCATCACCATTGAGGCATCAGAATGCGGCGCATCTTTGCTCATCGCGCCAGAACCCCACATCAGGGCATATTCTGCCTGAGCGCCGTTTCGATAAATCTCTCGCTGCTCAAACGATAGCGTTTCATAAAACTGTCGCGCCGCAGTCCGCTGCTGGGCAGTTAGGGGATGGCCTACATAGGCAATCTCCATTGCCCGTATGTCGCTATGAATCACGTAGCGGTCTCGCATCACCCGCTTAACTTTGCCGGAGGTCTCTTTGCCAAAGCTGGGGTCAACCCCCCAGTGCTCGTTAAATCCGGTTGAGACTGACTGCTCTGCTCTCTCCTTAAAGGAGTCGCTTTTGCCGTCATACAGCTTCTGTAGCTGCTGACGGCGTTTGTCGTCTAGGGAACGACCGAGAGAGTAAGTTTCCATCACGTCTAGGCGGGTCTCAAACTGCACTTGGTCGAAGACGCTTTGGCGCAGGTAGTCTGTGATGGGAGTATCGCCATAAACCTGTTGAATGCTCTGGAGTTTACGGTTGTAGATGGCGCTTTGGTCTGGGGTGAGCAGCGCCAGTTTCGTGTTCAGGTCGGTGGGAACTTTGTCTTGGCCTAGCTTTTGTTGATTCAGGCTGCGTAGGAGTCGGGAATAGTTGCCTCGGCTGTTAAGGATGGTGTGGGTGTTGAGGGCGCTCTGCTGCTCCTGGGAACCTTGGGCGATAGCTTGCCAATGCTGCTGCTGACTTTCTTTGACGGTGAGGTCTACATCCCGGATGCTTGGAGGGCTATTGGCGTATTGGGCATACCAGCGATATTCTTCGGGAGTAAGGGTGATGTTGTAGCTGTACTGCGGGGTAGAAGAGAGGAAGCTGCTGTTCTCGAAGCTGGGAAAGGCAAAGATGCCTTCGATGTGGCCTGTTTTACGACGCGCGTCTAGGAGCTGTTGGGCGACGGCGGGGGTGCAGCGGAAGGTTTGGCGAATCGCTTCGATTTTGAGGGCATCACCTGACAGGGGCTTGGTAGAGGTGACGCGATGCTGAATGTTTTGGGCGAGCTTTAGGTTGGGCGAGGGCGGGGCAGTGGATGACGTGTTCAGTATGTCTGGGGAGAGGGCTGTGGCGGCTATTTTGAGGTCGGGTTTGATGGGAAATAGGGGGGCAGTGGGGGTGGGTTCTGGCTGTTTTATACTCGTTTCGGGCTTGGGCTGGTCTGGCTGTTTCGGTTCTTCGGCGGGTTGCTGTTTTAAGACTTGCAGGTTTGGTTCAGGTTCGGGCTTGGCTTTTTCACCGACCCAAAAGCGTGTTTTGCGGTGGTCGGGCACTTCTGGTTCAGGTTTGGGTTCGCTTGCTTTGGCGATGGGGGTGGAGCCTTGACCGTAAATGAGGGAACTAGAGCCATAAATGGGTGTAGCGGAGCCATAGATGGGGTCAAGCTGCCCTGCTTGATTCCACTCAATTCCTGCCTGGGTCTTTGGGGCGTGGTCTGCCTTTTTGTCGCTTTGAGGCTTTTTATTCTCTGATTTTGGTTCGGTGGGCTTTTTACGCTTGGGCTTGGGGTCTGAGGGGTTGGCTTCTGCTTCTTCTGCCTTAGCTTTGGCTTTCCTCTTGGCTTCTTCTTCTGCTGCTTTGGCTTCTCGTTTCAGGCGTGCTTGGCGTTCGCGTTCTAGACGTTCGCGTTCTTGTCGGGCTTTTTGGGGGTCTACATACATTGATGCGCTAGCCTTAGGTCTCTGTCAACCAACGACGTGCTTGAAAATTTTGCTTTATTCTATCTCTACTTTTCTCAATTTCGGCTGGTTCAATTAGCTAAAATCCTTAAAGTACAGAATCCTCTCACTTATGGCTATATCTTCAGTAATTCAGTCTGTTTTAGCGATTAATTTACTGTTCTCAGAAAGTTTACCTATCGGAATGTAGGTCGATCTCTTCCCAAGCCCTTAAAAACAAATGATGCTGCCTCAAAAGTAAGCAGCATCATACGTAAACAAAATTATTTTAGATTTTTAAAGTCAAACTAACGACTGCGTTTGCGAGAGGCTTCAGCCTTACGCTTCTTTTGGAGGCTTGGTTTCTCATAACGCTCCCGACGCTTCACCTCTGACAAAATGCCAGCCTTCTGAATTTTCTTCTTAAACCGACGCAGTGCGGATTCGATTGACTCATTCTCGCCCAAACGAATTTCTGCCACGCTTTCACTCACCTCCCTAATATCCGAAACG
>JANNDV010000194.1:0-2623 GCA_031387975.1 Acaryochloridaceae cyanobacterium OTE_75_metabat_521 | reverse complement strand
ACGCTCTGCATTCCCTCATCCCCTAACCCCTTCTCCCAGAGCGGGAGAAGGGGAACAAGAAACTCCGGCTCCCCTCTCCCGCTCTGGGAGAGGGGCTGGGGGTGAGGGTCAAAAGTTGAGGTTATTTAATCCACGATCCTTACCTGCCAGAAGGAATTACACAGCCAAACCGCAAAAAGCTTAATTCTGGAGGTTATTTAATCCACGATCCTTAGCGATCGCAGATAGGGCTGCAACTCGATCTCCGCTGCCATTGCACCAACCTACGGTTTTCTCTTCATGTGGTAGGCGATCACATTTCCCCATATTTCACCCCACCGACCACCCCCTCCAAGATGTAGCGCTGACTGTCTCAACCCAAATTGCAAAGCGTTTCACAACTTCTATGGCTCCTTGCATTGGCTGATGGCTTAAATAAACCATTTGCGAATCTCTAAGCTAAGGTATTTTTGGCATCTTTAAAATGTCAATAAACGGCCACTACCAAAATCTGAACCACAGCCAATTTTTTGAGTCAGAATCTAACCTCAACCTGTCTCACTTATACAGCCTTTTCGCGACCGTATAACGGTCGCAATCACCAGACATCGACAACTCCTGCTGCCAACTAACAGTATCCAAAGTTCCGGTGCATTGTGGTTGTTGTACTGCTAGCAGATACGCTCAGCTAGCTTGAGCATGGACGACTTCACTCAAAGCTTCATCGATCACGGTGTCACTTACACCACGACGCTTGAGACTAGCAACTAACGCAGTTACTGTCTCGCTTTCAAACCGTTCCAAATCAACTCGCAAACCCTGACCAATGTAAGCCCGAATCAATGGCTGATACCCGGAAAAACCCAACAACGGAGCAACCCGCTTCAGATCTTCCACGACATCTTCTGGAATCCGAATCGTCACACTGGTCATGGGTCGATTGCGATCGAGTCGTTGCTTCAGCGTCTCAATTTTCATATTCTGCTCTCTCCTGGCTGGTTGCTTTGCGTGCTGAAATAATCCGAATGCTCTCCGCATCCTGCTCAATGTGAACTACATAAAGCAAGTTCCACCGAGTATCTAGCCCAATCACAGCATCCCGCGCTTCATCATTGCGACTTGCATCGACAAGGATTAAGAATGGATCGAAAAAAGCCTCAGCCGCCTGCTGAAAAGTAACCCCATCATGATTAATCGGATTGATCCGCGCCTTCTCTTCATCCCAGGTAAAAGTAATGCTATTGAGCACGAAATAGACATTCATAGTACTAACTATAGAGAAAACGTATGTACGATGTCAATACGTTACGTTTTCCTACAATCTAGGCAAGGTCGATTGGCTACCAAAACCTGAAACGAAGCTGTACAACGCCATACGCCTCACCGGACGGCGATGCAAAATAAGCGTGAAGATAGCGTGACGCTCCGTTCCGGCTACATGCAGTAGTTAGGCTTGTGCAGTATAGCGAACTGAAACATTGAAATTATTTTACCGTCAGTGCGATGCATTCTGTTGGCTTGATGAAGAGTGATCGCCCCACCGCCCCAGCAACAAAACCTAACAACCGCAGTCAAAAAACCGCACCATTTAAACTCAGCAATAAGACCGAAAACAGTCCAATAGCTGATGTTACAACTAATCATCATGGCCAAGTAATCTCTGCTGTGCACGCTGAAATGCTCCGAGTGCTTCGTCAAAATTAAATTCCCATGGCTTGCCGTCACGACGCGAATAAAGCTCCAAAGTCAAACTTCCTGACTCTTGGTGAATCTCTGCCCACTGCTCGCGGTCGTAGGAAATCTGCGCCACCAACTTGTCTCGATCAGGTGGACTGGCAATATCAACTGACATCTTAGTTGTCGAGTTTGTCATGTGAGTTGGTAATCAATTTTGTCATGTGAGATTGAATCGGCCTAACGGCATGGAATTGAGCGGTGGCTTGTAAAGTAAGCAAAACACACCGTGTGTTCCGTCCATCCGCTCTAATGACGTGTTAGACAGCGTAGAACGGATTGAATGCTGATCTCTACCTCTACCACTCACCCCATTAATAAACCCTACAAAACATAGGGACGACTGTTATAAACCAAATACTAAAGCGTTTCACAACCTGTAAAACTGCTTGAAGTATCTGATGGCTTGAACAAGACATTTATAACATCTTTGAGTGGAGAAGTTTAAGTATGACCAAAATTGAAATATACGGTCATAAACAAAATCTCAACCACAGCTAATTCTTCGTACCTAGAGATAGCCCCAACCGATATAAATCACCCTAAACTCTGCGAGAACGTCTAACTCTTTAGACGGACAGCATCCACCCATATCGCCTTGTAGGCTATTTAGACGGATAGCTATCCATCCATATCGTCCAATTTGGCATATAGACGGATAGTTGTCCATCCATATTTCTATTTGGGCTATATAGGCGGATAGCATCCACCCACATAGCCCATTTGGTTATGTAAGCGGATGCGTATCCGCCCATATCCTCCTTTTTGGTATATGGGCGGATACGCATCCGCCCATATCGCTCTCTGGGTTATATGGGCAGATAATTTCAGTGTTTTTTCGGATGTTAATTTCACTAACTTTTTTTTTACCATCAATGTCAATACATTTGCATTTCTCTGAGCGTCTAGC
>JANNDV010000193.1:0-3597 GCA_031387975.1 Acaryochloridaceae cyanobacterium OTE_75_metabat_521 | reverse complement strand
TCGGCGCAGCGGTAGCCCGAGCGCAAAGACTGATTAATGCCAATCACATGACTGGCAAACTCTACATCAGCAGCCTGGACGTTGGGCAGACGATCTGCCTGCTGCTGTGTAGTAATAACTGCCCCAGAGGGCACGTACTTACCTGGCGGAATTTCTACATCCTGAATCAGGGCATGCATCATTACGATGCAGCCTTTATTGACCCGTGCATTAAAAACCGTCGAGCGAAACCCAATAAAACAGTTATCACCCACATAGGCTGGCCCATGAATGAGCGCCATGTGAGTAATGGAGGTGCTACCGCCAACCCAAACTGAATAGTCTTTTCCATCGTCCCCGATGACGCGACCTTGCTCTAGCCCATGAATCACCACTCCATCCTGGATGTTGGTTCGTGCCCCAATGGAGAAAGGAGTCCCTTCATCGGCACGAATTGAGGTTCCAGGGGCAATCATGACGTTTTCGCCGATTCGCACGTCGCCAATGACGTTGATGTCGGAGTAAACGTAAGCCGAGGAGTGGATTTGAGGTTTAGATAAGCTCTTAGACCAAGGTGTCGGGGGAGCCGCAAGGCCACGGACAACCATGAATAATCTCCTGACTGAATATTAAAACTCAGTTTGTAGTGGGAATTGACTGCTTACGCAGGAAACTACGTGTTAAAGCACCCAGAAAGGCCATCTTAACGATGGCAAGGCTGGGTAAAAACGAAGCAAAGGCTAGTAGTACTGGTCTTTTTTGCTGTAGAGCTTGCCGTTGTCGAGGCTAACGGTGTCAATTATGCCGACCACTAAAGCGTCTAAAGGTCGCTTTTCGTAGCCCGGAAGCTGACGAGCTGCGCTACCGCGACTCACCAACACCCATTCATTGACCCCTGCCCCAACGCAATCAGCCGCAACTTCATATTTTGGAAGAAGCTGACCTTCTTCATCAATGAGCTGCACCAGTATAAATTTCACGCCCATGAGGCTTGGTTCTTTTTGGGTACTTACAACAGTGCCGCGAACCTGAGCAATTTGCATGGAGGGTTACGGTCTGCCGATGGGGCGAATACCGCTGACGCTTTCGCGGAACTGCTCAACGTCTTCGGTGTAGCGAATGGGCAGCACGTACTCTAGGTTTTCGTGGGGGCGCGCAATGATGTGGGTAGACAATACTTGACCACCATTGACGCGGCGCACGTTTTCAATACCAGCGGCGACAGAAGCTTGGACTTCAGAAACGTCTCCCCGCACGATGACGGTAACGCGACCACTCCCAATTTTTTCGTAGCCTACCAGCGTGACGCGGGCGGCCTTAACCATTGCATCGGCTGCTTCTACAACAGCGGGAAACCCTAGGGTTTCAATCATGCCAACTGCGATCGCCATAACATTATTCTCCAAAAATTAAAAAACAAACCTTCAAAACCTAATCATTCAGAACCTTAGGTTCTAAACTGCTCAACGTCTTCGGTATAGCGAATGGGCAGCACATACTCTAGGTTTTCGTGGGGGCGCGCAATGATGTGGGTCGAAAGCACTTCGCCACCATTGACCCGCTTTGCAGACTCAACACCTGCGGCGACCGAAGCCTGAACCTCAGATACATCCCCACGCACGATCACGGTGACGCGACCACTGCCAATCTTTTCGTAGCCCACCAGCGTCACCCGCGCTGCCTTAACCATTGCGTCCGCTGCTTCTACAACAGCAGGAAAGCCCTTGGTCTCAATCATTCCAACCGCAATCGGCATAACATTGCTCCTAACGTAAATTCCTAACGTAAAACTTGATCGCTTCACCTTTGATCAGGACTGAAGGAGCCACCCTTAGCTCGTTTTTGCACGGGGATGCCCATCGTTCTATTTCATAAAGGCTTTCAGGCTTATGAAACTAAGAATAGAGTTGCTGTGCTCCTTTTGACAATATAAGTTTCAATGATAGTTTCAAATTTAAGACATTAGCTTAGCTAATATGCCTCTTGCGAAGAGACCTGCCCCAAACCCAGCCCATTGAAACCGATCTAGAAACCGCTACTGCCCCTTTATAAAAATATTATTAAACGGGTCTCATAAGTAAAAACTAGAGAAACGATTGATCATTTTTTATGACGTGGCTCTTTCCTTCCGTATCGTTGAGGTCTAAGCTGAGATTTAATCATTTGACCTATCGCGATCAAAAATAAGGCTCTAAAAACTTCGCCCGTTCGCTGAAGTGTTCATTCAGTATGGTGTTGAGCAATTAAGTCTTTGCGTGACGGCAAGGAATAACGCGATCTCATTGATGGGGTGGGAACCACTTTAAAGGTGCTTTTAATGAGGTTCGTGAGCTGTTGTACCTACGACAGATACAGCAATAAGTGCCTTAAAATTGAAATTAAGTTTTGTAAATAACTCGGTTAGGGCTGCGATCGCAATGGAACGTTCCCATGAATGACATTCTGGTGCAAACAAGCTGGTGGGTGCCCTGTTATGGGTTATTGGGGGCATTGCTGACCCTGCCGTGGTCGATGGGACTGGTAAAGCGTTCGGGGCCTCGTCCTGCGGCCTATTTCAACATTTTGATGACGCTGGTTTCCCTGATCCACGGCACCTTGGTATTTCGAGCAACTTGGCATCAAGAGCCAGTACAGCTTGTGTTTCACTGGCTCAAAGTGGCTGACTTTGATCTAACGTTTTTGGTCGAAATTTCTTCGACAACGACGGGCGTAATGGAGCTGGTAACAAGCCTCAGCTTCTTGGCTCAGATCTTTGCCCTGGGCTACATGGAAAAAGACTTTGCCTTAGCGCGGTTCTTTGGGCTGATGGGCTTTTTTGAGGCAGCAATGAGCGGCCTTGCCATTAGTAATTCGTTGTTTTTAAGCTACGCCCTGTTAGAGATGCTGACGCTCTCAACCTACCTTCTGGTGGGCTTTTGGTATGCCCAGCCCCTGGTTGTGACCGCAGCGCGGGATGCATTTTTAACCAAGCGGGTGGGCGATATTTTGCTGCTGATGGGGGTGGTTACGCTCTCTGTGCTGGCAGGGAGCCTTAATTTTCCAGATTTGTACGACTGGGCAGAGACCGCAACATTAACCCCCTTGGTCGCTACGCTGCTGGGGCTGGCGCTGATTGCGGGGCCTTCGGGCAAATGCGCGCAGTTCCCGTTTCATCTTTGGTTAGATGAAGCTATGGAGGGGCCTAACCCAGCCTCAATTTTGCGAAATTCGGTGGTGGTGTCGTCAGGAGCCTATTTTTTAATTAAGCTCCAGCCGATCTTGAACCTATCGCCCGTGGCGTTAACGACGCTGATTGTGATTGGCAGCATTACCGCCATTGGCGAATCTCTGGTGGCGATCGCCCAAATTGACATCAAGCGCGCCCTTTCTCACTCCACCAGCGCCTACTTGGGGCTGGTGTTTATTGCCGTGGGGATGCAGTGGACGAACGTGGCCTTTTTGCTGCTGTTTACCCATGCGATCGCCAAAGCCTTAATCTTTATGAGCGTGGGGGGACTCATTATCACCACCAACACGCAAGACCTCACAGAGTACGGTGGGCTGTGGTCACGGATGCCTGCTACAACAACCTCTTTTGTGGTGGGGGCTTCGGCACTGGTCGGGCTGTTTCCGCTGGGC
>JANNDV010000189.1:0-14875 GCA_031387975.1 Acaryochloridaceae cyanobacterium OTE_75_metabat_521 | reverse complement strand
CCTAGAGAAGGGGAACAAGATTTTGCTCCCTCTCCCTAGGGAGAGGGTTGGGGTGAGGGCGCGCAAAGTGTAAGTTATTAAATCCATGATCCTTAAACTACCTCTAAGACATCTCCAGCAAAGAGTGTTCTGGCAAAAAGGCAACTTTGAAGCTTGTGATACCGTCGCTTTCTATAGAAAGAGTCCCTTTTAGTTGATCTACGAGAGAGAGCACTAAATTCAACCCCATCGTATGAATTTTCTCTGGATCAAACCCATCAGGCAGAGGCTGTCCGTTATTGCCGACCGTCAGCGCAATGAGATGATCTGAATTGATTTCTAGCCTTATAGAAACTTCGCCCTGCTGACCTTTAGAAAATCCATGCTTGAGGGCATTGGCAACCAGTTCGTTAATAATTAGTCCGCAAAGCACTGCTTTATCGAAGTTGACAATGATATTAGGCTGTAAATCGACCTTAAAGTATACTTTGTCTCGCTCAACTGCGTAACAGTTAAATAAATTGTTGACTAGGGTTTTGGTGTATTCTGCGAAGTCCAGATCCGCTAGATTTGAAGACTGATACAAAGACTCATGAATCAACGCCATTGCTATGACGCGGTTCTGACTACTCTGGAGTATAGCATAGGACTGCAAGTCGGTTACTCTATTGCTTTGTAGGCTCAGAAGACTGGACACAATTTGAAGGTTATTTTTGACACGATGATGAATTTCTTTGAGTAAAATATCTTTCTCTCTTAAAGAGCTTTGAAGTTGCTCATCTGCCTGCTGAATTATCGTGATATCTTCAATGACCAATAAAATATTTCTTTGGCTATTGTCCTGCTGAATTTGGCTGGCGCTAAGGGATAAAATGCGAGGCCCACTGGGGTCAAAAATTTCGTCAATTTCAAAATTCTCAAACTCAGTATTGTGAGTTAGAAGGGCTTCAAGCTGCGATCGCAGCGTTATAATATCCCACTGCCCGTTTTCAATCTCAAAAATAGACTGCTGCTCTACCTGAGCGGGGTTAAGCCCAAAGGTTTCGTAAAAGAACCGATTTGCCAACAGCACCCGAAACCCTTCATCTAATACCAGCAGTGGCTGCCGTACCGTCTCTACAATGGCGTGGGCATAATCACGGGCAGATTCGATCTGGGCGGCACTTTGTTTAAGCGCGTCAATGTCAATCACTCCAATCACCACTCCGTCAATTCGGTTATCTGTGGTGCGATAAGGGCGAATGCGGAGGCTGTACCAATGCCCCTGTTGATCTTGCACCTCTTGCTCTATGGTGGTCAGCGTATCCATCACTGCTTCAATCAAAAGGTTCAGGTTTAGAATGGCAAGATTGCTCTGAATATCGCTAAAGCGCCGTCCAATATCTGTGCTGATGAGGTTGAAAATTGTCTCTGCCTGGGGCGTAAAGCGCCGAACTCGCAGATCGCCATCTAGCATCAAAATGGGGATGTTGATGCTACTGAGTAGGTTTTGGAGATCGTTGTTGGTCTGGATTAGCTCTACATTTCGGCTGCGGAGTTCTTCGTTAATGGTGTTGAGTTCTTCGTTGGTGGCCTGAAGCTCTTCTTGGGTGGTTTCAAGCTCTTCGTTGGTGCTTTGTAGCTCTTCATTACTCGACAAAATTTCTTCATTGGCAACCTGAAGCGATTGATTAACCGAATCTTGCTCTTCGATAATGGATTGTAAATACTCTTGGGTAACGTCTAGCTCTTGCTTTAGACGGATGTTTTCTTGCTCAACTTCGGCCTTGCTAGATTTAGAAATGCTGCGACGTTTACCTTGAGCTGCCGTATCTAAAGGCGTCGCTACAGGGCGTTCATCTTCAAACAAAACTAAAAAGTTGTTTTGTTCGGTCGCCAATAGTTTGAGCGGAATCACCTCGATCGTCACAAGCTGAGGGTGGTTTTTGATTTGCAATCCTGTTTTACGAATTGGCTCGTGGGCTTTCTTGGCCTCATAGATGGCATTGCGAAGCTCTAGCAGCAGCCCTTCGCGCGCCATTTTTAAAAGATTAAAGCTGGCTTTACCCGATGCAGGCTCGAGGTAGGTGCCCGTTTGCCCCCTAAATTGC
This sequence comes from Acaryochloridaceae cyanobacterium OTE_75_metabat_521, assembly GCA_031387975.1. GTDB lineage: Bacteria > Cyanobacteriota > Cyanobacteriia > Thermosynechococcales > Thermosynechococcaceae > JAAURS01. The sequence goes on along the minus strand of JANNDV010000189.1, from coordinate 12,806 downwards.
AGCACCTCCATTTCGTTATTGATGATGACCCCGACGGGGGCATATCGGCTCAAAATAATGCGATCGGCTTCTTTATGTAAATTGAAATCGGTTTGATTGTCTTCGGGCGGCAAAATAATCGGGTTCCCTTTTTCTAGAAATGGCGATCGCGTTCTAAAGTCAAATTTTAGCCGTACCGATCCGGCTTTACGGCTATAAATTTTATATTTTCGGTCTACTTGGTCAAATAAGGTCGAAAACTCGCCGACCGACTCTGCGGCACCCAATACTAAAAACCCTGTTGGGTTGAGGGCATAGTTAAAAATGGGGATCAAACGCTTCTGAAGTTCCGCACCTAAGTAAATCAGCACGTTGCGGCAACTAATCAGATCGAGCTGAGAAAAGGGCGGATCGCTGTTTAAGTTTTGCTTGGCAAAAATGCAAAGTTCTCGTACAGACTTGGTAATTTGGTAGCCGCCCCTTACTTTTACAAAAAACTGTCGAAGCCGTTCTGTCGAAACACTTTCCATTAAGCTCTGTTTATAGAAACCTTTACGAGCCTGCTCAATCATGACCTCGCTGATGTCGGTTGCAAAAATCTGAATGGGTAACGTGAGTTTGAGCATATCTAAATACTCCAACAGACAAATTGCAATAGAGTAAACCTCTTCCCCTGTTGAACACCCTGCCACCCAGATCCGAATCGGCACCTCGGCTGATTTTTCTTGCACAATTCTGGGGAAGATTCTGGCCTTGAGCGCCTCAAAGACTTCTGGATCTCTAAAAAAGCCCGTAACGTTGATCAAAAGATCTTGGCATAACGCATCCACTTCAGTTGGGTTCATCTGAAGGAATGGCAGATAGTTTTCTAGGGTTTCAATATTGTGTAGCGCCATCCGTCGCATAATGCGGCGATTGAGGGTTGCGGGTTTATAGCCCGTAAAGTCAAAGCCTTTGGCAGTTCGCAGTATGGCAAAAATTTGGGGCAGAGCCTGTGTTTGAAGTTTTGCTTCATTTCTGGGTATTAGGTTTGCAATATACGGGTGCTGGCTAATGCGCGCCAGCTCGGTGGCGATCGCCCCTGGCGGCAGCACAAAATCTACGCAGCCCGTTGCGGCAGCACTATGGGGCATCCCTTCAAATTGAGAAGAGTCGGTGTCTTGGGCAAAGGTAATGCCGCCTGCCACCTTCACCGCCGTTAGCCCCAGTGCGCCATCGCCATCTGTGCCAGACAGGACTACGGCGATCGCCTGATTGCCGCGCCCTTGAGCCAGGGAATGAAAAAAAGTGTCTACAGGCAAAAATCGTCCGTGGGTCTTTTTGCGAGAAACCAATTTGAGCGTATTCTGAGCCAGCGCCATCATCGTATTGGGCGGAATCACATAGACCTGGTTGGGTTCCACCGCCATTCCATCCCGCACTTCGGTGACAGGCATGGAAGTCTTCCGGTTCAAAAGTTCTGTGAGCAGGCTGTCGCGCGTGGGGTCTAAGTGCTGAATTAGCACAAAAGCCATGCCTGTATCGGTCGGCAAATTTTTGAGGAGTTGGGTAAATGCCTCTAGCCCCCCCGCTGATGCCCCGACCCCAACAATAGGAAACTGTTGAAAAGGCTGCTCTTGAAGTGTTTCGGTCAAGGGGAGATCCGCAGCAGGCTTAGGATTCGTGTGATTATTAGCTTTCCTAGAGGTCATAGTAACGACTCGCGTAAAGCTAAGATAATTCGATCTTACATAGGATCGTTAGACTAAATAACTCAGCCTTTGACCCTCACCCCAGCCCTCTCCCTAGGGAGAGGGAGCAAGAGTCCGATCCCTCTTCTCCCTAGGGAGAAGGGGTTAGGGGATGAGGGCGTGCAAGGTGTAAAATCTCTTGCCAATTCCCTAAGTTATTTAATATCCATAACTGAATTATAGAAAAGCTTTTGGCGAACCCCACAAGAAAGCAACAAATATTGTGCGTGCGAGGACATTTAAGGTGGATGTGGTGGTGGGCGATCGCTGGCAAGCTAAAGAGTGAGAATAAAATAACACCCTGGTTTTGTAGGGGCGGGTTTTGCCGACAAATCTGGGATTCTCTAGTACAGTATCAGCTAAACCCGCCCCTACCGTCATGGCAATATTTCCCTTCTCTGAGCGATTTCGCCGCTGGCTTCAGCCTCAGCGGTTAACGCTCATTGAGGCGTGCCTAATTGGGTTTGTGTCGGGGCTAGCCGCCGTTGCGCTTCAGCGCGGCACAAACTGGCTGGGGACAGAGCGGCTGTACTGGAGCACCCATCTTGCCTTTGGATTCAGCGGCATTCCCATTCCGCCGTTCTTGGTGTTGGCCTGTATTGGGGCGATCGGCGGGTTTGCCTCAGGGTTACTGATTGAGCGCTTTGCCCCCGAAGCCCAGGGCAGCGGTATTCCCCAGGTTAAAGCGGCCTTAGCGCAGTTCCCCGTGCGGCTGAATGGGCAGGTGGCCTGGGTAAAGTTAGTCAGCAGTATTTTGGCGCTGGGTTCTGGGCTTAGTCTGGGTCGTCAAGGCCCTACGGTACAGTTGGGTGCGGCCTTAGCAGCCCAGCTTAGCTATTGGCTCCCCACCGCACCCGCCCACCGCAAGCAGATGATTGCCGCCGGAGCTGGAGCCGGACTTGCAGCGGCCTTTAATGCGCCCCTAGCAGGTGTGTTGTTCGTCGTAGAAGAGCTATTACGAGATTTGTCGGGGTTAACCCTCGGCACCGCTATCTTATCTTCGTTTATTGGCGCGGTGGTGGCGCGAACCTTAGGAGGCCATAGCCTTGCTGTCAATCTTTCTACCCTGACTAGCCACACGAGTTTTTCAATTCCAGAAATTCCGTTTTACATATTGCTGGGCGCACTGGCGGGTCTATTGGGCGGCCTTTTTAACCGAGGGTTACTGGTAAGCCTCGACCTCAATCAGCAATTTTTGCCCATTGGTTTGCCCTGGCGCATTGCGTTGGCGGGGTTATTCAGTGGCACCTTGCTTGGCCTATTGCCAACTTCGTTTCAAAACCTAGAAGGTTTGCGGCAGTGGATTAGCCTAGGCGAGGCCGGTTGGCCTATTGTGGCGCTAGCCTTTGTGGTGCGGTTTGGGCTATCTCTTGCTGCCTTTGGTTCTGGCGCACCGGGCGGTCTGTTTGCGCCGAGTTTGGTGTTGGGAGCCGCTTTAGGGCAGTTGGTGGGGCTGCTGCAAAGTCATTTCTTAGGGGCAGGCTTTTCTTCAACCTATGCCCTGGTTGGGATGGGCGCTTTTTTTGGCGCGGTGAGTCGCGTGCCGTTTACGGGCATCGTCATTATTTTTGAGATGACGACAAATTTTAACTTGGTGTTACCGCTCATGATGAGTTCGGTTGTCGCCTACCTAGTGGCGGAGAAAGTCAGCCCTGGTTCCCTCTACAACCGCTTACTTCAGCGCCAAGGCATTGACCTAACCCATAGGGGCAGCGAACCCGACAGCGTAGAGGGCATGCTAGACCGACTCACCGCCGCAGACATTATGCAGCGCCGTGTCGAAACTCTCTCTGGTGAACTCTCCCTTGCGCAGGCGATGAAGGCATTTACGCGATCGCACCATCGAGGCTTCCCCGTCATTGAAAACGGTCGGCTGGTGGGCATTCTTTCCCAGACTGACTTGACCAAAACCGGATCGCGATCGCTCCCCGAAACCACGCCCATTCGCGACGTTATGACCCCGCAGCCCGTGACGGTTGCGCCAGAGGATACCCTGTCGAGCGTTCTGTACACCTTCAACCGTTTTGAGGTGAGTCGGCTTCCCGTGGTGGAAGGTCGCAAACTGGTGGGCATTATTACCCGTGCCGACATTATTCGCTCAGAGTCTTTGGCAGTAACGGGGGCAAGCTGTCATCTGAGTGCGTTTCCAGATCCGTCCTATGTGGTTTACCAGACCCAAAGCCCAGCCGTGGGTCAGGGGCGAATGCTGGTGCCCTTGGCGAATCCAGAGACAGCAGAGATGCTCATGAAGCTGGCGGTTGCCATTGCCCGAGATCGCCACTATGAGCTAGAGTGCATCCAAATTATTCAAATCCCTCGCAATCGTCAGCCTTCAGAAACGGCTGTCAAAACGGCTCAAAGTCGGCGAATTCTTCAACGTGCGGTGCGCTACGGTCAGCGGCATCAGGTTTCGGTTCATACTCAGGTGCGGGTGGCTCATGATGTTGCCCAAGCCATTTTAGAAGTTGAAAAGCAGCGGCATATTGACCTGATTTTGATGGGCTGGCAGGGTTCGGCAAGTACGGGCAATCGCGTTTTTGGGAACACCGTAGACGTGATCTTGCGTCAGGCTGCAAGTCCGGTGCTGTTGTTCAAGTGGCCTGTCAATGTTCAGTCTATGGCGCTAAGGCGCTGGCTCGTGCCCGTTGCGGGTGGCCCTAATACGGCTCATGCCCTGGGCTGGCTACCGCCGCTCATTAATTCGTTTGGAACTGAATCTGTTACCTACCTATGTCAGGTTTACCCACCAGCCGTCGCTCAAAATCATGACCTTATTGACGCCTATGTGCAAACCTTGAGTCCTCAATGTAAGGGGCACGTTCAGGGTCTAGAGTTAACGGGGGAGATTGTCCCCACCATTTTGGCCTTTGCAGAGGGCATTGAAGCGGATGTGATTGTGTTAGGAGCCAGCCGCAATGGGCTATTTACGCAGGTTTTGCAGGGCAATATCCCAGAGGCGATCGCCCGTCAAAGCAAGCGCGCGATTTTGCTCGTTCGTGGCCCTACAATGACTGAGGATGAGGCAGGATAGAGTCCGTGTAGTGTAACCTTAAACCTAAGAATTAAAAACGTCTCTCTAAATCTAATCTCGAATGGAAATTAAATCGATGTATAAGCAGGAGATGAAATGTCTTAAGATAACAAATTTAGAAGACTGAGGAGTGAAAGAGAAAACCTAACTGCAAAGTATCGTAAAATTTTACAGTTAGGTTTTCTAAATACATCATTTCAATATAGATATTTTATTAAGAAGAATAAATCTGACAAAGAAAAAATGCAGAAATTAACAATTAGAATGAAACTTTAAATAGTTGAGAAAGAAGAAATAAAACGTAAATCTAAAAAAATGTCAAATAATATCTCTTGAACAACTTTCATACAATTAGTCAGTTAAATCTTGCCCAGGAATGTCACCCATACCATTTAATGACCGCGAAATGATAAATGCTTGGAAGGAAAACTTCAAAGCTTCACAGGCTATTACTAAATCTAATTCTCATCGATTGCTGTTATTTTACGCAGTGGAATGTGGATTAAAAGCAATCCTAATGAAAAGACAATCATTGACGTGTACAGAAGAATGTGAAGATATTAGCAGAGCGCAACACAATATTAATTATTTGCTAAGTTGCTTGAGAGCTGGGGAAGATCTAAGAATAAAACGTAACTTTCTAATAAAAGAAATAATAATCTATGGAAGGAAACACGAAAGAAGAGTTCCTGCGGATAAGATTAATCAAGCGTGGAGATATGGAGGTAAATTCATATGTGAAGGGGAATCCAATGGTGAAACAGATTTATCTGTAGAGAAAAGTTTACTTAAAATTCATAAATGGATAGAGCAAGAACTGAAGTAGGAGTCGGATATGAGACATAGGTTAAAATTCTTAACATGGCTAGACATTCAAAGGTTTATCCGAGATTTTCAAGATAATGGCCTTTCTATTCCCGAAGAAATTACTCGGATGCAGTGCTTCTCAGATGCAATAGAAGTCGGACTAATCGAAGAATCTATTGCTATAAAAGATAAAATAATTCTTCGGCTTAAAGAATTATTTGGAGAATGGTTTATTGAAAATCCTCATGGCATACGTCTAGATATTGGTGATTCATATTTACCTATTGAATTTCTAGAAGATAATGATCAACACAGAAAGAAGAAGGGTATTCATCCCTTTTGGGATGAAGTAAGATATTTATCGCCAGAATCTGGTGATGAATCTTCTCGGACAGAAAAAGAATACTTGCCTGAACCTTTTTTGTCTAAACCTGAAGTCTTTGCATTTTACTCCTTTAAAGGTGGCGTTGGAAGAACTTTGAATCTGACTGCACATCTATTTGCTCTTTTAGAAAGATCTAGAGAAATTGATCAACCTATTAAAATTCTTGTAGTTGATGCTGATCTGGAAGCACCAGGTCTAACTTATTGGGATCGTCTTGAAAATCAAATTCCTGAAGTTTCTTTTATTGATTTCTTAGAGTCTTATCATTATTCTCAAGCATCTGAAGATGAAATAATGTCTGTTTTTGCTCAAGAGATCCAAAAGTCTCCTAGAAATTTTGGGAAATCAACTTTCTACTTTTTGCCGGCATGTTTAGAAGACGAACAGTTATTAGATACACCTGTTCTTCCAGAAAATATTGCTAGGCGTTTGGAAAATCCATGGGCATGTGTTAATTCACTTCATCAATTAGGAGAAAAACTTCAGGTTGAATACATCTTTATTGATCTAAGAGCTGGATTAAGTGAAATATCTAGTCCATTTATTTTTGATCCAAGAGTTCAAAAGTTTTTTGTCACCTCAGTGTCTGAACAGTCTGTATCTGGAACAAGCTTAGTTCTTAGGCAGATCAGCAATCTTGCTCCATGTGAAAGTGACGTAAAAACTGAAAAATATTTTGATCCTTCAGTTATTATCAATTTTTTAACTCCTGAATTGAAACAGCTACCAGTCTATAGCGACACATTAGAAAGGCTGGAAAGTGCTTATGTACAATCTAGTGTAAGCGAAGGAGAACTTGACACAAAAAGACTCGATATACAAGAAACTGAGTTTGCTCAAGAATTACTCTACGTAAATTCCTGGGCAGATGCGCAGTCTAAAATTCAATCGACTACGTTAATGCGGGTTGCAAAAGAATGGGCGTCTAATCAATTATCTAAAGAATTAAACCAAAACATCTCTCCACCTGAAAACTCTAACGAATCATCAGACAGCTTACGTAAGCTTAGAGATATTTGCCAGAAATATGAATTTGCAGAATCTGGAAAGGGCGAGAAGCTACTTGTGACCGAGCCATTAAAACACTTAGCAACTACCTTTAAAGATGAATTACCAAGAGTCGTCTCAATCGGAGCCAAAGGCTCTGGAAAAACATTCACTTATCTCCAGATTGCACGTTCCGTATACTGGGAAAACTTTGTCAATCGTGTAAGCGGTGAAGAATCTGCAAACAATGAAAGTCATACATATATATTTCCATTTCTTGAATCAATAAATATCGCAGATGAAGCAAGAGATATCATAAATAAGGCTAGAAATACAGTTAAGCAAGCTTTTTTTGATAAAGGTATAAACTTAAAAGATTTTATCTATTCAGATATACACGATCATATTATCGAAACCATTACTATTGATTCATTTAATGAATCAAGTTGGAATAAGTTTTGGATCAAGATAATTTCTGAATCTTTGGGAATGAATGGAGATAATATAAATTCATTAAGTGATATAAATCTATATCTTAAAAATCTAGACGTTAAAATTACTCTAGCCTTTGATGGTCTTGAAGATATTTTCACACTTATATCTTCCAACATTCAGAGTCAAAATGCATTACGAGCCTTACTTGATCTCCCGAGACGCTTGAATGAGCTTAGACAGCCATCTCTAGGTATAATTATATTACTAAGAAGAGATTTTTTGAGGTACATATATCCTCAAAATATAGGTCAGTTTGAAAGTCTTTATCGACAATATGATTTGCAGTGGAATGCGGATTCTTTCTTGCGCCTTGTTTACTGGATTTGTAGTCAATCCCAGCTAATTGATGCTCATGAGAATGAAGTCTACAATCTGAGTCGTGAGCAACTTGCTGAAAAACTTGAAACATTATGGGGAAAAAAATTAGGCGCTGATAAGTCTAAGGAAGCCTACACCCAAAACTGGATTTTTGCAGCTCTGACAGACTTTAAAGGCCGTTTACAAGCTAGAGATATAGTCCGTTTCTTATTTTATTCAGCGAATGAAGCTATTGAAAACTCCAGGGAAGTTCAATCTGAGAAGTGGAATTCTAGCCGACTTCTTTCTCCTCAGGCTATTCGGCGTGCTTTAGAGCCATGTAGCAAAAAGAAGGTTGATGAAGCAACACAAGAGTATCCCGATTTCAAAGGTTGGGTTGAAGGACTTAGCAATTTATCAAGTGATCAAAAGCAAGTTCCATTCAAATCTGAAGATTTAAATCTTAATCAGGCAACCGTCAGAATACTAGAAGAAATGGGTGTCCTTTATGAGGACAAGGGAAAAAATAACGTTACTGAATTCTATATCCCTGAAATATATCGTGCTGGATTAGGATTCTCTTCAAAGAAAGGTGCGAGACCTAGAGTTCTCGTTCTGAAGAAAAAAGCTTTAGGTGCTTCTGGAATTTTATGATGATGAAAGTAAAAATGAATCGGCGATTTTTGAGAAAACTAAGTAGACTCATACCTTACTCTGGAAGCATACACAAACAATCGCGACAGGTTCGCCGTAAATCTCGACGATCTGTATGGACTTTGGTGCTTGTGGTGCTGGGCTTTAGCAGTCTCTGCGGCTGGACTTTAACCCTTAGCCAAAGCTCGGTCTCGGTAGCCGCTCAGCCCCCTGCCCTGCTAGCCCAGGCTACCCCCGCTGGCATCGGAACCGTAGATGCTGTACCGCAGTCTCTTCAGCTCGCCCAAGAGACTTACTTAGCGCGATGTGCCACCTGCCATATTGGGATTCCGCCAGCCGTTTTGCCCAGTGAATCCTGGAAAAATATTTTGGAAGACGACAACCACTATGGCGTACCTTGGACACCCATGCGGAACCCAGATCTGGCATTAGCCTGGAAATATGCGCGGACGTTTTCTCGCCCCAATAGCCCCACAGAAGATCCGCCCTACCGCGTGGCGCGATCGCAGTATTTCAAAATTCTCCACCCCAAGATAAAGTTCACAGAACCCGTCAAAATTGGCACCTGTATTAGCTGCCACCCAGGCGTTTCTAGCTTTAACTTTCGAGATCTGACCCCTCAGTGGAAAGATGCGCCATAGATTCTGCCCGTGAACCTTCCCAGCGCCGCAATGGCACACAGTCAATATCAAGCTGATCGAGGGCGCGGGCAACCACAAAATCAACCAGGTCTTCGATGGTTTGGGGCTGATGGTACCAGGCCGGAATCGCTGGCACAATCCGCGCCCCAGCTTCGGCAAGGGCCGTCAAGTTCCGCAGATGAATTAAACTAAAGGGCGTTTCGCGGGGCACCACCACCAGCTTTCGTCCTTCCTTAAGCTGTACGTCTGCTGCTCGTTCTAACAAGTCTGTACTCAGCCCTGCTGCCATTTTTGCCACGGTGCTCATGCTGCACGGAATCACAACCATTCCAGCCGCACGAAATGAACCGCTGGCAATATTTGCGCCCACGTCCGTAGCCGGGTGGCAGGTAAGTGTGCCTGTCCAAGCATCGGCCTGCGATCGCCAAAACTGCTCTTGCTTATCGGGTTCGGCTGGCATCTGCACATTATTTTCAGCTTTCCAGACTTGGTAAGTGGCTTTGGATGCCACCAGCTCAACGGAAAAACCACCTTGCAAAAGGTACTTCAGCGTGCGTACTGCATAAATTAGACCCGAAGCCCCCGTAATGCCAATAATGACAGGCCGACTTTCAGACATACGAGATTGATCCATAAGGGTAGACATGAGCAAAAAAATTTACAGGCAGCGGTGCTCTTCTCTATCCTGACCTATTTGGGATAGCTGTATTGTGATTCTCCCAAAAGACACTGCGCGGACTCCTGGTGCGTCACCGTTCTCAAAGAGCTAGCGATCGCCCTCCACCTAAAAGCGCCCCCGTTGTAACCTCCATCATTAAAAATCAGAGTAAAATCAAAAATCGCGCTGGGAGGCGATAATTGATTCCCTGAGCTATTTGTGATCGAAGTATGAATGCAGTCGAAATCGAGGAAGCTGTCTCTCAGCTGGCGGAAGCGCCCTTTGACCCAGAAGCGTTCCCCTTTGCCTTTCTCGAAGCCTTTGGCAACAAGCCGACGACTCAAGCGGCTCCAAAGCAAAAGCAGCAGCTCGAACCAATCAGACTCAGATTAACGGGTTAGTAGATCAGCTCGAGCGTGAATACTTGCGGGTTATTTCAGCATTAGAGAATAAGCTTCACAAAATCCAGCTAGTGCATTAGTGCTTTGTTTGAGCTAAAGCGGTTCTTTTGCCCAATAGCTTGATGCTTGGGTTAACCCAAGGCATGATCAACATAAAGCACAGAGACTTAACGCTATGGAAATCGCTCAACACCAGCGACTAATGCTCAATATCCTGATCGGGTCTGCCTGGATTGACCAGCACCTTGTCCCTGAAGAAGTGACCTATTTACGAAAGGTTTTATCTAGACTGCATTTAGAGCATGATGCACAGCTTGAGGCATTGCTGACGACTCCCGTGGATCCACAGCAGACCGAACGATGGCTGATTGCCTACCTCGAGGACAGCCCAGATTCTGAGCGTCTGAAGCTATTGGCGGCGATCGGAAACCTGCTCATCTCTGATAATGAAGTGTCTGATGTTGAGCATGATTTGCTCGATGAATTTCACGACTTGATGGCAAAGATTCCTGCACCTGTTGAACCGTCATCTTCTTCTGGCGAAGACTGGGCACCCAAAATATTGCAGCAGGTCGGTCAGTTTTTCCGTCGCATTATGGCAGCGGTATAAATCTATCCCATTTATGAATTTTTTCAACATAAAACGGGCGATAAAATAGAACTTAACCTAAGCCAGTAACCCTGAAGGCAACCCTGCAATGGTACAAGCACTACCCAAAGCGCTGACCTTAGAGGCATTTTTGAAACGACCTGAAACCAGACCTGCTAGCGAATATATTGATGGTCAAATTATCCAAAAACCCATAACACAAGGGAAACATAGCCGAATTCAAGGAGAATTTATCCCTGCGATTAATGGGGTTGTCAAGCCTCAAAAAATTGCCTGTGCATTTCCAGAACTGCGCTGCACCTTTGGCGATCGCTCAATCGTCCCTGACATTGCAGTGTTTGTTTGGCATCGAATTCCAGTAGACGAAACGGGAGAAATCGCCAATGCATTTCTGCTTGCTCCAGATTGGACAATTGAAATTCTGTCGCCAGACCAAAGTCATACAAAGGTGACTAAAAATATTTTGCACTGCCTGAAACACGGCACTCAAATGGCATGGTTAATTGACCCCAATGAAAAAACCGTCTTTGTCTACCGTTCTAAGCAAGAGGTTGAGGTTTTCGATCGGCCCGATCAACAAATTCCCACCCCGTCGTTTGCCAAAGGCTTAAATCTCACGGTCAAGGATTTGTTCGACTGGCTATTGCTATAGCTTGAAAAAGCAGACGGTTTTCAAAGACCAACCATGCCATCTCAACCTACTTAAATTCAAGCGTTTAAGCTAGTTTGCGTTGAAGCAGCCGCTGGATGCTGATAAGGGCGATCGCATCAAACCCAACCAAAAGCAGCAGCGTTGCACCCAGAGATAAATTCCCCCAAGGAGCCTCCATTACAATGCTGGCAAACGTCCAGTCACTGTGAAGGTAGACATAGCGGATCGGCTCAATGGCAAAGCTCAGCGGGTTCAGACTTGCCACAATCTGAAGCCAGGTTGGCATAAAGGCGAGAGGCACCAGCGCCGTGCTGGCAAACAGAAGCGGTAGGTTGGTAACAAAAATAACCGCAATCAGCTCAATATGCCCAGGCAGCGCAAAGGTTAAGCCTAAGCTTAGAGCCGTTACCCCCAGCACCAGCAGCAGCACAATCAGCACCACAACCCCTAACCCCAAAACATTGGGTAGCCCCGCCCCTAACGCGGCGCTAAGTCCAATAATGGCAGCCGTCTGAATCAGGCTCAGGGTGGTGATAAAAATGGCAGAGGCCAGCACAATCGAAAATCGTGAGGCCAGTGGTGCCACTAACAGCCGATTTAAGAACCCAAACTCGCGGTCAAACATGACGGGCAAGCCCGCATTGAGCGCACCGCTGAAGGCCGTAAACACAATCACCCCAGCGCACAAAAACTGACCGTAGGTTTGGCTAACGCCAAACATGCCTTGGGGGACATTCTTAAACAGTGCCCCAAACAGCAGCAGCCACATCAAAGGCTGCACAATGCCTGCAATAAGGGTAGAAGGCCGTCGCTGGAGCTGAATAAACAATCGTCGCGCCAAGGCCAGGGTTTCCTGCACAAATTCGGGTGAGAGCAGGCTGGGGGGCTTTGGGTTCGGCTGAAAATTTGATGCTATGACAGCTTGTGATTCAGGGTTAGATTGAGGTTTGACAGAGGTGCTACTAGTCATCGGTTTACGTCCAACGCGTCTCAGAAAATCTGTGAGGGGAAAGAAATATAGAGTGTAAAATTGCCGCCTAGCGCATACCTTGCTTGCGTTCTGCCTTGAGGTCACGCTGACTAGATGCCGCCATTTCTGCGTCGAGCAGCGTTTGGCCTGTCGCGGAAAGGTAGACATCATCTAAGCTGGGGCGCGCTTGGGCAATGCCAAAGATAGGGATATTGGCTGCCTTCAGTGCCTGTTGCAGCTCTAAAATGGCGTCACTTTGGGCAGCAACCACCAGATTAAGAGAATTGCCCTGAGCGTGGTTGATGATGACATCTTGGACAAAGGGAAGTTTACCAGCCAGCACTTTGGCCTGCTCTGCCTCTTCAATGGAGGTAAACTCACGGATTTTTAGGGTGATGCGATCGCCTCCCACGCGATCTTTCAATGCCGAAGGAGTCCCCTCAGCAATCACTTTGCCTTGGTCAATAATGGCAACCCGATCTGCTAGGGCATCAATTTCTTCAAGGTAG
>JANNDV010000178.1:0-19728 GCA_031387975.1 Acaryochloridaceae cyanobacterium OTE_75_metabat_521 | reverse complement strand
ATCGCCCCAACCCCACAAGACTCTTGTGTTCAGTCCATCCAGGTCAATAAGCTATGATGATCTTGTCTCTGCCCCCAACCCTTCATGGCCTTCGACAACCTCTGTAAACTACTTGCCGAAAAACACCCTGTCCGCTTTGCCTCCTGGGTTTTAGGACAGCCCATCGAATCTGCCGAAGTCCTAAAATCCGAACTCAGCATCGAACCGATTCGCGCAGACTCCGTCATCTTGTTGAAGCTGCAAGGCCAAATCCTGCACCTAGAATTTCAGGTCAAACTCGACTCCGATCCTCCGCTACCCTTACGAATGCTGGATTATTGGGTCAGACTTTATCGGCTCTATCGTCTTCCCATACTTCAAGTTGTCGTCCTCCTGCGACCTCCCGCCGAAGGCACAGTCATTGAGTCGGTCTTTGTCCTCGGTACAACCCGCCATGAATATCAAGTCCTGTGCATGTGGGAGCAAGACCCATCAATCTTTCTAGAGGACATAGCGCTGTTGCCCCTTGCGACCTTAGCCGCCACCCAATCCCCAGAGCAGCTTTTGAATCAAGTCGCTCAGCGAGTCAGTACAATAAAGTCAGCCCAGCAGCGCCGTGAAGCATCTGCTTATGTACAGCTACTGGCAGGGTTAAGGTTCAACAAAACTTTGATTCGTCAAGTATTTCGGGAGGACATTATGCGCGAATCCGTGATTTATCAGGAAATTCAACAAGAAGGCGAGGAACGCGGCATCCTTAAAGGAGAGCAAACCGTCATTCTTCGTCTGCTTGCGCGACGCGTTGGCGATATTTCGCCCGAACTGAAATCTCAGATTCAATCGTTATCCCTCTATCAGCTTGAAGCCCTTGCCGACGCATTACTGGATTTTTCAACCCTTGTGGACTTGAGAACCTGGTTGCAAACAAATGAGGGTTGAGAAGACGACTAGAAGATGTGTCGTATTGGGCGTTGTTGGACAGCGCAGATTCTTAGTGCGTATCTGTAAGCCTTGGTGCCTTCTAAATAACTAGATTTTTACTAAGCACATATACTCACCAATCAGAGACAGTTATTTTCACCCTGAAGCTGCGTCAGCGCTGTGGATTGCTAACTATCGCCAAGCAGCTACGGAAAGAGAGGCGAGATTATTGCAGTCGCAAAGATCTTGGGTAAACGTTAATCCACTCCCTGTACCTTCGGGCTACTACGAGTCAAGTTCCACTCTGTCCACAGCCAGCCCAACACAAACGGCAGCCATAGCAAAAGCCGCTCAGGCTGCGTTAACTGCCAATCTGGTAGACGAGAGGGCAACACAAAGTAGATAAACGCCGATAGGCTAACCCATCGCACCCCCCAATTGCCCGTCGGCACCGCAAAAGGAACCACCCACGCAAAATACCAGAAATGGACAACCGGCGTTAGCAGCAACAGCCCAAATAAATACCATTCTGTAAAATGCCGAATGCTCTTGGCTCTCAGCACCAGCCAGCCCACAAACAATGCCAGGGGAAATAGATAAATCCAGTTGGCTTGCAAAGAAGGCTGCCAAACTTGCCCAACCCAATAGGGGATAAACTCTGCGCTGCGCCCATAAGAGACAAAAACCGACTCTGTTGGAATTAGAGAACAGCGGTTGGGCTGACAAAAGGCAAGGCTAGACAACCCCATCGGTAAAATGCCGACTAGGCCAATGCAGACCGCACGCCAGATTTTGAATTGACGCAGCGATCGCCAAATCAAAAACCCCAATATCGGCAACGACATCCATTTCACCGCCACACTAATGCCCACCCAAAAAGCGCTCCAGAGCCAGTCCAAAGGGCGAGGGTTGCGATCAGCCACCAGCCAAGCTGCCACCAGCGGCAAAATAAACCAGCTATCGTAATGTGCGCCCCCAGCAAAACTGTAGAGAATGAGCGGATTCCAGCCATAGAGCATAGATTTTGCATCGCCAAACCGCCGACACAGCAGCCCACAAACCCATAAATCTGCTGCTAAAAAAGCGACCTTAAAAAGCGTGACGCTTAACGCCATTGCCGCCAGCCCCCGAAAGCCCAACTGCGTTAAGGGTGGATAAATAGCAGACACGTCCATGTGGTTGATCTGCGACCACCAAACCGTCCGAAAAGCCTCTAATTCTGGGGCATTGGGCGCAAACGCAAACGGATTAAACCCCAGATTTTGGATATGTCCTTCCCAAAGGTAGCGCCACACGTCGCTACCAGGAAGCATCGGCAGCAGCAACAGCCGCGTGAGAACAGCAACACTCCAAAACCATAGGGTTGAGAGCCGCTTCACCTGCCAGGACAGAATGTAGCCCAGCCCCGTCACCCCAGCGCCAAGCCAGAAATTACGCAGTGCTACCGGGTCTTGGAAATTGCTGTGGGGCTGCATCAAAATACAGCCCAGCACCAGTAGCAACGTACTCAACCAAAGCCAGCCAGAAAACTGCGGCAGACGCCGCCCGTAGAGCTGCGCCAAGGTGCCCAAAATAAACCGACCTGCCTTAAAACTCCCTGCCAACGTTCCGCTAATTTTAGACTGCCCTCCTTGGCGCGGATGATAGTCTACGGGCAGTTCGCAAATGCGAAGGCCAGTCTCTATGGCTCGTACCTGCATTTCAACCGTCCAGCCAAATTCTCGATCCTGCATGGCGATTGTCTCTAAGGCCGATCGCCGGATCAGACGCAGAGGCCCTAGGTCGCGATAGGTATAACCCCAGCCCCAATCAATCAGGCTCGTCGCCAAACGATTGCCAAACTGCTGCACAGGCGTCAGAACCGCACGACCTTGGGGGGTGGCAGTGCGATCGCCCAAAATCAGGTCATGGCGATCGCATTGCTCAAAAAACTGCGAGAGCTGGCTCAGGTCATCACTGCCATCGCCATCACAGAATAAAATCCATTCAATCTCTGCGGGTAAATCTTGGAGTCCTCGCCAACAGGCTTGACCGTAACCGCCCTGGGGTTCGTCTAAAACCTCTGCCCCGGCGGCATGGGCATACAGTTTGCTTTGGTCAGTGCTGCCATTATCGACCACTCGAATCTTGCTGAGACCTTGAGCTTGTAGGCGATGAACAACCTTTGCAATCGTGTCTTCTTCATTGAGGACAGGCACGATGACCAAAATGTTGTCTAGATCAATGGGCGTAACAAGCATAGCGACTCGATGATAAACACTAGAAAACAAACAGAGATATGGCATTGGGAACTGCCTTACAGATTCAGCATCTATCCATCTCGCGCTATAAAACCTACCAATGCTTTACCACTGCTGTCTATTAAGCCAGACTGTCCTGAATTTTTGATGAGAGTCCTGTTTCTATCGGCAGGCAGTCATATCTAAGGCCATGATAAAACGTCAAAAATGGCAATATTCCTTTTGCCGCTATTGAAAGCAAACTCGGCAGTCAAACTCAGACATTTTTCGGGCTAAAGCTCAAGAATGGCAGATCGATTTACACAAAAAATATTGTTACAGTCAGCCTATTGATATTTATTAAATCTCAGCCTACCGTCACAAAAAAACGGAATTATCCGTAAGACTAAAATTTATTATTTTTTAGGTAGAGATAAATTTTTTTCTGGCAAAATATAGACTAGTGACTGCAATCGCCACCGGAGTATTTAGCACATCCATCAGATACATTGAGGACATGGGAATGAGTGTTTCAGATGTAGAGACGATTGAGGCGGACTCTTGGTGCGAAGCTATCGCCCACCTCATCACCCGCCATATTGATCGGCAGCACAACAGCCCCATCCGGCGCGATCAGCACCCGAAACAGCACGGCTGTGTGAAGGCTCGCTTTTGTGTAGAACCTCACCTCTGGGAAAAATTACCCCAAGCCTGTCGCGTTGGGCTATGGCATCAGCCAAACACCTTTCCTGCCTGGGTTCGTTTTTCTAACCTCAAAGACACCGATGACTCAAAGGGCGATATCCACGGCATGGCAGTCAAAGTTGTGGTGGAAGGCGATCACAATCATGAGGAGCCAGAAAAACAGGCGACCACCCAAGACTTTGTTTTTATTGACGTGCCGCGCTTTTTTATGAAAGGGGTTCAGCCCTACCTAGAACTTTTTGAGGTGCTGGATTTAGTAGCGGCACTTAAAGATCCCTCTGTAACAGAGCCACCCTCTCACCATAAGCTGGCGCTACTGCTGAAGATTTTAGGCAGGTTATTCGTCTTTTTATTTCCTAGCTTTTCCCCTCGGCAATGGCGCTTGCGAGAGATTTGGATTCTGGTGAGCGCCAAAATTCAGAAAAAGCGATCTAAACTTTCTAGCCCGCTCGACCAGCCTTACTGGAGTACAACGGCTTATCGCCTTGGCAATTCCACTCAGGCCATGAAGTACTTTGTCAGGCCGAGCGTAATCAATCAGGCTTCTAAGCCCAAGCACTACACGCCCAACTATTTACGAGATGCATTGGTAGAGCATCTCACCCATCAGCAGCAGCCTGCTCGGTTTGATTTTTATATTCAGGTCAAATCAACCCCTACCCCAGCCGACCTAGATGACCCCACCACAGAATGGAAAGAGGCTCCAGAATATAAGATTGCCACTCTCGAGATTCCACCCCAGCAGTTTTACGCAGCAGCAGAGCCAGCCTTTGGCGAAGATTTTTCGTTTACGCCCTGGCACTGCTTACCGGAGCATGAACCCTTAGGCAGCATTAATATCATTCGCCGCCTGATTTATCAGCAGGCGGCTCAGCTCCGCAATGATCTCAACCAGAAAGCAGGTTTGCCTTCGCCCAAGCCACCGCAGGAATTGCCGAGGCGATCGCCCATCGGACAGTTCCCTCTCACCGCCATTGTTCCCTTGCGGCCTAACACCCTCAATGCGCTCAATCTTGAGCTAGAGCACGTTGCCCAGCAGATTAAAGATCGTACTGAAACTTACTTTATAAAATCGCCCTCCACCCACTTTGCGCGCTGGGTGATTTTGGATGATCCTGAGCAAAATGTTGCGCCCCATCTGCTGTTTATCAGCAATCACGACGGCTCTGTCCCAGCGTATCTTCAAGAGCTAGTCGAAACGATGGGCGCTCAGATGGATGCCATTTGGCTTCACTGTGAAGGCTTTAACCCAGGCGATGCCTTAGATGCTGAAGCCTTTACTCGGTTTATTCTGAAGCACGCGCTCAACACCCAAGCCTTTTATGTGGGCTGTCGAGACGCCACTGCTCAAGAAATCTTAGCCGCCCAAACGCTGCGCCAGCGGATCGATCAGCTTGCCCAAGCCCACGCTGCCGATCTCGAAGCCCCACTCACAGAACTCTCTGCCCTCACCCCAGCAAGACCGCCTGACTCACCCTTTCCCCTGTGGCTGCTTCCCCTGGTGGGGCTGTCTCGTGCCATCGCGCTGGGGCTACAGTCTTGGGTGGGCATTTTTCCGCAGCGCAATAACCCTGGCGATCGCTTTATACCACTGCCCAGCCAAACAGCCCGAATGCAGACCTGCGACCAGATTGAAGACCAGTTGGTTGCCAATGGGATTTTGCCTAATCAGCTCACCACGCTCTCGCCCATCAAGTCTGAGTTCCATAAATTCATGCTTAAAACAACGCTATGGCTGATCAATCAGGTGGCTAAAACCTCACGAGGTACGCTGGTGGGCATTTCTAGTATTCACTTTGCGCGATGGGTGATTGTGGATAAAGGCATCCTCAACGACAGCCGCACGTCTTACCTCATTTTTGAAAGCAACTATCGGGGCAGTTGGGACAGCTACCTCGATGATTTTGTCTACAAAACCCTGATCCCGATGAATCTGCTGTGGGGGAATTTAGAAGGCTTTCCTAGCAAGGGCTGTCAAGATATTGAGATGTTTAAGCAGCACCAGCGGCCTCGTCAGTTTCCGGCTCAGGTCTATTACTGCGCCTATCCAGAACTAACGGTGCAAAATATTTTGTGCGATCGCAATTTAGCCAAGGCCATCAGGGATCTTAAAGACTATCTCAGCGGTGCCTACAGCCTTCTCTCTACCGCACAAGATCCGCTGTTGATGCGCCTGATTAAGTTCATGGGTGAGTAAGTTCAGTCCGCATTGTGATGCATTAGACCTCTTGCATGAATATCCCAGCGAAGGATCATGTCAGTTACTTCCAGAAGGCTGGCGATGGGCTGGAGGTACGTATTCCAGAGGGTGAGTGCGGTATTGTTGATGTCGTAAATAGATGTGGGAGAGGTGTTATGACTGCTGAGGAATTGTTGCAGCGTTATGCTGCTGGAGAGAGAGATTTTAGTGGTACAAGTCTCCGAGAAGTCGAGTTGGAACAAGCTAGTTTAATTGGGATCAATCTGCGAGGAGCCGATCTTATTGGTGGAAACCTCTATGGAGCTTGCCTGACGAAGGCTGATTTGAGAGGAGTCAATTTGAGGGGAAGTCGATTGAGGGGCATTAGGTTGCATGAAGCTGACTTGAGCAACGCTGATTTGAGATGGGCTAACTTGTCCCATGCCATCCTGGCTAAGACCAATTTGATTAATGCCAACCTGTTTGAAGCTAACTTAACTAATGCCATATTGATTGAGGCTAATCTGACTAGATCCTCCTTGGTTGGAGCCATCCTGAGCAATGCCAACTTGAGCAAGACCAATATGTATGGAACTATCCTTGAGTTCGCCGATCTCACTAGTGCTAACCTCAGCGGCGCTTTTCACTATTCCATTACCGTCAATAGCCATATCCAAGGCACTATTTTTGAAAACACTATCATGCCAGATGGTAGTACTCTTACCAAGTAATGGTAGGTTGGGTTGAGGGTCGAAACCCATACCCCATAACGAATCAATCAAAGCCATCTTCCAACTCAAGCGAAGTATCCACCCCCCATATCACGTCATACTTCCCTTTGCACAAAAATGATCGCCGATGATGCGTCACCAGCGTAAAAAATAGGTGCCGCCCGTTATTCTGGCTCTGCGGTACTCCATTAGCTAGCAGTTGGGTTTCGTTCCCTCAACCCAAGCTACCATTTTGGGGATTGAGGTAGAGGTTTATGAGCGCTCATGAACGCGATCGCCTAGGCAACAGTGTCCAGTACAATAGCCGAAACTCCATCAGACCGTATCTTTTGAAAACCGACACAATTTATTATCAACTCTTCAAGCGCTTTCCCAGCCTCATCTTTACCCTGCTTGAGCATCAGCCTGAACGAGCCAAAGACTATCGCTTTGAGTCAATTGAAGTCAAAGAAACCTCTTTTCGGATCGATGGAGTCTTCCTGCCCCCGGTCGGCGTATCCCCCAGAATTGTCTATTTTGCTGAAGTTCAGTTTCAAAATGACGAATCGCTTTATTTTCGGTTTTTTGCTGAGACTTCGCTCTATCTCCATCGCAACCAAGACCTGTTCGATGACTGGTTTGGAGTCATTATTTTTTCATCCCGCTCCATTGAGCCAGAGAACATTAACATCCATCGCTCCATACTCAACGGGCCTCAGGTTCAACGAATTTATCTCGATGAATTAAGCAATTCGTCTGAGCAACCCATTGGAATCCGCTTGATGCAGTTAACCGTTATGTCGCCAGAGCAGGCCCCTGAGCAGGCGCGGGCATTGATTCGACAGGCCAATGAAGAGGATACCGAATTCCTCTCAAAAACAGAGATAATAGACATGGTTTGCACCATTGCCGTCTACAAGTTTTCCAAGTTAAGTCGTGATGAGGTTGAAGCGATGCTGGGTCTGCGTTTAGAAGAAACTAAGGTGTATCAAGAAGCCAGTGCTGAAGGCGAGGAAAGAGGCATGGTTAGGGGTCGTCAAGAAGGGATGCAGCGCGAACAAGCCCTAATCTTACGCCAGCTCAGTCGCCGCATGGGTAACATACTCCCCACAATGAAGGCACAGGTGCAAGCTCTATCGCTGACTCAGCTTGAGTCTTTGGGTGAAGCCCTACTCGATTTTTCCGAACCAGAGGATTTGGAAAACTGGCTACGGGAAAATTAATCAAACGTCAGCACATCGAATAGTCTGAATCCCCTTGCGGCAGCGTTCAAATGCAGTGCAGATGCTCAGGCAAAATGACCGCCGCATCAATCTCAAATGGATGCCGCTGCATCGCATACCAGAAATACCGTCTGAGCAAATTAACAGAATAAGATTCGCACAAAAATGATCGCCGATGGTGCGTAACCAGCGTAAAAAAATAGGTGCCGCCTGATATCCTTGCTCTACGGTACTCTATTGCTCAGGGCTTGGGTTTCTCAACCCAAACTGCCACTTTGGGGTATTCATGCAAGAAGTCTAGTGTAGAAGAGTTTTCCATGCTGAGCGCAGAACCGAGCGAGAAACAACAGGTCGAGACTTCCCTTGATTTAAAAGAGATTCAAGGCATTATTGTGAGCGGTTATGGTCACTTGTCTCACTCTAAGTATCTGTTTGTGCAGATTGAGAATGCAGAGAAAGCCAAAGACTGGCTGCGATCGCTCCTTCAAAACCAGCGCATCACCAGCGCTCAACGGGATGCAAAACCTCAAGTCGCCGTGAACCTAGCGCTCACCTATACAGGGCTGCAAAAGCTGAATGCCTCAGAAGATTTACTGCAAAGTTTCCCGAAAGAATTTGTCGAGGGGATGACCACGCCCAAACGGTCGGAGCAGCTTGGCGATCTGGGTATCAATGCCCCCCAATATTGGGACACACCCTGGAAACCCGAATCGGAAGCGGTTGATCTGCTGCTCATTTTGCAAGCAGGTGCAGAAGAACTGGACACACTTTACGCTGAATACGAAAGACAGCTAGAGCCAAATGGCCTAAAGCTTCTCACGATTGAGATGGGGTATATCCCAACCGACAGCAAAGAGCATTTTGGCTTCCATGACAGTATTTCTCAGCCCATTATTGAGGGTAGCCCCCAAGAGCGTAAGGTCAGCAGCAGCGCCCAAGATTTAACCAAAGCGGGAGAATTTATCTTGGGCTACCTCAATGAGGATGGCAACTATCCCTCTACCCCCACGGTTCCCGTCTCTCAAGATCAAACCCACGCCCTATCGCTACTGCCCGAAACGGCGCTCAAAGACTTTGGACGCAACGGCAGCTACTTTGTGTTTCGCAAAATCGCTCAAGACGTGGCAGGCTTTCGCCAATACTTTCAGGAGACATTCAGCACACCCGAAGAGCGCACCCTCATGATGTCTAAAGTAGTTGGGCGTTGGCCTTCCGGTGCCCCCTTGGTTCAGGCACCCGAGGCAGATCCCCTGGGCGATCGCCTCCCCGAAAATGACGTCTTGGCAGACAGTAACGATTTTACCTATCGTGCCGAAGACCCGCAAGGCTTTCGCTGCCCCTTTAGTAGCCACATCCGCCGCACCAATCCGCGAGATTCTTTGGGGCAAAATGGGGGTGAATCTATTAAAAGTTCGCGGCGACGACGGCTATTGCGACGAGGAGCCGTCTATGGCGATCCGCTGCCTCACGGCACTACAGAAGACGATGGACAGGCAAGAGGGCTGCTGTTTTTTTGCATCAACGCCAATATCCGGCGACAGTTTGAGTTTGTGCAGCAAAGTTGGGTCAACGCCCCCACCTTTAATGGCCTCTACGATGAACGCGACCCGCTAGTAGGCCATAACCCTGATGACTCGCCGCGCACAATGGTGATTCCTCAAACACCCCTCAGCCGCAGCCTCAGCCTGCCTAACTTTGTCACCCTCAAAGGCGGAGCCTATTTTTTCTTGCCTAGCCTCTCAGCACTAAACTTTCTGGCGGCAACATCGGTTCCGGTTCAGCCCTAAAGCCCTCCCAAGCAATCGCCCCTAACGTCACCAAAGAAGACTTTTGCGCCTCTGTTAGCCCTGTTACGCCCTCAATGTTCATTTGGCAGTAAGGTTTGTCTTCTTGAAAGGTTTGGATACATTGCCCCGTTGCGAGATCCCAGCGCTTAATGGTTCCTTCTTGGGCGGCACTAAACACCTCTAATGTCTGGGGATGAAACACAACAGACCAAACCTCGCGCTCATGACCTCTCAGGGTTTGGGTGCAGCTACCATCGGGGATAGACCAAAGCTTAACGGTTGAGTCATTACTACCGCTGGCGATCGCATTTCCCTGGGGGCTAAAGACCACCGACCACACCGAACCCGAATGTCCTTCTAGGGTTTTCAGACAGTCGCCAGATGCAACATCCCAAAGCCTGATCGTTTTATCATCGCTGCCGCTCACCAGGAGGGTTCCATCTGGGCTAAAGCTGGTGCTAAAAATTAAGCTGGTGTGCCCCGTCAATACGCGCAGACAGGTGCCTGAGGCAACATCCCATAGGCTCACCAGACGTTCGCCATGTCCGCAGGCCAGTATTTTCCCGTCAGGGCTAAACGTAACCGTCCATACGCGTCCGCCCTGGGGCAAAATGCTGAGGCATTCTCCTGATTGGACATCCCATAGCCGCACGGTGGTATCGTCGCTGGCGCTGGCAAGGATACATCCATCGGGGCTAAAGTCTATCGCAAACACGAGGCTGAGGTGGCCTTGGAGGGTTTTGAGGGGCTTCCAAGGGTCGGTTTGCCAGAGTTTGATGGTGTTATCGTTGCTGCTGCTGGCTAAAAGCTGCTGATTGGGGCTAAACATCACGCACCAAATCCAGCTCGAATGGGCTTCTACAGAACGCTGACATTCGCCAGAACTTAAGGACCATTGGTTGATTTTTTTGTTATCACCACTACTCACGAGAGATTGTCCATCAGGACTGAAGGCCAAAGATTTAATCCCCGTGCTGTAGCCCTTTAAGGTTCGCAGAGACTGTCCGGTTTGAGGGTTCCAGAGCTTGACGGTGCTGTCGTTGCTGCCGCTCACCAAGAGGGTTCCGCTGGGGTGAAAGGCCACAGACCACACGCCATTGGGATGGCCTTTAAGGGTTTTCACACATTGACCAGAGATGATATTCCATAGGCGAATGGTGCAGTCTTGGCTCCCTGTGGCTAAAAGTGGTAAAGCCGCTTCGCTAGAGTCTTTGTCCGCAAGAGGAGCGGGTGCAAACGCAACACAGACGACGGGCTGAAGATGGCCTTTGAGCGATCGCAGACATTCCCCTGTCTCTACCTGCCAAATATCTACGGTGCAGTCAATGCCGCCTGTCGCTAAAAATGCACCATCGGGGCTAAAGGCAAGGGAGCGCACGCGATTAATGCGCCCTTGCAGTAGTTCTATAGCGGTATTTGTGGCAAGGTTCCAAAGCCGAATCGTTTTATCAGCGGAGCTGCTGGCGATCGTTTTGCCATCGGGGCTATAGGCCAAAGACCACACCGTACTTTCATGCCCCTTAAGCGTGGTGAGGCATTGGCTGCTGGCAATATCCCATACCTTTACCGTGTGGTCATCCGCGCCGCTGGCAAGGGTTGCGCCATCGGGGCTAAAGGCGATCGCCCACACCCAGCCCCCATGACCCGAAAGAGTTTTGATGCACTGCCCCGTCGCTAAATTCCAGAGCTTCACGGTTTTGTCAAAACTGCCGCTGGCAAGGGTTTGACCGTCGGGACTAAAGGCCACCGCACAAACCCAGTTGCTGTGCCCTTCACAGGTCAATACCTCTTTATAGCCATCCACCTGCCAGACGCGCACCTTGTCATCCGCGCTGCCCATGGCAAAGCGCTTGCCGTCAGGGCTAAAGGCCACCGAGAGCGTAGCGCTTAAGACCGCCGTAAACGAAGACCGAGACAAATCGGCATGGGCAAAGTTGACGTGGGCTAAATTGGCATCGACCAGATACGCCTGCCAAATGGCGAGATAAGAGCAGTCTAGTCCGCTAAAATTCGCCCCCAATTCCCGCAGCAAATTGAGGAGATTGCCCCCCACGTAGCCCGCCTGAAGCGGTGTATCTATTCTGGCTTTTGCCAAAAGGTCTTTCAGACATTGCTCAATGCGCGGTTTGCTCTCTAAAACGTCTTGCAGCCGCGCCAGCACAGGCCGCAGCACAAACTGGATTTGTGCCTGTCTCACATAGTCTTTGGCTTGTGCCTTAATGAGCGCATAGGTTTTGAGCAGCGCCTGCTGCTGGCTCAAGATTTCGTCACCTACGCCCATCACTAAGCGATTGGTGACGTACTCCATTACCACTGGCTCTAGAGAGAACAGCCGACCGTGCTGCACAATTAAGCTGCGATGCCGAAGGGAGCGCATCACTTCCGGCAGGGGCAGGCTATCCTGCACAATATCCAGCTCTAAATCGGAGATCGAGACAGGCTCACGACAGACCGCCAGCCAATAAATCACCTGTCGCTCTGCTGCCGAAAGTCGATTAAAGTGCCGCGCTAGCAGGTCATTGATATCGTCAAACTGAAGCACGCCTCGCCGCATGTAGGGAATGGCATTGGCAACGTTGCCATCCAAAAGGTCATGCACCGCAGATGCAATAATTTTGAGCGCCAGCGGGTTGCCTGCGTAGTGTCGCAAGATTTCGGTTAAGGCTTCTGGGGCAATATCCACTAAGCCTTTGTCGGCAAACAGCGCCTGTGCTTCGATGCAATCTAACCCTTCAAGGGAAAGCGATCGCACGGGCAATGTACTGCCTTCGCGTTGGGCGAGTCCCTTGGGCTTTTCTCGACTGGTGATGAGGACGCAGCTTTGGTGCTGGCTTTCGGCAATGCAGCGCAATAGCTGCCCATAGCCTTCATAACCGGAATTATAGGCTCCCGACGTACCGCTCATCAGCACAGATTCCCAGTTGTCTAGCACCACTAAACACCGATGCTGCCGCAGGTAGTGCAGCAGACGCGCAAGCTGAGCATCCAGGCTGTCGGGCAGGGCAGATTCTTGCTGTAACGACAAAAAATGAATCAGAGAGGCCAACAGGTCTTCAAAGGCGGGCACATTCCGCAGCGATCGCCAAAAGACAAACTCAAACTGCCCCTGAAGCTGTGTCGAGAGCTTCACCGACAGCGTCGTTTTACCAATGCCGCCCATGCCTAAGAGTGAGATCAGACGACAGCGATCGCCCACAACCCACTGCTCTAAGGTTTGAAGCGCTTCAGTACGACCATAAAACACAGAGATATCAATAACATCTCCCCAATCGGTTTGGGTGGCAGATATAGACTGCTCTAACTCTGAATTCTCAACGGGTTTTGCTGCGTCGCCAAGTTCTGATGGCGCTAAAAAATCTTTTTCTTTAGACTGGGTTTTTGGCTCTAAATGGATTCGACCATAGCGCTCTATTGCCGCCCGAAAGCTCGTTTTACTGACCTTTTCTCCAATGACTTGAGACAGCAATCTCCAGAGCTTAGGCCCTACATCTTGGCGTAAATACTGAGCCGTGTAGTGATGCGCATCTGCAATTTCCTCATAGCCCTGACCCTGCCAAGAACCCCGAAACACCAGAACTTCTGTGTCTCTAAGATGCCGTTGCATACGTTCATAGACAGCAGCATCAATCAAGAAAATTAGTTCATCAAAATCCACAGGCTCATGCTCAGCGCCACTTCTTCCTCTCTACTAGAATACCGAACAATTTCTTGCTCGTGGTTGAGAATCGTAGATCAATCGCCCCTATGGTCTTCGTTCAAACACAACAGAAAGGTTATTTGAAGGCATTTCGATACTGTTCTTTAGGTGAAGGTTATGCTGTGCCGCAGCCTTTACAACGTCTTCTAAGTGGCGAAGCCCCCAGGCTGGATTGCGAGATCGCAGGCTTGCATCAAATGCCTCATTGCTGAGCGCTGTTGGCACATCCTTTTGTCGATACGGCCCATACAGATAAAGGACACCCCCTACGGATAGCAGCGCTTCAGCCCCTTTCATTAAGCCCAAGGTGGCAGACCAAGGCGAGATGTGAATCATGTTGATATTAACGATGGCGGTAATGGATACGTCTTTGGGGATAGGTTGGGCGGACGCTGGGTGCGGACGTTGGGTGTGCAACTTAGCGATCGCCGTCTTTGCCACCCCCAACCAATCGGGCTGTCTCATATCTAAGGTGACGGGGGGAAGCAGCCGCGCTGTAGGGGAATGCTGTTGCCAAGCTAAAATGCTCGCTAAGGCAGCGAGATCAGCATCACTGGGAAGCCAATAGCGGGGGAAAAGCTGCGGCGCAAGAAATACGGCATGTTCTCCAGTGCCGCTCGCAATTTCTAGCACAAGCCCTTCTGGCGGTAAAACCTGTTGCAGCACCGCAAGAATGGGTTCACGGTTGCGCTGAGTGGCTGGGGCAAATTGCATCGCGTCAGATTGAGTCATTGTTTCTACCCATTTATGGCTCTCATCTATTATGACTTTGAGCGTTAGACTCTTTTTTTGATAAGCCTGTTGCCCTAAAAATTAGGTTTAGAACGAGTGATCGCAACCGATGAAGCGAAGATAGAGGTTTAGATCAATCAGAAACGGCTGAAATCTGCAAAATTCATCGGTTTCTATACAGCTCAACATTCAAAGAATGCATTTGTTCAAAATGTACAGCCTCAAGATTCAGTAATTCGACAATCATTGGCAATTGCTGAAGCCGCAAGACGAGTCTCAAAAAATATCCCAAAGATGTCACCAAGCTCTTGTAGCATGATAGACCAACGGCATATAAGATTAGTCGGCGCATCAAGAATAAAACCTGACTTTATCTGATTTTCTCCCATTGATTATTGAAAAAATTAGGTTTAACCTGTCTATTGTAAGACCGAATCTAAAATAATTTATTTGATAGAATGGGTTTTTGTTTTAAAATATAGTCATTGTATCTGAATGACGAATTCAATTTGAATAATAAATTATTATGTTTAATGCTAGTGACAAGTAAAGCGATCCGTTAACAAAGAATTACAAGACAAGACAAAATTATAAAATATTGGAAATTTAAATAAATTTAAATTCGAGAGCATGATTTGATGCTCGACTTTTATGATTTATTTTTGTCTTATTCAATTATCTATTATAAGGAGATTTTTATGACAAAATTTTCAAACACAATCCTTGGGCTTTCACAACGACCAAACAGCTTGAATGCATATACGTTGCCAAGACGTCAAAATTATTTTCCTTCTCCAAAAGATTGGCGAGACGAAGTATTGTATTTTCTTTTGCCCGATCGCTTTAGCGACGGACAAGAAGGTACCCGTCCTTTATTAGACCGTACCAATTTTAATTCGGCACGCCCTAATTCTTCTGGAGGAGATGTTTGGAGGTTTGATGAATGGGCAGAGTCAGGCAGCGGTCGTTGGCAAGGTGGAACCATCGCTGGGATCGCCTCAAAACTAGACTATTTAAAGGATCTGGGAATTTCCACGATATGGGTAGGCCCCGTCTTTAAACAGCGCGGGCATGAAAATAGCTACCACGGCTATGCCATCCAAGACTTTTTGGACGTTGACCCTCGATTTGGGACTCAACAGGACCTGATCGATCTGGTAGACCAAGCTCATACTAAAGGGCTTCGGATTATTTTAGATATTATCTTTAACCATTCAGGTCCGAATTGGCTGTATGCTCCCACCGCTGGAAATGTGGTGAATCCTCCCTATCGGGCGACAGGAGCCTATGATTTTGGCAATTGGCGCGGCGATCAGGGACAGACAATACCAGCAATTGCTGGCAGTGAAGATGGGGTTTGGCCCGAACAACTCCAAAAGCAGGATTACTATACCCGAGCAGGTAAGGGCAGTTTAGGGGGAGATAATCCGAGTAATATTGACGATCCCAATGCCGAATACCGACGGACTGACTTCGATGGCGGGTTTCGAGACTTTAATGTCGGCGATCCTGACGTTTTAAGCGATTTGGCACGTTGCTACAAGTACTGGATAGCCCTTACAGACTGCGATGGTTTTCGTATCGATACCCTCAAACACGTCTCCTTGGAAGAAGCTCGAAATTTTTGCGGTTCTATTAAGGAGTTTTGTACCAATCTGGGCAAAAGCGATTTCTTTTTGGTTGGGGAAATTGCCGGAGGAGACTTCAATGAAGAACGCTATGTCAATGTTTTGGAGCAAAACTTGAATGCAGCCTTGGATATTGGTGAAACCCGATTAATTCTAAATCGGGTGGCTAAAGGCCTAGAGTCACCCCAGAGTTACTTTGACGCCTTCACAAACAGCAAGATCTTTGGCAGCAGTCGGAACTTGGGACGACGCCATGTTTCGATTCTGGACGATCACGACCATGTGTTTGGAGAAAAAATCCGCTTTTCTAGCGAAGCTGCTTCCGATCATCAGGTGGTTGCTGGAGTTGCTATTCAACTGTTTACGTTGGGAATTCCCTGTGTTTATGCAGGCACGGAACAGGCTTTATCTGGCCCTGAACTTGCGGTGAGACAGTTCTTGCCGGGGTGGAAGGGTAGCGATCGCTACCTACGAGAGGCCATGTTTGGCCCCGCGAATCCTCTGCAATCCGGTACGGCAGGACTGAGCGGAACTTTAGACAATACACTCCCTGGCTTTGGTCCGTTCGGCACTGCCGGACACCATTGCTTCGACCCTAGCCATCCGACCTACAAACGCATTGCCGCTTTGACCACCCTTCGACAACGGTATCCGGTTGTGCGCTCAGGGCGACAGTATAGCCGCCCAATATCATTTTTAGGTCGCCCCTTTGAGGTTGTTGGAAATGGTGAATTGATGGCCTGGTCACGCATCTTAGATGATGAAGAAGCCCTCTGCATTGTTAACGTCAATGGAACCCAAAGCCGTGGTGCAGATATTCTTGTAGATGCAGGACTCAGCACTTCAGTGGGGAATCTCACCGTTGTGGCGAACACCGCTGAAGTTGCTAACCCTGGGACGCCTGTGAATCATCCCATTGGCAGCACTTTACCCGTTCAACGGACAGGCGATGGCAACGCATATATCGCCGTCCGTAACCTCGGACCCTCTGAAGTTTTGGTGCTGCTTAATCATCCCTAGCGCAGCCCCAAAGCGAGAATCAATCTAGTGTTTCATCAGTCTTGTTTTGATGGATGGCTGTATCCTAAAACAATAATTTAGTAAGGCTTTAAAGCTCTCATTTCAAAGCTGACGGAACACTAGTTTCTTTGAATTTGATCGCATTTTTCGAAAAGGCGAAAAGGATAGTTTTTCGAGTGTGTTCAGTTTTTTGTATAAATCAAGTTCGCAAGTACTTATTTTCGACGTTTCAGGGTCTCCATACACAAAATTCTGATCAGTCTTGCAATATCCGCTTTGAGAATGGAACTGCCTTCGGGAGCCAAGACAGCGGGGCGACCGCTGCGCTGTTGTCGGTACCACTGCCAATTGGACTAGAGTTTAGAGCAGCGACCCCAGCGTCAATTGTCAGCCGCTCGCGACTGGGAATAGGCGTGACAGCAGGCAAGACTCTGGCGTTGGTCGGTGGAGATGTGCGGCTAGAGGGGGGCAATCTCGCTGCATTGGGGCGATTGCGGGAGGCGGTCGAGTCAATTTTGTCGGCGCTCTAGGCGGCAACAGTCCCTTTACCCCTTGGTGGTGCAGAAAAGTCGTAAACCCCTTACCAGCAGGGAATGTGCAAACCTTTGCCCTCTATGGTCAACGGTTTGGGGGCATTGAAACCTATTTCAAGGATTACAAGTCTGCGGCCTTTGAGCTTCCTCGTTCTAAACTCAGAGATGCGGATGCTTTAAGCCGACTGCTCATGTTACTGGCTGCTACGACCCTTATTGCCATTTCTGTTGCCATTGAGGCTATCACTCAAGGTGTGCTCAATTCCATTGATTGGCATGCTCACAGGGGATTAAGCTTTCTGCAAATCGGGCTGAGACGAATTAATGAGCTTTGTTATCAAAGATTACCGTTGCCAACGTTTAGGCATTTGCCACGATGTAATCCACCTCCTGCTTATGCCTCTCTCAAGAAGCGAAATGCTATGAATACTCGCATTGAGTTTGACAAAGTCACTCTCTTCTAAGGCTTTCAGCTACTTTGAGTTTTCTGCACCACTAAGGCCTTGAGGGTTACAGCCACCAAAGGCCAAGGGCGATCGCAGTTCCGGGCAGCGTCAGGTTATCAATATCGCGCAAGGGCAGCGCCTCTACGAAGGTTGCGATAAGGGCGATCGCCGCCACAGTTGCAGCGGTTGCGCCGAGGGGAAGGGACAATAGCCCAAGATGCCCAAACCAGACCAGCATTGCCAACGCCAGCCCAAAGCTACCGCCAAACATGGCAGCGGAGCCAGCCCAGCTTTTTTCAGGGTTCAGCGGCAGTTTGTGAACACCAAAGCGGCGGCCTACAATATCTGCCAGCCCATCCCCACCACACATCAGCATTAGCGCCACAATGCCCACAGGTGAGGTGCGCCAAAAGCAGATCGTACAAATCACAAACACAAGTCCGTAATACAGCGGCCCGCGCAGAATTTCTCTAGGGTTGCCTGTACGGGTCATGGCCTGCACTGCTGCTGGATCTTTGAGCCAGCCTAGGCCAATGGCAATAAACTGCATGGTAATACTGAGGGGCACTAGGGCGGCAAAAAAGCGGGCGCTGTAGGCACTGCTAAAGAAAGGCCAGCACAATACAAATAGCGGCCCTGTCCCAATGTGGATAATTTTGCGGCTGAGTTTGGGTTCTAGCCAACCTTGATGGGCGATCGCATCCATTGTTCGCAGCCACAGCAGCGCAAGGGCTAGGGTGATGAAGGCGGCGATCGCATCATGCCAAAGTGAGTGTTGGAACAATCGTATTAACTCCATCGTGCGATCGCGAAACGGTTTCTCTCAATATTAAGATTGGGTCAGAACAAGCCTCTTGTCGATAGGGTAACTAAAGTGTTTAGGAAAGGTTGAACACCCATGCAGGTTATATCCGTCAACGTTGGATATCCCCGTGAAGTGAATTGGAAAGGAAAGCCAGTCTCTACTGGCATCTTCAAAGCACCTGTGGAAGTACGCGTCATGATGAGAACGCTGAATCTAGACGGAGACAGACAGGCGGATCTGAGTGTTCATGGCGGAATTGAGAAAGCCGTTTACGCCTATGCGACGGAACATTACCCCTACTGGCGGCAAGAACTCCCAAATGAGGATTTTCCGTGGGGCGCTTTTGGCGAGAACCTGAGCATTGAAGGATTGTCGGAAGCCGACGTGAATATTGGCGATCGCTTTCGCATTGGGAATGCTGAGGTGATGGTAACTCAGCCGCGTTTTCCCTGTTATAAACTCAACCTCAAATTTGGTCGAGACGATATGGTCAAGCGGTTCCTCAACAGCCGTTTGAGCGGCATTTACTTTTCAGTGGTGCAAGAAGGGGAGATTGGAGCGGGAGACAGCGTTGAACGGATTTATCAAGATGCTCACAACGTCTCCGTTGCTGATATTGTGCAAATCTATGTTGGGGAAGCCGAAGACAACCTAGTGCATCGCGCCCTTCAGGTGCCAGCCTTGGCAGCCTGTTTGCGAGAGGATTTCCAGCAAAGAATGGAGCGACGCAGTTGAGTCATTGAATCTGCTGAAATGAAGTAAGAGCAAATTAAGGGAGATTGTAAAAGGGAGACACGGCTCTCGTTTAAATTGTTAATAGTGCTGCTCTACTGCACTATCTATTTGTCCCCTCTTAACCTATTGACGCCATGAAGATAACGCGATTGAAGGAACTCAAGCAAAGAATGCTCAGGGAAAAGGACCTTTCCAAGATCTGGCTATTTTATATGGATCACTTTGCGGATCATGCAGAATTTACCGAACTGGGCGAACCGATTCAAAATGAATACCTAGATGCGATTCTTCCTCAAATTTGCAATCAGATGTTTGGCAGAACCGTAAAAATCAGTGATTTCTTGGCGATCTATCTTGCAGAATACCAATTCTGTCATGGGCCGTTCCAAGTCGAAGGACGGATTGGCGG
>JANNDV010000174.1:0-1821 GCA_031387975.1 Acaryochloridaceae cyanobacterium OTE_75_metabat_521 | reverse complement strand
GGCAGCAACTGCTGAATTTTTTGTGCCAAGGCATTCTGCATCTGCTGCGCGAGCTGTTTACCATCAAGCAAGACGGGGGGCTGAAGGGGCATGAAGCGTTGACCTTTGCACGAAGAAGATTGACCACGTCTCAATCTTATCTTTAGGTCTATGGCCTAAGCTGATAGATATTGACAATTTTTAGGGGAAACCGCTTTGGATACAGCGTTTAAAACAGGCGATCGCGTTCGGTTAGCGGCTGCCCCACCCTATTTCAAAACGGCTGAGCCGATGCCCATGCTGCGCCCCCCCAATGTGGTGCAGCTTGAGGAAGAGGGTGTGATTTTAGGGCGCGAGCCAGGGGATGCGTGGCGGGTCAGGTTTAGTCGAGGTGCTTATTTGGTGGATCAGAAGTACCTGTCGGCGATCGCATCGCATCAAGCCCCTGCCCCAGAATCTGCTTCTTTCGTCACAGAAATGCCGGAAGCATAGGTGAACGGGGCAGAAGCTAAGGCGCTAAAGCAGCCAAAGCTGATTCTGGGCCAACCAGGGAAATAAAAGGTTCCTTCAGATGCTTTATGACTACATTTTGAAGTTGCTCTGGGGTGATGGCCTGAATGTTTTGGACAAACTGCTGGTCATAATTAGCACCAAGCTTTAAAAACGCATACAGCCCATGGAGGTTAGCGATTTGATGGTTTGTTTGTTTGCCTAAGGCATATTGACCCAGTAGCTTACTTTTGGTGGCATGCACTTCTTCTGCCGAGAGCATTTGGGTAGAAAGTCTTTCAAGTTCGGCCTTAAGAAGCGACAGAGCCAGCGCCGTATTTTCTGAGGCAGTGCCTAAATACACCCCAAAATGGGAGGAGTGAAGCCGTGTGGGATAAAAGCCCGATACTTCGTAGGCCAGCCCCTTTTTTTCTCGCAGTTCTGTAAAGAGGCGACTAGATAGGCCGCTACACAGATAGGTATACAGCAATTTAAGCGCGGCATAGTCTGGCTCTTGAACCGCAGGGGCAGGGTAGCCCAGCATGACGATGGACTGCTGGGTGGGCTGGTTTTTTGTAACCTGAGTTGGCTTGTGGTCTGAGATCGCAGGAGTGAGCGTGGGCGGCACAAAGGCCGAGGGTTTCCAGTTGCCAAACAGGTTTGCGGCTAGCGTTTGGGCATTGTCTACGGTAATGTTGCCTGCAATGCTCAAGACGGCAGTATGAGGGCTAAAGTGCTGCCCATGAAATTGAATAAGGTGGCTGCGCTCTAGTGATGGAATGGTTTCTAGAGTGCCTAATGCTGGCTGACCGTAGGCATGATTGGGGTGAATGGCTTGCCGGAGCTGTTGGAGGGCGATCGCCATGGGCTGTTCTTGACGCGCCCGAATCGCCTGGATTGTAAGCTTGCGCTCAAGCACCAACTCAGCTTCAGGAAAAATGGGGAACTCGATGAGTTCGGCGGCTAATTCTAAAAGTTCGGCAAAATCGGCGCTGACCGTTTTGACGCTGACCATGAAGTAGTCAGGAGCGCTGCTAACCCCAAGATTGGCTCCAATAGACTCAACTTGTGCGGCAATGTCTTGAGAGGTGCGGGTTGGGGTGCCTTTGCTTAAAAGCGCTGCGACTAAATGAGATAACCCTGCTTGGTTTGGCTGTTCATAACGGCTACCTGCATCTATAAAGAGACGCGCTGCCACAATATCTGCCGTTGGGTTTTCTGTGACCAGAACCACGAGGCCATTTTCTAAAACAAGGCGTTGGCTATTGAGTTGTACACGCTTTAATGGCGCATTTTGTGTCTTAAGCGTCTCTGTTGCAGTAGCCTGGGTCATTCATATTCCTTAAGGTCAGT
>JANNDV010000167.1:0-2675 GCA_031387975.1 Acaryochloridaceae cyanobacterium OTE_75_metabat_521 | reverse complement strand
CTGCGACCCTTCCCCAGGATCGTTGACGATAAACGGGTACAGGTGAGGCATTGCGCCAAAGACCGCTTCGGGGTAGCAGTTTTCTGAAAGCGCCACGCTTTTACCAGGGAGCCATTCTAGGTTGCCGTGCTTGCCCACATGAACTACCGCATTGGCTCCAAACTGTTCACTCACCCAGTGATAAAACGCCAGATAGGGATGGGGTGGTTCTAGATCAGGGGCATGGTAGTTAAGGCTAGGGTCACGGTCATAGCCACGAGCGGGTTGAATGCCTACAAACACATTCCCAAACTGAATCCCTGCAATGGGGAAGGTTGTCTCTTCAGATTTGCCCCAGCGGGTTTCAATTCCAGTCTGGACGGCGGTAGGTAAGGTTTCAAAATGGGCTTGGTAGGATTCCTTTGATAAAGATTGCCGTACCGTTCGTAGCTCCAGCGCTTCAGGATCATTGGTGATGCCTTGAGTGAGCATCTGCATGAGTGCATCGCTGGTGGCTGGGAGATCGCCGACTTCATAGCCTTCTGCCCGTAGCGTTTTAAGAATTTCGAGACAGCTTGCAGGGGTGTCGAGTCCTACGCCGTTGGCTAGTCGTCCATCACGGTTGGGGTAGTTTGCCAAAATGAGGGCAACCCTACGTTGGGCGACGGGGGTTTGACGAAGTTTGACCCAGTTGGCGGCGAGTTTTGCTACGAAATTAATGCGCGATCGCTCCGGTTCATACACCACCACATCGGTTTGCAGGGCAGCATTTTGAGCCTGCACCGTCTTAAACGAAACGGCTCGCGTAATAATGCGCCCATCGACTTCTGGCAGCGCTACATTCATCGCCATATCGCGGGGCGTTAGCCCTTGGGCGCTGCCTTCCCACATTTCCCGTGAGCCGCCGCTGAAAATAACCTGGAAGACGGGGACATTCAGCGTTTCCCAGAGATCGACCTGGGGCGTATCGGTTTCTAGGCTGGCTAAAGAAAAGCTGGTGGTGTTGAGCATCACCTCTACCCCTTGACGGCAGTAGTGGACTAGCTCTTTCTGTACGTCCGGTTCTTTGAGAGAGGATACAAAAATCGGGACGGGTGTTAAGCCTTGCTCAATCAGCGCATTGCAGAGTTCATCAATCGCTGCGGTATTCCCCGAAAGGTAGTGCGCTCGATAAAAGAGGATGCCTGCGCCAGAGGTTACGGGCTGGCTAAGGTCAAGGGTGCTGCCATAGATGCCCACGCGGGGGACGGGTTGCGGGGTCTGATACGCAACGGGATGATCTAAAAACTGCGCGGCAACAAACTTCAGCAGGTTCTGATAGTTCTCAACGCCTGCCTCAATGAAATACTGCCAAACCCGATTGACTACATTCAGTGCCGCCGTAGAATGGCTGACTAGCGTAGGGTCAGGCCGTTCATCCCCAGGCAGCACGATCAGCGTTGCCCCTGTGTTTTTTGCAGTCTCTTCAACCACATCTAGCCCATAGCTCCAGTAAGACTGCCCCCCAATGAGGCGCACAATAATGATCTGCGCTTGGCTTAGAACATCTTCGGCATAAGTATCAATGGTCAACTGCTGCTGAAGCTGAAGTAGGTTTACCACGCGTACCGCTGGGAACCCTTCGGGAAGGTGTGCTGCTGCCGCTGCCAGGGTTTGGATATCGGTATCCGCTGCGGTGATGACCACAATGGGCGCAGGCTGCTGCTCTACAAAAATAACGCCATCGGCGGCGGGGTTCCAGCCGCCAGGGATAGTAGCTAGACGATGCATGGCGCTTTGGGGTGATGGGCAATGGCTCCCATTATTACAGGGGAACGTAGCGGAGGGGGAAACCCTAGATTCTACTTTTCATGGGAACGATTGAGTCTTCAGGTCTGCTAGACCTCTTGCATCAATCCTAGCCCCCTCATCCCAACCCTGCTCCCACCGGGGAGAAGGGCTAATTCCGGCTCCCCTCGCCCGTTCTGGGAGAGGGGCTGGGGGAGAGGGTATATTATTTCGTGCAAGAGGTCTACTGAACGCGATCCAAGGTTCGGTACTGCACGGCTTCGGCAATGTGATTGACCTGCATGGCTTCGGAGTTTGCTAGATCTGCGATCGTTCGTCCTACCTTCAAAATCCGATCCGTTGCCCGTGCCGATAGCCCCAAGCGCTGAATCGCCGCTTCTAAGAGCTGCCGCGACGCATCATCAAGGCGACACCACTGTCGCAAATGACGGCTCTGCATTTGGGCATTGCAGTAAAGCTGTGGCTCATCCTTAAAGCGATCGCTTGCCATTTGCCGACCCGCTAACACCCGCTCTCGCACAAACTGTGATGGTTCCCCTTCGCTCACTTGGGTGAGTTCTGAGGGCTTAAGACGACTCACGCTCACCTGTAGGTCAATCCGATCCATCAGTGGCCCTGAAAGCTTTGCCCAGTAAGATTCTCGTTGACGGGGTGAGCAAGAGCAGGCTTGAATGGTATCGCCAAAATAGCCGCAGGGACAGGGGTTGGTACTAGCAACTAGCGTAAACTGCGCCGGAAACGTCACAGATTGGCGCGTTCTTGAAATGTTGACAAACCCATCTTCTAAGGGCTGACGCAGAAATTCTAGAACGTCGCGCTTAAATTCCGTCAGCTCATCCAAAAATAAGATGCCATGATGCGCCAGAGAGATTTCGCCAGGTCGAGGAAAACTGCCGCCACCCACCAAC
>JANNDV010000103.1:0-2390 GCA_031387975.1 Acaryochloridaceae cyanobacterium OTE_75_metabat_521 | reverse complement strand
ATTGTGCTCAAAAAGCATGGAAGACGCGCAAAGAGTCTATTTCGCTTAGGGTTTGACTATATTCGACAGATTGTTCTCAATCCTTCTCCTATCAATGAGGATGACTTTCGACTATCCCTTCAATTTTTGTCCTGTACTTAGCAAAACACCATCTGTTAGCGCAGAGACAAGAGAAGCTGCGATTTCTTGCTTGACTGGATCGCGAGGATCGTTAACGTACATCAAGATATTAGTGTCAACGGCGTTCATGCAACATTTCCCGCGTGAACTGAGGAGCATTCAGCGGAATCGGATTTTGTTGCATTCGTTCAACCAGAGATTTTAGAAATTGTTGTTTAGTTTCTGGGTCAGAAATCGGCGGCGACACAACTTGAGCAGATTGGATTAACAGCTCAACCTCAGTGCCTTCAGGTAACTCATAAACAGTTTGAAGGATGAATGCACCGTTACGATAAGTTGCTTTTAGAGCTTGGGGCATTAAGGGACGCTCCATACTGACTGCGTAACTATAGCTTAGCTTAGAAGAACTTTTGTTCAATCCAAACCAGAGCTGCTTGATCTTTCGCAGCTTTGGTAAATGCGATCGCCATCCAGAAATCATCACGTCACACCACCACAACCGATAAACTTGAGAAGAAAAGTTCCTTCAACTCCAGCGTTTCATGAACGAATCTCAGCTCATTGAATGGTTAATCGGCGAGTTTGATAATACGGCGCAGTCAAAAGAAGATTCAACTTGGTATGTTCCGTTACGGCTGTGGCATCGGCTTTTGCCTGGGCGCATCCAGGGCAAATTAGCCGTCTTTGCCGAACAGTCTAATTTTTTACAGCTCGATCGCCCCTACCGCCAAAGAATTTTAGTGATAGAGCCGCAAGCGAATGATCAGTTAGCCGTACAATATTGGGCTTTTAAAGATCCCAATCAGTTTCGCGGGGCTGGGGCAAACCCAGATTTACTTCAACAAGCCCTAGAACCAGCGCTAGAACTGCTGCCAGGGTGTTGGCTAGATGTAGAAAGTGTAGGAGATCGGTTTAAGGCAACGCCTAGAGAGGGCGATCGCTGTTGTTTTACCTATGACAATAAGCTGCGCCAAGTGGTCTTGGGGTTTGAAGTGAGCGAGACACAATTTTTAAGCTACGACCGAGGCATTGACCCAGAGACAGGGCAGTCGTTATGGGGTGCCATGATGGGACCCTATCGTCATCAGAAGCGATTGGCCTATGAGATTGCTACTCCTGCACAATAACCTTACCTGCCCAGCGAAACTGTCCTGGCACAATTCCGGCGGCCTCCGCGAGTTTTGCCACCAAAAGCTGAACCATCACAATATCTACCATCGGGCTAATCCATTCGCTCATGGCAGGTAGGGCAATGTGGGCGCAGTTTAGCCCAGGTACTTTAGAGCCAATGGTGACTAAGCCGCCACTGCGATCGCCAATATCCCTCGCCATGCCCTGACTGATCGCCAAAGTGCGCCCTGGCAACGTAAACAATAGCGTTGCCAATTGGGGCGACAGCATTTCCATCGGGCCATGGCGGAATTGGCTACCGACAAAGCCAGCCGCTGGCTTACGCACCGCTTCTTGTAGCCCTAATGCCCCATTACAGGCCGAGGCGATCGCAGGCCCTCGTGCCACTAGCGCAAAGCTGGCTGCATGCTGCACAGCCTCAAACGCAGGTGCTAGAAGCGATTCCCGGTTTTGGAGCAGGTCTTCGCACTGTTGGGCGGCGTAGAGAACGTCTATATAGTCTTGGGGCTGAAGCGCTCCAGTCAGCGCACGCGCCAGCCAGTGCAGCACCGCAAGGGTGCTGGTGTAGGTTTTAGTTGCCACGCCCACCTCAGCCCCAGCCTGGGTGTAAAACGCCAAGTCACTGTGCTGCGCCAAAGCATTGCCCACCTCATTGGTAACGCTGACAATGTAGGGTTTAACCTCAGGGCTAAGTAACGCAACCTGCTCTAAAAGCCGTTTAATTTCGATACTTTCCCCAGACTGTGACACCACCACCAGCATCAATGGCTGTGGCAATTGCAGCATCTCTGGTAAATAGTGAATCAGTTCACCCGTATCTAAATGCAGCGCCGCAACGCCCTGTTGATGCAGATAATAACGCGCTGGGTAGAGCGCATTAAAAGAAGCGCCTAACCCCGTCAGCACCAGCCGGCAAGATGGACGTGCAGACCAAGCCGGCGCAAGCTGCGCCCAAATCGAAGA
Organism: Acaryochloridaceae cyanobacterium OTE_75_metabat_521; assembly: GCA_031387975.1. GTDB lineage: Bacteria > Cyanobacteriota > Cyanobacteriia > Thermosynechococcales > Thermosynechococcaceae > JAAURS01. The sequence goes on along the minus strand of JANNDV010000103.1, from coordinate 176 downwards.
TTCTTTATAGGTGGCTGTCACAGACCTCAAAACCTGGGGCTGTTCCAAAACATTAGAAAGGTAGCTCATGGATTTGGCGAGTCAGGTTCTGGAGATGTAGGGGCGGTGACGGATGTTGAGCAGCCATTAAAGCTCAAGGTACGCAGTTTTTCTGGATCTAAACGCACTGCCACACT
>JANNDV010000058.1:0-4775 GCA_031387975.1 Acaryochloridaceae cyanobacterium OTE_75_metabat_521 | reverse complement strand
CATCAATCGAGAAGTTCAGACCTTAGCTGCTGTATGCTAGCTGGTCTGGAAACGCTATGTCAGGCATTATTGAGTCCTGATTTACGCTCCAACGAATCGCACTATAAATCATAATTGTCTCTATCAATCCTATTATTGCTGTAATCTTGGGATTTGTCTGGCCCTGGACATCTGTCCTAGATAAAAGCAATTGAACTTGAGCAATTGCTTTTTTGGGGCTTGCCAGAATCAACTGGACTAAGCCAACCCCCAAAGCTCCGCTATCCTTAAGCTCATTTAGATAAACGCGATGGACTTGGTCACTGTTCAACTGCGCCCGATGTAGATGTCGTTGATCTGGTTCAATCTTACGATTCGGAAATATTACAACAGCTTTCCAATCCTCGGTTTTAGGATGCTGAGCCAAATACAGTCCAATTTCGGCAAAAAAACGATGATAAAAATGTTCATCCTTTTGAAACTGAACCTCTACAAACCAAACCGTCTGATCAGGTGCATCCGGCTTAGGCAGTAATACACCATCAATCCGAAAAGCCAATTGCTTAATCTCAACCGAACGAAATTCATACCCTTTTGCCCGGTCGGAAGATTGCTCCAATAACTCAAAAAGGATGCCAGGGTCAGTTTGAAATATGCGATAGAAAATGGAATCTGTTTTCAAACGGTGCAATGATCCAAAAAAGCTTTTGCTATTTTAATGAATAACGGTTGATCAATTCATGCTTGGAAACATTGCAAATAAGACATTCAATCATTCAGGCGAGCGCTGATTGTCTGAACAAGTTCATCGCTAAAGCCCTCTCAACCTCACTCAGATTCTGCCCTATATTGAGGTCACTTCATAAGGCCGCTAAATGCTCTGAGGACAAGCCCCTACACACTCTCCATTCTGTCCTAGCTGCAAACACAGTAGGAAAAGGGATCTGAATCAGTATGATTGTAGGATTATGCTTTTGATCGACACCACCGCGCATGAGCCAACCTAATCCGCCTCGCTCTAAAACCGTCCTGACTAACCTGACGCGGGTTGTTCAGAATTTTCAAGAACGAGTGCAGTTTTCTAAGCTAGTTTTACGCAAAGATGCCCGAGTACCAGAGCTTTGGGTGCAAGAGCCTGGCACCGATGAAGCCAAGGTCTATCCGCTACTGGGCGATCGCTACACCATTGGGCGCAGTTCAAAAAGTAGCGATATTGTGGTGCGCACGCCCATTGTCAGCCAGCTCCACGCCACCGTTAAGCGCGACCCAAAGCACCGTCGCGTCTTTACAATCCGTGATGAAAAGTCTACCAACGGCATCTTCCGAAATCGCCGTCGCGTTAAAACCTATGAACTATCTCACAAAGACGTTTTAACCCTGGGGCCACCAGATCTAGAGGCCGCTGTTCGGGTTCAGTTTATGGATCCACCCCCGTTGCATATCAAGCTGCTGCGGTTTGCGCTGTACGGCATCAGCGGCCTGTTTGGGGCAGTTAGCATTGGCACGGCGATCGCCTGGCAGAATATTCCAGTCAGTCCGCTGCCAACCTCTCAACAAGGCCCTGTGGTTGTCCTTGCCCGTGACCAAACCCCCTTGGTGCAGGTGCGGCTACAAGGGCACGTCGAGCTAAGGAACCTCTCAGACTACTCCCCCTATGTCATTCAGGCGTTACTCGCCTCTGAGGACAGCCGCTTTTACTGGCACATTGGGGTAGACCCGCTGGGGATTGGCAGAGCAATTTTCTCAAACGTTACGGGTGGTAGCCTTCAGGGGGGGAGTACCCTGACCCAACAGCTCTCTCGTAGTCTGTATCGCGGCTACGTGGGCACTGAAGATTCTTTAGGTCGCAAGGCGCGTGAAGCGATTGTTTCCCTTAAGTTAGAGGCGTTTTACAGCAAAGACTTTTTACTGCTGAACTACCTCAATAAAGTGTATCTGGGCGCTTATGCTAGTGGTTTTGAAGACGCGTCTCAGTTTTACTTTGGCAAGTCAGCCAAAACCCTCAGCATTTCTGAGGCTGCTGCCCTAGTCGGCATTTTGCCGGCTCCCAATAGCTTTAACCCCGTCCAAAACTACAGCGCTGCGGTGGAGTACCGCAATCGCGTTATTACTCGGATGGCAGAGCAAGGCCGCATTTCTAATGCAGACGCAGAACGGGCACGGCGATCGCGCATTGAAATTAGCCCCAAGGCCAAAGCCCAACTCCAGAGTGCGATCGCCCCCTACTACTACAGCTATGTCTTTGACGAAGTTGAGCAGCTTTTAGGCAAAGATCTCGCGCAAGAAGGCAATTTTATTGTGGAGACTGCCCTAAATCCTGGCGTTCAAAGCAAAGCAGAATCTGCCCTTGCCAGCACCATCGACAACGAGGGTTCCGCCTCTGGGTTTTCTCAAGGGGCGCTTGTTACCCTAGATTTTCGCGCTGGTGAAATTTTAGCCATGGTGGGGGGCAAAGACTATCGCAAAAGTCAGTTTAATCGCGCTACTCAGGCATTAAGGCAACCTGGATCGACCTTTAAGCTCTTTACCTATACGGCTGCACTAGAGGCAGGCATATCCCCCAGCGAATCGTTTTCTTGTGCGCCCTTAGATTGGGATGGACAGCTTTTTTCGGGCTGTAGCAACGGAGGGGCAGGATCGATCGCGATGAGTACAGGGGTCGCGCTTTCAGAAAACCCCATTGCGCTTCGGGTTGCCCAGCGCGTCGGTCTTAGCCGCGTTATTCAAACCGCGCGGCGTTTGGGCGTAAAATCAACGCTCAAGTCAGTACCTGGCCTAGTGCTTGGGCAGAGTGAAAGTACCCTACTTGAAATGTCTCGTGCCTACGCGGTGGTTGCCAACCAAGGTCGTCAAAATCCGCCCATGGCGATTCGTAAAATTCTAGACGCAGGGGACTGTCAATCGCTCCAAAACCTTAAGACCTGTCGGGTCATCTATGACCATACCCAAGATCTCAAACAAAGTCCTCAGCCGCTTTCTCCAGATGTGGCAAATACAATGACTCAGCTTTTGACGGGCGTGGTGCGCTCTGGGACGGGACGAGCCGCCAGTTTAGGACTCGGTGAAGCGGGTAAAACGGGCACAACCAATGACAATCGCGATCTTTGGTTTATCGGTTTTATTCCGAATCAAAATCTATTGACGGGTATCTGGCTGGGCAATGACGACAATAAGCCGACCTACGGCAGTAGTGGTCAGGCTGCTGCACTGTGGGGTCGCTTTATGAAGACAATCCTGTAAAAACGGAGGATTTGTTAACGCGAGTAAAGAAATGAAATATTATATAAAGAGATGTAAGCTTTAAAAAGCAAGGTTTTTGGAGCGCCAATTGTGGAAGACCAGCCAGCGCTCGTCGCTGAAGTCAATGTTCAGAAATTGGTGTTAATGGCGCTGGCGTTGATAACAGTTGCAATTTTAGCGATCGCAGGCGTTTACGTTTGGCAGCACTCTGACCCCTATGTGCAGTCTGTACAGGCTATTCGCGGTGATGCAGTACGCGGTAACTCCATTTTTCAGATGAATTGTGCAGGGTGTCATGGAACCCTGGCAACGGGTAAAGTAGGGCCTAGTTTACTGAAGGTATCGAGTCGGCGATCGCAGCTTAGCCTGATGGATCAAATTACCAGTGGCAAAACGCCACCCATGCCAAAATTTCAAGCGAACCCCTCAGAGATGGCTGATTTGTTGAGCTATCTCAAAACGCTTTAAACTGTTCGGCTCTAGAATCTCTTATTTCCAAATCAAAAGCAGGGTAAGATTTCAAAGTTGTGTTGGGAGGCGATGATCTAGCCCCTAAGCGACAGCCCGTGAGCTATTGATGGTCGCAGTATGAATGCAGTCGAAATTGAGGAAGCTGTTTCTAGGCTGGCGGAAGCGCCCTTTGACCCGGAGGCGTTCCCTTTTGCATTTCTCGAAGCTTTTGGCAACAAGCCAACGACCCTCAAGAAGCTCAAAAGCGGTAGCTCCAATCAGTCAGATTTATCTAATGGCGTACTTCAGAGTAACAATATCCATTTGAAGGTTTGCCCAGAAGGTGAGGTGACAACGACCCTTACGGCTTTGCGAGATAGCCCAGCGACGGCTCGGTATAAGGCTAAGTTTATCCTCGCCACTGACGGCAACAGCTTTGAGGCCGAAAACCTGGCGGATGGCGAAACGATCGCCTGTAATTACCCCGACTTTCATGACCACTTTGGGTTTTTCTTGGCGCTGGCAGGTATTACGACGGTCAGGCAGATCAGGGAAAATGCTTTTGATATCAAGGCGACGGGTCGCCTCAACCGCCTTTACATAGAGCTACTGAAGGATAACCCTGACTGGGACAAGGCGGAGCGACAGAAGGAACTGAACCACTTTATGGCTCGGCTGATCTTCTGTTTTTTTGCTGAGGATACGAATATCTTTCAGGGTGATGGGCTGTTCACGGCTGCCATTACGCAGATGAGCGATAGCGATGCCTCGAATACTCACGAGGTGCTGTCTGAGCTGTTTCGGGCGATGTGTACGCCGCTGAAGGATCGGGCGGCGGCTGGGATTCGCAATTGGGCGAATGGGTTCCCTTATATGAATGGGGGGCTTTTTTCGGAAGAAGACCCTCATCCCCTAACCCCTTGTATCTTAAGACCAGAGAGATAGACCGTCATCCCTTAGATGCGCGACATCGTGGAGAAGCTAGGGTCATCTCTCTGATTAAAGCGGTTAAAACTCGAATCATCGGTTGGGACATAGATCCCGAATGACGCAAGGTCGAGTTAAACCTCTCCTCTCAACCCTGAACAGGAATTTTAGGATGCAGG
>JANNDV010000302.1:0-6296 GCA_031387975.1 Acaryochloridaceae cyanobacterium OTE_75_metabat_521 | reverse complement strand
TATCACACCCTCTTTTTTGAGCGTCCCCTCGAAAATCGGGGCAGTGCCGCCTACTTCATTCAGCTTTTGGGGCAAGCCTATGTAAACTTGGGGCGGTTTGAGATTGCTCAAACGCTGTTTGAGAAGGCACTGTCTTTTTCTGAGTCCAGCCACTATACCCAGGTTCAGGGCAAAACCCTCACAGGGCTTGCCATGATGCAGCGTCAGCAAAAGGACTACGCAACGGCGATCGCCACCCATCGCCAAGCCATCCAACACCTTGAAAGTCTAGGCGCTAAATGTGACCTCGCTGAAGCCTACTATCAGCTTGGCATTACCTATCAAGTCACTGAGAGTCCAGAAAGTGTAGCGGTACTGAAACAGGCGATCGCCCTATTTGAATCTATCAGCGCCCCCCGACAGGTCGAGAAAGTCATGGCAACCCTATCACCTAACCCCTAAGCAAAAACGCAGGGTTGGCGCAGCGCCTGAATCAACAGTTTTTGATACGCTCTACCCGCCAGCGTAAAAGCCCCAAACCGAGCCAGGTGTGGGTTCATAAGCTGAGCATCAAACATGAGGTACCCCCGCGATCGCAGATGTTCCACCAGCTTTACCATCGCCACCTTCGAGCCTTCCGGCACCGTGTAAAACATAGATTCGCCAATAAACATGCCGCCAATGCTAAGACCCAAAATGCCCCCCGCAAGCTGATCGCCCTGCCAAGTTTCAAAACTGTGCGCCCAACCTGCTTGGTGCAGCGCCCCATAAATCTCCTTAAGTTCTTCAGAAATCCAGGTGGTTTCGCGGTTGGCACAGCCCTCTACCACGCCCCAAAAATCTTTGTTAATGGCAACCTTAAATCGGCCTTGATTGATGGCTCGACGCAGCGATCGCGGTACATGAAAGCGCTCATCTAGCGGGACCAGCGTGCGTTCTTGGCTGGTATACCAAGCCAAATCAGACTCATCCTCTTCCGCCATCAAAAAATAGCCCTGACGGTAGCCATCAATGATGGACTCCACATCAACTCCCATGCTGCCGTCCTTTAGTCCCATTTCTGTGGCATTTGCCGTCTTTCTTAGGGCAAATTATAGTGAGCATATTGGGCAAAATAACCTGTAATCAATGTCCGCCTGAGTCATAACGCGATCATAATCTTTACGGAGATAGAAATGGCAGAGGCGATCGCCCCGCACCCAGAGTCTGCCCCACATGACCCTAGACCCACACTGATAACCCATGCCCGCTCCTTTTATGAGCGTGGCTGGATGTGGGGCACCGCTGGCAATTTATCCGCGCGGCAGTCAGACGGCAGCTTTTGGATTACCGCCAGCGGCTGCTCTAAGGGGGAACTCACTTTAGACCAGTTTGTCCAAATGTCTTTAGACGGTCAACTGCTGACCCAGCCGACCCCCACCGCAAAACCTTCCGCTGAAACCAGCATTCATCAGGCGGTGTATCAGCTTTTCCCTGATGCAGTAGCCTGTTACCACGTTCATTCAGTGTCTGCTAACTTAGTCTCTCGTCTCACCCTTCAAGATCAGATTCAGCTTCCTGCGATCGAAATGATCAAGGGGCTAGGCATTTGGGAGGCCAACCCTACGGTACATCTGACACTGTTTGAAAATCACCTCAAAGTCCCTGAGATTGGCGCAGAGATGCTGGCGCGGTTTGGACAAAAGCCACCACAAATTCCGGCCTGTTTAATTCGTGATCACGGCGTGACGGTTTGGGGCAGCTCTCAGGAGGAAGCCAGGAATCGGGTTGAGGTGATGGAATTTATCTTTCAGTACATGATTGCGGCGAGGAGTATCGGTGTGCAGATTGCTTAACTGCATTCAGACCACAAAAAAGTAATCGCCCCTCCGTTTGGATCGAAGGGGCGATCGCAATCTTCTGATGTTCTGTCGCAAGACCAAACGACCTAAAGTCGCTTATTTTTCTAAACGCGTCACGCTTTCAAGCAAAACATAGGTTTTTCCCTTATATTTCACCGTTGGCGCTTTGCTCAGATCCGGCTTAGATTTAATCGCGCTAGCGACTGTCTTGCTAGCGGGCGCTGCTTTTACTACAGGCGCTAGCTTTGCCACAGGCACTACCTTAATTGGGGCGATCACCGTAGGCATTGCGACAACATTGGGCACCATCACAGGCAGCTTTGCGCTGTAGAACTCTAACTCTGGCGATGGCGGCGTATTTTGGTCTACACCCGTTGGGCCATTGGCGGCTAACTGCATGTTGCCAGTCATATCATTGCCCTCAGCGGTCAGGGCATTTTTGAACGTGGCATTGTAAACGGCAAACCGACCATTATTGCGAAACGTATTGCGACCTGGTGTCGCAGCATTACCCAAGTCTGGCTTTGCATCAGAAATAGCAACCAAGCCGTCTCGCTTATTGCCTTCTACTACATTGCCACGCAGTTGGGGCGTGGCTGAGTGGCTCACCACAATGCCGTCTACATTATCGAGTACGCGGTTGTTGACCAGTTGAGGCGAGGCTTTTTCGCTGACCGCAATCCCAAATCCCGTCTTTTGGAATGTATTATTGCGCACCATGCCCGTAGATATGCCAGTTAGGGCAATGCCATTGGCGCTATTTTCAAAAAACAGATTGTTTTCAACCGTAACGCTGGCCTTTCCCGCTACAAAAACGCCTTCTCGAGCACTTTTGCTAAACGCGCAGCCCCGAACGACAACATTCGCAGACTCAATCCAAATGCCCGTACCGCGCGAATTAGGATTGGTGACAGAAACACCCACAATCTGGCTTTCGGCCTTTGCCCAAAGGGTGACATTCTGAGAACCCCACCAAGAGCTAGAAGAAAAGCCGCCGCCCGTAATAGTAGTGCTGCTCCCCTGATTAAATTCGTTGCCTTGAAGCGTGACGCCTTGAGGAACCACCAACGGGAAAACCTCTCCGGTTGCTTGGGTGTAGTTCCCAGGCGCAATCTGAATGGTCATTCCAGGCTGTGCTTGTCGAAGGGCAAAAGCGATAGTTTTAAAGGGTGCTGACTCATCTCGTCCAGCACTCATCTCGTCTTTGCCAAGGCTCAGGTTAACGAATAGCTGGGCTTTTGCAGCAGGGGGATTTGCTGCAATGGCATTCACGCCACTATTGCTACTCAGAGACTGCGCATAGACAGGCATTAGGCTAGCAACGGTAGAAAGTGCGGCAAGCATGCCCAAAAAAATAAAAGATTGAGGTAAAACAGAAACTAACCCATGATGCTGGCGCTGACGATGCATAATTTCCCTGATTCAGAATGGTGAGGATGGAGTGAGTGAGGATCAATGGAGACGGAAATGCTGAAAAACTTTTAATGTGGAATGTGGAGTCTGGAATGACGTAAACAAATCTGCATTAAGAGGTGTGGCTAGAGTAGATTTGTAGCCCACAACGTAATTTTTGCTATATTTTTAAGATGCCCCAGGCCAAAGGCCGATATTACTCTCGTGACAAAATATTTTGGCGAAACCCAATCTTTTGGATAGATTTTTGGGTGCTTAAGGCTCAGCCAGAACACCCCTACTGACAAAGGCTTCAGAGAGTTTGAGAGGGCGATCGCCATTTCAGTCGATTGCAATCCCGCCAGTCCTTCGGTATGATGAAGTGTTTGAGGTTCCAGCGGTACGGATTGACGTAGAGAAAAGTTATGGCAAAGCGCGTTCAGCTAGTATTAAATCAGGAAGTTCCTAAATTAGGACACTTGGGTGACGTGGTAGAAGTTGCTCCAGGCTATGCCCGCAACTATTTAGTGCCCCAAGGTAAAGCGTTCAAGGCAACGCCCGGGGTCATGAAGCAAATGGAGCGCCGTCGCGCTGAAGAAATCAAGCGACTGGCTGAGCTTAAAAAAGAAGCCGAGCAGCAAAAAGAAGCCCTCCTTAAGGTAGGCACAATCACCATTGCTCAAAAAGCAGGTGAAGAAGATATGCTGTTTGGAAGCGTTACGGCAGCAGATATTGCAGCAGCGCTTCAGGCTGCCAGCGGAATTGAAGTGGATCGTCGTAACCTAACGGCACCCGAAATTCGCAAGCTGGGCACCTATACGGCTGAGCTGAAGCTACACCCAGAAGTCTCAGTGGAAGTGACGGTAGAAGTGGTGGCTGACTAACAGAGGTCGCTGCAAAGGCATCTTAAATTTCCTTAAATAGGACTGCAAGAATAGGGCTGAAAATATAAGAGGGTTGTTCATGGTGTATGAGCTAAGTTTTCAGCCCGAAGTTGAGCATCTGCCCCCCCAAAATGTTGAAGCTGAAGAGCTGATTCTGGGGGGTATTTTGCTAGATGCAGAAGCGATTGGTCGGGTTGCAGATTTGCTCAAGCCCGATGCATTTTACCTGAGCGCCCATCAAGAGATTTATCGGGCGGCGTTGGCGCTCCATGCCCAGGGTAGCCCGACAGACTTGATGTGCATTACGGCATGGCTGCAAGATCAAAGCCTATTAGACAAGGTGGGCGGTCAGGGAAAGCTGACGCAATTGGTCGATCGCACGGTCAGCGCGGTGAACGTCGATCAGTACGCGGCGCTCATTAAGGATAAGTTTTTGCGTCGTCAGCTCATTAAGGCCGCCAATGAGGTGGTACATGGCGCTTACGATACCTCCAAGAAGCTCGAGGTGGTGCTAGACCAAGCTGAGCAGAAAATTTTCTCGGTCACGCAAGATCGGGTGCGGCAGGGGCTGACGGCAACAGAAGAAATTTTGGCCAGTACCTTTGCCGACCTTGAGCAGCGATCGCTGGGGGAAGTATTGCCGGGTCTATCCTGCGGGTTCTATGACCTAGATGCCATGACTCAGGGCTTTCAGCGCTCTGACTTAATTATTGTGGCAGGGCGACCCTCGATGGGTAAGACGGCGCTCTCGGTGCAGATTGCGCGGCAAATTTCAGAAATCCATCGGACGGGTGTGGCGATCTTTAGCTTAGAAATGTCTAAGGAGCAGTTGGTGCAGCGACTGCTGGCGAGCGAGTCTGGCATTGATAGCAACTATTTACGGGCAGGCCGCATTCACGAAACCCAGTGGGAACCCCTCAGTCGCGCCATTGGAACGCTCTCGCAGCTCCCCATTTACATTGATGACTCCCCTAACCCAAGCGTGAATGAAATTCGCTCTAGCGCCCGTCGGCTCCAGGCCGAGCGCCCCGAAGGGTTGGGTCTGATTATGCTGGACTACCTTCAGCTCATGGGCGGTGGCGATGGGACGGAGGGTCGCGTGCAGGAGCTGTCAAAAATTACGCGATCGCTGAAGGGGTTAGCCCGTGAGCTGCATGTGCCGATTATTGCGCTGTCTCAGCTTAGTCGAGGGGTGGAGGCACGTACCAATAAGCGCCCGCTGATGTCAGACCTGCGGGAATCTGGGGCGATCGAGCAGGATGCTGATTTAATTGTGCTGCTGTACCGTGATGATTATTACAACCCTGATACGCCGGAGAAAGGCGTTTGTGAGCTGATTTTAGCCAAACACCGGAATGGCCCGGTGGGAACGGTGAAGCTGTTGTTTCAGCCCGGGCAGACCAAGTTCTTTAATTTGGCGAAACAAGGATAGATGCGCGACGGTAGGTTAGTTTGCAAAAATCATCTTGCGCACACGCCAGGCTATGAGGCCACTTTTCAAACGCGCTTTGCTTTGCTCCATAAAAAAAGGGTCTGCGATGTGTTGCAGACCCTTTTCTTTAGCCACTGCTGCTACTGAGCAGATTGCCCAGCGGTTGCTGCAACTTCTTCTGCCAAGTTAGAGACAGGCTTATCAATGCCTTCACCCAAAACAAAGCGGCTAAAGCGGCGCACCTGAATGTTTTCTCCTAGCTTAGAGATGCTTTGCTTAATCAGCTCTTCGACCGTAATGCTTTGGTCTTTAATGTAGGGCTGGTTGAGCAAGCATAGCTCTTGCATCACCTTGTCTACTTTGCCTTGCACAATTTTTTCCTTCACACCTTCAGGCTTACCCTTAAGCGTGTCAGATTCGAGGGCGATCGCCTTTTCACGGGCAACAAAGTCAGCCGGAATTTCACCGACGTGAACATAGGAAATATTAGGGCAAGCCGCAATCTGCTTGGATATATCCTGGACTAGCGCCTTAAATTCTTCGTTACGGGCCACGAAGTCGGTTTCGCAGTTGACTTCAACCAGTACACCAATCTGTCCGCCAAAGTGGATATAGCTACCCACTAAGCCTTCAGCGGCAACGCGACCGGATTTTTTGCCCGCAGATGCTAACCCCTTTTTACGGAGGTAGTCTACCGCCTGTTCTAGATCGCCATCAGTTTCCTGAAGCGCCTTTTTGCAATCCATCATCCCTGCGCCGGTTTTTTCG
>JANNDV010000297.1:0-6856 GCA_031387975.1 Acaryochloridaceae cyanobacterium OTE_75_metabat_521 | reverse complement strand
AAAAACGGTGCTGGAGTTAGGGGGCAGCGATCCGTTTATTGTGGCGATTAGCGCTGATTTAGATGAGGCCGTCACCGTTGCCGTCAAAGCCCGAATGCTCAACAACGGTCAGTCCTGCATTGCAGCAAAGCGATTTATTGTGCTGGACGCAGTGGCGGAGGCCTTTACCGAAAAATTTGTGCAGGCATTTCGCGCCCTCAAAATGGGCGATCCGATGGATCCTTTAACGGAGCTTGGTCCACTGGCAACGTTCGCCATTCGAGATCAGCTTGATGGGCAGGTGCAGGCGGCGATCGCAGGGGGAGGTGAACTTCTCATAGGTGGGAACTACGGCGATCAATTTCCAGACGGGTATTTTTACGAACCGACGATTCTCAAAAATATTCCCACAACCTGCCCTATGTATCGAGAAGAGTTTTTTGGTCCCGTTGCGCTGCTGTTTACTGTGCCAGATTTAGATGCGGCGATCGCCTTAGCCAACGATTCGCCCTTTGGTCTGGGTGCTAGTGCTTGGACGAATGACCCCAAAGAAAGCCAGCGATTCATTTGTGAACTCGAAGCAGGTTCGGTCTTTATCAACGGCATGGTTAAATCTGACCCGCGCCTGCCGTTTGGGGGCATCAAGCATTCAGGGTATGGTCGAGAACTAGGGCGACCTGGCATTTTAGAATTCGTCAATGTCAAAACCGTTTGGGTGAAGTGAGGGGTTTATGAATACGGCAGAACTGCTCGTCCAGTGTCTCGAAAATGAAGGCGTTAAATATATCTTTGGACTGCCTGGTGAAGAAAATCTGCACATTCTAGAAGCGCTGAAAGATTCCTCTATTGAATTTGTGACCTGTCGTCATGAGCAGGGCGCGGCCTTTATGGCAGATGTGTATGGCAGGCTGACGGGGCAGGCAGGGGTGTGTCTCTCCACCCTTGGCCCTGGAGCCACAAACCTCATGACGGGTGTTGCAGATGCCAATTTGGATGGTGCGCCCCTCGTTGCCATTACGGGACAGGTCAGCACGGATCGGATGCACATTGAATCTCATCAATATCTCGACTTGGTGGCAATGTTTGCCCCTGTCACCCAGTGGAGTAAGCAAATTGTCCAGCCCAACAGCACCGCTGAAATTGTCCGTAAAGCTTTCAAGGTTGCCCAAACCGAAAAACCAGGTGCCGTTCATATCGACGTGCCCGAAAACGTTGCGGCGATGCCTGCCCAGGGGCATCCGCTCCACAAAAATGATTTAGATAGAACCTATGCCTCTTTTCATAGCCTGGATCTGGCTGCTGCTGCCCTTGCCAAGGCTGAAAACCCTCTCATCCTGGTGGGGAATGGTGCGATTCGTGCCCAGGCGGCGGCGGCGCTTACGGAGTTTGCCACGCGACTCAACTTACCCGTTGCCAATACCTTTATGGGTAAGGGCGTGATCCCCTATACGCACCCATTGGCGCTGTGGGCAGTGGGGCTACAGCAGCGAGACTACATTAGCTGCGGGTTTGACCGTACTGACTTGGTGATTGCCATTGGCTATGACCTCATTGAATATTCCCCCAAAAAATGGAACCCCACGGGCGATATCCCCATTCTGCACATCAGCGCAAACCCTGCTGAAATTGACAGCAGCTACATCCCCCAAGTGGAAGTGGTGGGTGATATTTCAGACTCGCTTCAAGAAATTCTCAAACGCTGCGATCGCACCCAAAAGCCTAACCCCTATGCCCTTTCCCTCCGCCCCGAAATCGTCGCCGACTACGAGCAATACGCCCAAGACGACGGCTTCCCCATTCGCCCTCAAAAGCTGATCTATGATCTGCGCCACGTCCTAGAAGACGAAGATATCCTGATTTCAGATGTGGGTGCCCACAAAATGTGGATTGCCCGTCATTACCACTGCGCCCTGCCCAATACCTGCCTGATCTCTAACGGCTTTGCCGCCATGGGCATTGCCATACCCGGGGCGATCGCCGCCAAGCTGGTTCATCCCAACCGCCGCATTGTTGCTGCCACAGGTGATGGTGGCTTCATGATGAACATGCAGGAACTCGAAACTGCGCTACGCCTTAATACACCCTTCGTCACGCTTATTTTTAACGACGGTGGCTATGGCCTAATCGAATGGAAGCAGATGCAGCACTTTGGATCCTCTTCGTTTATTAAATTTGGCAACCCTGACTTTGTGAAGCTCGCCGAAAGTATGGGACTGAAGGGCTATCGCGTCACCAGCAGCGCAGAATTTTTGCCCATCCTCAAAGACGCACTCTGTCAAACGGTTCCTACGGTGATTGACTGCCCAGTTGACTACCGCGAAAACCTGCTGTTCAGCCAAAAATCGGGGGCTATGGCCTGTCAAACTGAATAACGTTCAACTTGCCGCACTACTTGGCGCACTCATGATTAACGCGGTTTCCTCGCAGTCAATCTTCTGACTGGATTGTGTCGTTAGGTATACATGTCATGACGTGACATCGACAAAAATTAATTTTTTTGGGAATAATATCTAAGTCCCTTGTGTTTGCGCATGAGCGTTGGTCGCTCAGACTCTAAGTCTTGGGAGCCTAAGCAAATCAAGGATTTCGGTCATCAAGAACTGAGCATATTCACAACACGCCATGATCCAAAAAATCGCCAAAATAATCTTAAATCGTTGAAATGAAGCTTTTAAGCTGCTACTTTAGATTGCACCCTCTTGTAGATGCTGTTGTAGAAACCTGACTGGCAATCAATTCTTAGACAGATAAAACGAAACGACTTTTGCTAAAGTCATTCATCTTGGTAATCTTTGGCAATGCCAAAGATCTGAGGCAGAGTGTATGTGTTCGATATTAAAGAGATAATTCTAAAATTCAGGTACTAAACCCTAAAAAATAACGCTCTTAATTTGAGTAATTCTACCGAGTCAGCCCAATCAACCTGCCGATAAGCCCGTATGCCCATGACTAAACCAAAGCCTTCTCGTTCTGTTCCCAGTAACGATCCCCCCGTTCTCCCAGAAGCTTCAGCCGAAGACTCTTCTGCTGAAAGTGCTGAACACTTAGAGGAGATGCAGCCCATGACCATGAGTCGACAGCAGCCTATTTCTCCCCCCAGTGAACCCATGCAATTCAGGGCAATTGGGTTGGTGCAGGGCAAATACTACCCCTCAGAAGAACGCTTTAATCGCGGAGAGCTGGAGGTTGATGGCGGCCTTAGGCTAGATGCTGTCCTGCTGGGGCAAGTCATGAGCTTAGTCAAGAAATATATTGATCTAGATCGTCCCTACTTTTGGGTGGTGTACCCTCGCACGCGAGAAAAGGAACAAACGCTACATTTACAGGTGGTAGGCGTTTGGGCTGCCGATGGATTTAGCCCCATTACCGGAGAAGCTGTATCTGAGCCTGCACCGTTGCCAGAATCTGAGGATGCGTTAGCACAGCCGATTGAAGATGGGTATTTCTCGGTGCGCGGTCAGATTGTCTATCAGGCCCACGATAAAGAGCTGCTTTACGTCAAAATTCAGCAGACAGCGCGTAAAACGAAGGTGCGTGACGAGCGGGGTAAAGCTTTTAAGCTCAAAATTATAGGCACGTTGCCTCAAAAGGCGGTGGGATACTTTTGGGATCTGCACGTTATACGTCAAGGCAATGAGCTAGTTCTGCAAAATGGAACCTCTATTGCGATGATGCCCGTTCAAAAAAATCAGCGTCCGCAGAATAACCGCGCAGCTAAACCCTTTCCTAAAATGCCGTATTCTGCAAAGCCTAATCTGGCTCATCGCTCGAATACAGCGGCGAGCCGAGATGCGCGTCCTGTTCCAAAGCCCATTAAGCGTCAGCAAAACACATCGGACTAGGAGATCTCTCAATCTTCTCAATGCTGCGAATCAGGTTGTGAATCACTGCTGCGAAAAATCCCTGTTCCCCGCAGCAAATCTAGAAAGGTGAAGACCGCAGGAGAGTGCCAAATGTTGGCAAGTACCGCTGCGCCAATGTTGCGGTCAAGGGGGACTGGGAGCGATCGCACCTGTATCCCTTCAGGAATGGGCAGTGCGGCGAGTTTGGGCAATACCGCAGCGCCTAGCCCCTGAGAAACCATGCTGACAATGGTTGAATCTTCTTTGATTTCGTAGGCCACCTTTAGCGACTGTTTCCACTGCTGCCAGTGCTGCCGTACTGCCGTGGTGCATTCTGCATAGTTGTAGAGAATAAATGCAGAGCGGCTGAGATCTTTCCAGGTGAGGGGATTGGGGGCTGGTTGTGTAGAGGGTGGCAGTAACACCACAAATTCATCTCGCATAATTTCCCAGGTTTCAAAATCATCGGAGGTTCGCGGCAGCGGCATTAGACCAATATCCACACGGTTTTCTCGTAACGCCTGCTCTACCGTATTGGGGTCTGCCTCCACCAGCGACACTTCTACGTTCGGAAACCGCTGCGAAAATTGCGCAATCAGCGGCGGCAGCACATGGGTAGCAACGCTGCGAAATGAAGCAATTCGGACTCGACCCCCATAAAGGTCTTTCTCGCGGTTTGCCTCGGCTTCTATATCTGCCTCGGCCTGTAAAATCTGCTGAAAATAGACCGTCACGCGATCGCCAAAATCCGTGGCGTAAGCGCCAAAGCGTCCTCGTGCCAGCAAAGACACGCCTAGTTCTTCTTCAAGAGATGCGATCGCCCGACTGACTGCCGACTGAGACAGTCCTAATTCCAAGGCCGCCAGAGAAAAACTGCCTTTCTCTACAACCGCCATAAAAATTTTGAGATGAGAAATGTTCATCTATGACATCTATTCGCATTGTGCATAGATACGAACCGCTTTTGTTTTTGTTTCATCACAAAACAGAGAGTTACATTTGTTTATATCAATCAGCATCTGGTGCAGCCTAATAACAGGAGAGACTTAAATCGACTGTTTGCAGGTCTCTGAGCCAACCCTCGTGATCTATCAAAATCTGATTTTTTGCTCTCCTCCGCCAAAGCCCACCTTAAAAGCGTTCGTTATTTAAGATCTCATGTTTGACCTCATCTCCTACCGTAAATTCCGCGATACCCCTAACGTCCGGTTTTTTGATATCACCATTGATACCTCCAACGCTCGAGACTTGGTCATTCATAGTGGCCCAGCGGTCAGCCCCAACAACGACGCAGAGGACTTCTGGCAGTTTTACCTGCATCCTAATCAAGAAGATAACTTGATGGCGCTGAGTGGCGGTCGCACCTTTTATTTGGTCAACCTCACCTGGGAGCACCCCTATCACATGGTGCGTCTAGAGGCTGGCGGAGATATTCTGAGAATTCCCCCCGGAACCTTCCATCGCTCCATCTCTGACCCTGATGGCTCAGTGGTGCTTAACCAGGCCGTTCGTTCCATTGCGACCACGGTAGAGCGAGAGTTTAGAGTGTACAGCAGTGCTGAGATTTCTCGTCTACGATGGATTACTTCTAAAAATGGCGTAATGCCCGAAATGCATGGCTTCACGGGTCCCATTCGGAGAGCCGCGTAGACAAGATCTGGGACGTTGTTTCCATACGCTTCCTTGAGGATAGGGCTGCTCATAATCATGAAAAAAGAGAGGGTGATGTATATCAACCCTCTCTTTACTGTATTTGCCTATGCTATAACCCCTAAAGACTTTGGTTCAAAACTGGGTCTGAATATCATTCAGCTTTCTAATATCCATCCCTGTGGTCGAGGATTTTTAATGGCTCCCTTACGCGTTGGTATTAATGGTTTCGGTCGCATTGGTCGTTTAGTGTTTCGCGCAGGCTTGGGCAACCCCAATATTGAGTTTGTGGGCATTAACGATCTGGTACCGCCCGATAACTTGGCCTATCTCTTAAAGTACGACTCTACCCACGGTCTCTTTAAAGGCAGTATCTCAGCCAGCGAAGCAGGTATTACGGTAGACGATCATTTTGTGCCCTGCTCCGCGCTGCGTGATCCCGCAGCGCTACCTTGGGCAGCACTAGGCGCAGATTACGTCGTTGAGTCAACAGGCTTATTTACAGACTATCAAGGCGCTCAAAAACATCTTAAGGCAGGCGCAAAGCGCGTCATTTTGTCTGCGCCAACTAAAGAGCCGGATCGCATCCGCACCTTTGTGATGGGCGTGAATCATGAGCAGTATGACCCAACTCAAGATACGGTCGTCTCTAACGCAAGCTGCACCACCAATTGTCTTGCGCCTTTGGCAAAAGTGCTGGACGAAAATTTTGGCTTAACAGAAGGATTAATGACGACGGTTCACGCCATGACCGCGACCCAGCCTACGGTAGATGGACCAAGTAGCAAAGACTGGCGGGGGGGACGAGGTGCCGCACAAAATATTATCCCTTCTTCGACGGGTGCAGCAAAAGCTGTGGCCTTAGTGCTGCCCCAACTTAAGGGTAAGTTAACAGGGATGGCGCTGCGGGTGCCCACCCCTGATGTTTCGGTGGTTGACCTTACCTTTAAGACCGCCACCGCCACCAGCTACCAGGCCATTTGCGAGGCGATGAAGCAGGCGGCAGCGACATCTTTAGCGGGTATTTTGGCCTATACCGATGAGGCTGTGGTTTCAACCGATTTTCAGGGTAACGCCCACTCCTGCATTTTTGATGCGGATGCAGGGATGGAGCTTAATGCCAACTTTTTTAAGGTGATCGGCTGGTACGACAACGAATGGGGCTATTCCAATCGCGTGCTAGATTTAATGGCCTTTATGGCTCAAAAAGAGGGTCTAATATAGCGCTGTTATTGCGACAACCAACTTTGACAGTGCTGCTCAGGCTTTGTTAGTGTAGCTAAAAGGTTCTGGAATGGGTAAGCGCGTGGACATTGTAATTGGTCGTAATAAGACCGCTCGTAGAGCATACGGGATGGATGAAATAGCCCTTGTTCCAGGCCGTC
>JANNDV010000267.1:0-20936 GCA_031387975.1 Acaryochloridaceae cyanobacterium OTE_75_metabat_521 | reverse complement strand
CATTCGACAACACCAGTATTGCAGCGGTTTTCCAGCCAAGGCTGACATTGACCTAGAGCGCTGCCAGAAATCTCTAGCGCTTTTTGAGACTGCCTTACAGCTTGATCCTGAATTCACAATAGCTTGGGCAAATTGTAGTTTCCCTGCTTACTACCTACAGCAATACCAGTCCGCTCTCCAAAACTGTGATAGAGCGCTTGAACTTGATCCAGAAAATAAAGAGTATATGAACGAGGTCATTCATACCAATCGCGGCTGTATTTTCCTCCAACTCCAAAATCCAACTGCTGCCCTGCAAGACTTCATCTCTGCACTCTCCCTAGACGCTCACCTAGACGAAGCCTGGATCGGCAAAGGCAATGCTCTTTACCAGTTGGGTCGTTATTCCGAAGCCCACGACAGCTTTAGCCAAGCCCTTGCTCTCAAGCATCCCCTTGCACAAGCTGATCTAGATCTTGTTGGACAGCAACTCTTAGAAACAAATTCTTAAAGGATTTTTGGGCAATCTCTGCATTGATAAATAAGTGGCTAGACCTCATCAATCGTAAGAAGGTTCGGAGTTATTCAGAAGGTCGAAGCTGCATCCCAATCACCTGCGTATGGGTGCCGCGTGCCTGCGTCACGCCAATCGTGCGGTCTGCGGCCTCAATCATGGGGCGGCGGTGGCTGACCACAATAAACTGAGCGCCTTCCGTTTGCTGGCGAATGGTTTTAGCTAAACGCTCCACATTCACCCCATCTAAGAAACTATCCACTTCATCTAAGGCGTAAAAGGGCGAAGGACGATAGCGCTGAAGGGCAAAAATAAAGCTAAGCGCCGTCAGAGATTTTTCGCCCCCAGACATCGAGGCCAACCGCTGCACCTGCTTACCCTTGGGATGGGCAACGAGATTTAGTCCCCCTCGGAACGGATCTTCAGGATCCTCTAGCTCTAAATAGCCATCCCCATCGGATAGCCCTGCAAAAATAGTCTGAAAACTTTCGTTGACCACATCAAAGGCTTCTCTAAAAGAATTCCGTCGCAGGGTGGTAAAGTTTTCGATTCTCAATAGCAATTCCGTGCGCTCATCTTCTAGGGTGGTGAGCTTTTGCACCAGTTCTTCGAGGCGAGCCATGGTACGTTCATATTCTTCGATCGCCAGCATATTGACTGGCTCCATTGCCTGGATCCGTCGCTGTAAAGATCGCAATTCTTCCCGTAGCGCCTCTAGCGTCAATCCTTCAGGTAGTTCAGGGCGTGGATCTGGTAGCTCCTGTGCTTTTTCTTGGAGTTGGGTTTGCAGTTGTGCAATTTGTTCGGTTTGCTGCTGTTGGGTTTCTTGCAGCTTCTGGATTTGCCAAGTCATTTCTTGTTGATTTGCGGCACGGGTGCGCAGATGCTGCTCGGCATTATCGCGGTTTTGTTTGGCCTCTCCCAAATGCGCCTCTAGCCGCTGAAGCTCAACCCGCAGCTCGGCAATGGCGGCGCTAATCTGCTGTTGCTGTTGTAGGGTCGCAGCTTCTTGCTGCTGGGCGGTTTGCTGCTGCTGCTGCGTACGCTCCACCTCGGTTTGATTTTGCTGCTGTTTTTCTTGAAGCCTCAGCAGTTGCAGATCCAGCGCCTGAAGCTGCTGCTGAGCCTGTCTAAGGGCAGTTTCTCGCTCATTGAGCTGCGTTTCTTGCGCTTGGATTTGAGCCTGAAGACGCTGCCATTCGCCGTGGGTTTGGGACTGCTCTAGGGTGGCGATCGCCGTTCTTAACTCTGCCAACTCGCCTTCCTGCTGAGGCAGCTCTGCTTCTAGCGTTTGCAAGCGAGTGCTGGCAGTGGATCGTTCCTGGTTACTGGCCGCAAGCTGCTGAGCTAAAGCTGCGCTGCGCTGCGTTAACCCCTGCAATTCCTTGGTGAGCTGCTCCACCTGGAACTGTACATCCCGATGCTGCTGACGCGCGGCGGTCAACGCCTGGGTTTCGGTCGCGAGAGACTGCTGATGTTGACCCAAACGCGCCTCTATGCGGCTCAAAATTTGCTCAATTTCACCCAGACGCTGACGCAACGCCAAAATCTCAGCGGATTCTCCCGCTTCGGCATTG
Source organism: Acaryochloridaceae cyanobacterium OTE_75_metabat_521 (assembly GCA_031387975.1). Lineage (GTDB taxonomy): Bacteria > Cyanobacteriota > Cyanobacteriia > Thermosynechococcales > Thermosynechococcaceae > JAAURS01. The sequence goes on along the minus strand of JANNDV010000267.1, from coordinate 18,866 downwards.
CCAAAGTGAAGAGTTTGCTGTTTGGAGCGGCTACCCCCCGTCATGGCTCCGGTCGGCTCCAGCAGTTCGCCGTCTAGGGTGACGATGCGGTAGCGACCAATGTAGCGCCGCGCCGCGCTCAGGGTTTCAAACACGACGGTATTGCCGAAGACGTAGGCGAAGACGGCATCGTACTTGGGGTCGAAGTCGATGAGATAGACCGCATAATCGATCGCCCCTTCAACTTTGAGGTTAGGCAAATCTTGCCCCGATCGCAGTTTATTGAGGGGCAAAAACGTAGCGCGTCCAGCGCGTTCTCGCTTAAGTAGCTCAATGCCAGCAGCGGCAACTTCATCGTTGTCTACCACCAAATGTCCCATCCGCGCTCCGGCGGCGGTTTCTAGGGCGATTTGATACTGGGGTTCTACGCGACCGAGGTTAGCGACTAAGCCGTAAACGCCAGAGAGGTTCGATTTGAGTAAGATTTTGGTCGCAAAAGTGCCCTGAGCTTCCTGCTGGGCTTCTTCTTTGGCCTCAAGCTGATCGAGCTGCCGCTGTTTTTCGCGCTGTTCGCGCTGGAGACGGGTCTGGGTGTCTTGCTCGGTGCGGACGCTTTCATCGGCGGTGGTAAGGGCGGTAGCTAAGGTTTGAACCGAAAGCTGCTGGGTTTCGAGTTCAGATTGTGCCTCGGTGAGCTGGATCTGCTTCTCGGCAATGGTTTGGGCGAGGGTTTGGCTTTCTTCGGTTTGCTGTTCGCACTGACGACCGAGTTGCTCAACCCGCTCTCGCAGTTGGGCAAATTCTGAGCGTTTGGGGTCTAGGGTACGCAGCAAGGCTTCCATTTGCTGACGGAGCTGCGCCTGTTCCTGCACCCAGGCATCCGCAGAAGTGGCGATCGCCCTCGACTGTTCTCGAATCTGCTCTAGGTCAGCTTGAGCCTGATCTCGCTGCTGGGTCAGCCCCTTGAGCGTTTCGGCTTCTAATTTTTGACGCTGCTGGGTGAGGGTGGCAAGCTGCATCTGCTCTTGGGCAATTTGCTGCTGGAGCTGCCGTCCTCGCTCTGTTGCTGCCTGCTGAGTGGCTTTGAGTTCAGCTTGCTGGCGCTCAAGCTGGCGCAGTTCTGCTTCTTGGGTGGCGATCGCGGCCTGTACTGCAAGCTGCTCATCTTCGCCCAATGCTTTGACCTGGGCATTCAGCTCTGCCAAGGTTGCCGATAATGCATGGATCTCAAGGGCGATCGCCCCAAGCTGCACCTCAAGCTGAGTCTGCTGCTGCGCTTCGGCCTGGATTTGCTTCTGCAATTTCTCAGTCTGCTGCTGAAGCTGACGATAGGCTAAGACATTTTCCCAGGTCGATTTTTCGTTAAATTCAGCGCGGAGGAGCTGATACTTTTGGGCTTTGACGCGATCTTTATCGAGGCGATCGCACTGTTCTTTTAGCTCCTGCTCCACAATCCGAAAGCGGTCTTCTTGGTCTTTGACAGCATCCAGCTTTTCTTTGGCCTGGTTAATTTTGCGATCAAAGTTGGCAACTCCTGCCAATTCATCAATAATTTCGCGGCGCTGGCGTGCATTCATCGAAATAATGCCCGTCACGTCCCCCTGGAGCACGACGTTATAGCCTTCAGGATAAATCCGCAGCCGATTCATCTGGTCATGGAGATCGGTGAGGGTGCAGGGTTCGCCGTTAATAGCGTAGGTGGAGGTGTAGGTGCCCTGCTTTGTCACCCGCAGCTTGCGCGTTACTTCCCATTCTCGTTCAGCAGGCTGCTCTTCTAGAGAGGTGCCATCTTCTAGGGGCACGTCAGAAATATCAAAGGTGACTGTTACCTTGGTTTCAACGCTGGCGTGTCCGCGCTTAAGCTGGGCTTGGTTGACCAAATCTGGTAGCCGCTCAGCTCGCATCCCTTTAGAACCCGTCAGACCCAGGGCAAACAGCATTGCATCTAATAAATTAGACTTGCCCGACCCGTTCGGCCCTGAAATGACGGTAAACCCTGGCAGCAGCGGAATGGTGGCCGTGCTGCCAAAAGATTTGAAATAGGATAGCTCTAAGCGCTTAACGTACACGGATGGCTGAACTCGTGGCGGATGGTGGACGTTTAATAATAACGAGGTTTTAGATAGAAAAGGTTAATTTTTCTCAACAGACTATCATGGTCAGTTGAAATTTGTACGATTTCTTGTCAGAAAACCGCTAAAAATCTTGATGGAAGATGAATTACAGGGATTAATTCGACTCGTTTTTCTTCTTGACGGGTTAATTTACAACGCTCAAATCTTTAGTAGACCTTTTGCACGAATCCCCTCTCCCAGAACGGGCGAGGGGAACCAGAATTAGCCCTTCTCCCACAGGGGGAGAAGGGTAAAGCCTTTGGCTATAAGAAAGGGATGAGGGGGCTAAGATTGATAAAACAGATCTAGTCAATCGACACCCCTCGGATCGTCGTGGGGCGGCGTTGCCCCACTAGAGGCGCCTGGGCTGCTACGCGCTCCCGCTGGCGATGAATCAGAAAATGCTCTTGCCATAGGGCTGGCGCATTCAGGGTTTCGCCGCCGTGGTCTGTCAGCCGCTGGCGCACCTGGCATAGCACAGGGGTATTCACGCACAGCCCAGAGATAATTACCTGCCCTTTGGTCAGGGCAGGCAGCTCTTTAAGCAAATCGCGCCCGGCGGCCTCTACCCCGTACTTCAGGCTTTCTTGGTCAACGGGGTTGACAATGCGCATTACAAACTGGCTCATGCACTGAGACAGCACATCAGAGTCTAGCTTGCCAGGGCGCTGGGTAATTAACCCGACCCCTAACCCAAACTTTCGCCCTTCGCTCAAAATGGTGCGGATGACGGCCTTACAGCGCGAAGGCTCGTGGGCAGGGGCAAAGCGATGGGCTTCTTCTAACAGCACAAATACGGGGTAAGGCAGATAGTTTTCATCGTCTGGAGTGAGCTTTTCCTTCACGGTGTTCATTCTGGCTTGGTTGGTTTGTCGCAGCAGCGCCGCGCAAATGACCTGCTGCTCATCTTGGCTAATCTCGTTCATTTGCAGCACCGTGACCTGACCTGGCTCAAACAGATCTCTAGGGCCAAGATGCTCAAAGGCATGGAAATATTCGGATAGCTCCAGCTTGCTCAGCTTCCAATCGAGGGCGTCCGCCGAAGAACCCTGTTTTTCGTTGCCGTTGTCATCCTGCACAATATCTGACTGAAACACCGCATGGCGCAGGTCATTGATATCCCAGCGATCGCCCTTTTTAGACTTGCGCATTAAGTTAAAGGCTTTGTTGAGAATCGACTGCTGGCGCTCACTCATTTCTGGCAATAGCGCCATCACATCCCCGTAGTCGAGCGACGAGTAGCGAATGCGAATATCTTGAGGATGCAGAATCTTCACCTGAGGTTCGTAGCCATCCTCGCCCCGAAACGCCGGATTATTCCGCAGCCCTTCTAGCGTGCCGTACTCCCCGTGGGGGTCAAAAATCATCACCGCTGCGCGGTTGTGGGGGCGCATGAGTTCTTCAACCAAAACCCCTGCCGTGTAAGACTTCCCAGAACCTGTCCCCGCCAAAATCGCCATGTGGGTACTGACCAGCTCTTTGACATCTAATGAAATGGGCACCGCCTGCCCTTCTCGCAGCAGCAAATGCCCCACATGGGCAGAACCCACCGCACCCACAGGCTTTTTATTGAGGATTCCGGTTAAAGAGACATCATCTGCTAGAAACACCTTTGCCCCTGGCTCAGGCGGACGGCGCGGGTTCATAAACCCAAGACTGGGGTGGAAGTAGCCAATCACTTCCACTGCCACCTCATAGATTTCAGGGCTGGGGTACTTAAACCCAATCAGCGCGGCGATGGTGCTAGGGTCTACTTCGCTATCGGCAAAGATGCGATCGGGTAGATGGTCAACCAGGTGGCAACCCGAAATTTTACCCAAAATATTGAGGGTGTCCCCCTCCGCATTCTCGACGCGGTAGTAAACAAACTCGCCAATTTTAATGTGATCGGTTTGGGCTGTAATAAAGACGTACTGGTTGCCGCTTTCCCCTGGCCCTTTGACCGTGCCGATAATGTGCATTGTGTCTTTAGGCAGACGGGTAAGCGCCATGAATTCTCCTGTCAGGATGCGGTGATGCGTTGGAGTTTAGCACTTGGGTTTGGTTTGCGTATCGGCTTAGGGGATATCGCTTTAGGCTTTACTGTCTTGCTCAAGGCAATGCTTCAGAAACGTCTCATAGCGCTTGGCATACTCTGGGTTGCGCTGTTTTGCCTTGCCAATGGCGGCGATCGCAGCGGGTAATTCACCCATCTTAAAGTGAACGTAGCCCAAGCCATAGTAGCTCTTGGCATGCTGATCGTTGAGGGCAATGGCGCGTTGGAATGCGGCGATCGCCCGTGGATAATCTGGCTGATGAATCAGCGATAGCCCCATGCCGTAATAAGCCAGGACATCTTTGGGGTCAAGGCGCGCCGCCTTCTGAAACGCTGCGACAGCACCAACAAAATCTTGGCTACGGTAGAAGACAGCACCAAGATTACAGAAGAGGGTTGACTGCGTAGGACGAATCTCAATCGCCTGTCTCAGCGATGCCGCCGCCTCTTGATACTGAGCAAGATAATACTGCGCGACGCTTAACCCATTGAATGCCTCAATGGACTGTTTTTCTCTTTGCAGGACGCGTTTGAAATTATCCGCCGCCCCTTCAAAGTTCTGTTGCTTCAGCTTAATAAGACCGCGCTGAAGCCAAACCTGAGTCCAGGATTGATCGGAGTCGGTTTGGACATAGGTTGTGGTTGAGTGCAGCGGCATTGTTAGGGCGGAGGTAGGCTGGATTGCAGTGAAGTCTTCAGAATCTTCTGACATTTGGTAGATCAGAGTTCCCCGAGATGAGCGCTGATGGTCGAGCTGGTTGGCTAAGGCTAATCCTTCTTTGAACAAGTGTTGTGTATTAACCAAAGCATCTGAGTTTTGGCTTTGCATGACTAAGTCCCGTGAGGAGGTTTTGATGTCTTGCGCGAGATCTTCCATCTTGTTGTTGCTTTAACCTGTGTGTACCTTTAATTCATTTAAGCGATGCTGCGCCCGATGGATTTGTTGATCCAACTCATGAGCCATCTCCGCAAAGAGATCTCTGCCCATATGCTGCCCCCTCTTTGCCTTTATTTGTAGCTGAAAAAGGTCTGTTTTTTCTAGTCTCTGAATTTTTTTTTCAATATTTGCCAGCCGCTGCTCACTTTGCACAATCTGCCGAATGGTGCGAATGAGTTCGGCATTGAGATCTTCGCCTTGCACCGACTCAGGATCATTAGACCAGTCTAGAAATAGCGTTTTCAGTCGCTCAAGATCGCCACATTCGTAGGCTCGATTGGCCTCTGCCATCAGCAACTCCCGTTTTGCACGGGCTTCTGGCTCGATGGCAAGGTCAGGGTGGATGGCTTTGGCAAGCTGGCGATAGACCTGCTTTAGCTCACTGGAGGGCTGGAAGGGATGCGCCGAGGCCAGATAGGCCATATATTCTTCAATCTGGGCTTCAATGCGCTGAAGCTCTTGCTGTCGCATGCCAACTACCTGCAGATACAGCCGCTCAAAGGCGTGGAGTTCAGCTTGAAACGTCGCTAACTCCAGTTCACGCTCTGCTAAACGGGTTTCAAGACCCGCGAGTTCAGTGCGCTTGTTCTGGAGTTCCTTTTCTTCTGGACTGGGTTCTCTAATTAAGCCGCCTGTCATTACGCAATCTTAAAAGGTTGAAAGGTTAGGGGTTGAAAAATTCGTTTTAGTAGGGTTCGTTAACTCTTTGACTAGCTTATCAAGCGCTGTCTGCATTAGGCTATGAACCTTTTCATAACAGTCACTCACATAGTCTTCATCTTTTGCCGCATCGGGTCCATAGCGCTCAAACACAATGGGAGGGCAAATCCGTGTATGAATGGCAGCAGGGAATGGAATATTGGGCAATGGGCCAACGGCGATTCCCCAAGGCATTCCTAAATAAATGGGATATACTTCTGGGTCAATTCCAAAGAGCCAAGGCAGATCAAACCGCTGCCGGATTGCCTGAACCTGAGGATAAATATCTGTCAGCACGATTAAGGTTTCGTGGGCGCCACAGGAAATCGCGGGCACGATGGGGACTTCTTCTCGAAGGGCGAGCTTAATAAACCCTTGACGACCATTAAAGTGAATGTCATGGCGCAGGGGGTAGGGACGAAATACATCCTGAATGCCGCCGGGATAAACCAAAACGCTCGCGCCAGATCGCAGTGCGGCGATCGCCGTCCTTGGGTGTGCCCGGAGTGCGCCGCCTTGAACTGCCATCCGCGCCAGCACGGGCATCACCTGCCAAACCTTAGGATGCATTAGCCCATACATTGGGCGTTCTGTCCCAAACCGCCAGAACCAGTCCACCATCATCATGAACATATCAGGAGATGCCATGCCACCATTATGAGAGCCGACATAGAGTGCTTTGTTCTCAGGGCAGACATGCTCCCAGCCATCGGTGGTGACGCAAAAGTAGTAGTGGTATAGCCATTCCCACCAGGGCATAAGCTGCTCAATGACGCGCGGATCACGGTCTACTAAAGACCAGCCGTTTAAGGTATCTGCTGAAGCTTGCTCCGCCTTGACGTACAAATCAGAAACTTTACTTAAAGCGGGAAGGATGGAAAGAAAAGAAGGCCGCATGGTTTCAATCAACGAGGGGTGAGGCGCAGCGTGGGACTAAAGAGTCTCGCAATGTTACCACGGCATGTTCGATCTGCTTTAGCTCAAAAGGGATGATAACGCCCAGCGGCCAATCAAAACAATGACTGGGACTGCCACCATTGCCCGAGGCTCATCTATGTTGCTGATCTGGGTACAGCCAATGTGCAAAATTACAATGCTGTAGCAGCCTGCCACGTTCCCGAGAATGAAGAGGATACTACTGCCTAGCGGTGTAAGAAAAGTGCTTCCAACCATCAGTGCCGTAATGGGCAAGCTTGCGACACCAGACACAAAAAGGTCGCCAGAATAAGAGCCACGCCCCCGAGCCGCCACCAGTCGAGTCAGGGTGAGTGCGATCGCCACACTCAGATAAGCCGCCAGCGCAGTCAGCACGCTGGGGATCAATAAAAATTGCTCCGCCTTTGTCATCCAAGCGCTAAAATCCCAGCCTCCCACTGCGATCAAGCCGTAAAGTAGCCCAGCCCAGCCAGCCTGAGCAGTCGTTAAACGGGCAAAGACTGGGAGCAGGTTTCTGCTAGGGTTTAGCACCATGCTAGGGAGGTTGCTGAAGGCTAATTTCAAAAACTGCGCTACCCCTGTCTGAGGTAAGCGCATCGCAGCGGCGGGCTGCCGGAGTGTCTTCAGCAGTTGCTCTACCTGCTGAACTTGAGTCGAGTTTTGCTGGGCGCGAAATAGCTCAATGGCTTTTTGCAAGTCTGGGTAGGCCAGTGCCGTCTCTTTTAGCTCTAACCTTGCTTGGGCACGACGATAGTAGGCTTGGGCAAAGGTCGCGTCTAGGGCGATCGCCTGGGTATATGCCTCAACTGCCCCCTGTGGGTAGCCCAGCCGTAATCGGGCAAGCCCTTGATAGATATAAGCCTGGGCTGCATTGGGATCTCTCTGAAGAATTTGATAGCAGTCTTCTAGCACGGCTTTATCATTTTTGAGCGCATCGTAGGCTTTGGCGCGGCCTAAGTAGGCTTCTGTACCCCCTGGGAACATTGCGATCGCCTGGGTAAAGTCTACAATTGCGCCGCGATAGTCTCGTTGGGAAAGCTTATAAATGGCCTGTCGATACCGTGCGGGATAGGACTGAGGTTCGACAGGTGCGTTATCTGAAGGCGATTCGTTGAGGAGCGTGTCGTACTGCGATCGCCGTTGGGCATCGCCCAAGACTTCATAGGCTTGCGAGATTAGCTTAAACTGCGCCGCAGCTTCAGCATCGTTCGGGTGCAGGTCTGGATGAACCTGTCTTGCCAGTCTGCGAAACGCCTTCTTGATTTCGGCAGAAGAAGACTGGTTTGAGATACGCAAGATCTCGTAGTAGCTTAAGGCTTTTGACATAAATTCAAAACTCAGGCGGGAGCGTTCCACTCCCCAGACTTACCGCCGGATTTGTGCAGCAGGTGGATAGATTCAATGGTAATGCCTTTATCTAATGCTTTTGCCATGTCGTACAGCGTAAGGGCTGCAATAGAAACTGCCGTAAGGGCTTCCATTTCTACGCCTGTTTCGGCCTTTGTGCGTACCCGTGCCTCAATCACATACCCTGGCAGACTAGGTTCTGGCGTAACAAAAACCTTTACGCCCGTTAACGGTAAGGGGTGACACAACGGAATAAGTGCTGAAGTTTGCTTGGCAGCCATAACGCCAGCAAGACGAGCGGTACCCAGTACATCCCCCTTGGGCGCATTGCCCTGCTCAATGGCCTGAAACGTCTCTAGCCCCATGCGGACAGTACCCTGGGCGATCGCCTCTCTTAGGGTTGACACCTTATCTGAGACATCTACCATATTGGCCTGACCTGACTCATCGAGGTGAGTCAGCGACAAAGACATATTTTTCTTCATGATTTATGAGTTTTAGGCAAACAGTAAGTTAGAGCCTTAATAGATTTAATACTGCGGCAGGCTATCTCTATCTTAAAGGATTGAATATAGTCTTGACACGTTGTTTAGCGAGAATAGATACAGCTTTAAATGACAGACCACCGCCAAAATTTTCACTATATTCGTCATAGACACTTGGTTCTTCTTAGCAGATTTATAGGGTGATAAAGGGACATAAATCTAGAATTTATGGCTTCTATAAAGTCGATAAAGTCCTTGCTTAAAGAAGGCTTTAGGTTAAACAATATTACCTAACGGCTTTGAATTTAAGTTTACAAAATCAAGCTGAAGACTTCACGAAGAGGGGGGTATATTTTGTTTCTAAAATGGAGGGTTTAAATGCAAGGCGATAAAGCCGAAAAATATTCTTTGTGTCCTAGTGCTCGACCAGCACTTCATCACAGCATTGTGTTTGGTGTTGTTAGCGGTACGGTAAATGCCCCAAGGATTGTTTATCTAAAGCAGGTTCAGGCTGTAACAGAAGCATTGATTGCTAAAGTGCAGCCCGTTACACCTACTGAGGTTTTTCGTACCGCATCTGCCTGTGAGACTAAAAACTGCCAACATTTTGATGGGTCAAACTGTCGCCTAGCTACGCGAGTCGCAGAGCAGCTTCCTGCTGTTACAGAACAGCTACCACCCTGTGCCATTCGGCGAGACTGTCGATGGTGGCAACAAGAAGGAAGTGCGGTTTGTTTCAGATGTCCTCAGGTGATTACAGATCACTATAGCCCTTCAGATCTTATGAAGGCAGTTTCTATGCCAGTTTCTGCTTGACCATTCACCCTTAAGTCATTAAGTAGTGCAATCGCGCACTTACATAAGCTTCACTAATGTATCAGGAGATTTTGTATGGCTTTGTCCAAATCAAATTCAGAGTCCCAGAATTTTGATAAGTTGAAAAGTTTGAGTTTACTAGATGATGCGATCATCAATGCATCTGAACGACGAAACATCTCCGCCAAACAAGATGATGCTTTATCAGAGATTTTGGCTGAGGAGGCAAACTCCATTATGGGTGGACTACCTGCCATATCAGTATTCAAACCGCCTATTACGATAGGTTTAATTGCTAATAATCCACTGAGCTAATTTATTTGTCTTAGACGCATTACTGTCAAAGTCTAATTTATATCAATAGGGAAATCTCATGTTTTCATCTAAGCAAAATTCAGATCTCAATAAACGGGAAACTACTGAGCTACTAGATGGTGCAGTTAAAAATGCAGCTCATCGAAGAGATTCAACTTCAGATCAATATGATGATATATCAGAATTACATTCTGAGGATGCAAGCCTAGTAATGGGAGGATGCTGTGATCACAAAATGTTTATAACCTGCGGCATGGTTTGCGATCTTCTTTAATTCCTCAATTAATAAATTTCAATAATCTTTTTGTAGTTATAAATACTGTATTTTAGTGACAAAAATATAGTATTTATAGATCTACTGATTTAGTTGAAACTAGATTTTGCTAGATTAATTGATATAGAATAAACTCAGTCAGATCTTCTAAAGACTGCTAAAAAACAAAGTCTAAAAAACTGGAGAATGAATTATGTCAAGCCTTTTGATTAATGATCTATCTCAAAATAATAATTCTTGTGCTCTAAGCAAGAATGAAATGAAACATATTTATGGAGGAGAATGTTTTAAGGTAGGAACAGCTAGAGGGAAAGATGGAACCTTATATGATATCTATCTTTGCCGAATTCCCTAGCTTTGAAGTGCAGCACTTGTTCAAAAGCAATTAAAATAAGAGTCTGTAGATCATATCCCGACAATGACAAATCTTGCCAAAGAGAAATCATAAAGCAGGATTGCATTGCAAATCTTACATTATGCTCCAGAAGTATTGAGCAAGATTCTGCACTTCATTAGAGCATTTTTCATTTCATTCGACTAAACGTTTTTAGAGGATTAACATGCCTAGTTTACTAATTGAAGACCTTAAAAATAACTCTTCTGGAGAGATGATTGGGATTCCTAAAAACCAGCAGTGGCAAACACTGGGTGGTGGAGAAGAAACAACTATTATCTTTATTGGACTTAAAGCACCAGTTGGAAAAGCGATTTTCTTAGGGCCACCAATCCCATCTTTGTAAGCGTTATAAGCCAACGTCAAGTTTTCTAGAGGTATCGCAAAGTAGAGCGGGTAAATACCTTCCTTACTTTGCGATATTTCATTTTTAGTGCTTTTTGAATTCTTGTTTTGACCATTCAAAAAACAAAGAAAAAATAATCTCACTCCGTATTTCTTTGTTCAACACAGGCTGAAAAACTTCATCAACGTAAATAAGATAAATTCCATTGGCCGTTAAGATAGGTTTTAAAAGCTGTGGTGTAGCGCTAGCAAAAACAGCACTAGAAACTTCTGCACTCAGATCTGCTCTTTTTAAGATGCCGCGATATGCCCCTCTACGACGTAGTTCCGTATCTTGAATATAGTGTTGAGCAACCTCAAAAAATGTAGTTTCCCTTTCCTTAAGGCTATAAAATAGCTCTAATGCGGTATCTTCATCTTCTAAGATCACTTCATAGATAGCCACCGTCGTATAGTCCAACTGATGCGCGGCAAAATAAGCATCTACCTGGTCAGCAAATAAGTGCTTTGCCAATTTAGATTGAAGCACTGAAAGATGAATCATGGCTTCAAAATCTTCAACTCCCAACTCCCGCTGTTGTAGCCATGCCAAAGTCTCTTCAGTTCGTTCAAGATTGTTGGTTACTCGAAATTCGTCAGCACAGGTTTGAATTTCTTGTGATGTCACTTCAACACCTTTTTCGGCGGCAGTGGTTTGAATGAGATGGCGCAGGGCGATCGCCTCTTTAACTGCCCCCAATTGCCCCGATAGCTTCACCTGTTGCAGCACGTCTTCAGCAGAAATTGCAGGTCTTTCAGTCATATCAGCATCCTTACATAAGTTATCAAAGTCAATCGAACAAGGCATTAGATCAGAACTACAGGCGTAGACCGCCTTGTTGCAGCTTTTTGAATGGGTCAAGCAAAAAGTCAATAATGTGGCGCTGACGCACAATCACTTCAGCCGTGGCGGCTTGACCAGGCGTGAGCAATATCTTTTTGGTTGGGGTTTGGATGAAGGGCTGATCAAGCGTCACCTCTAAATCAAACACTTCAGACTGGACCCCGTTGATCTGCACTACCTTAGAATCTGGCGACAGCCATTGCAGCCGTCCCGAAACCACGCCGTAATCTTGGAACGGATATGCATCAAATTTAAGCTTGACGGGCTGCCCCACCTTCAAAAACCCGCTGTTAGAACTCGGCACCTGTGCCTTTACAATCAGCGGTACATTTTGGGGCGCAATTTGTGCAATGAGCTGCCCCGCCTGTACAAATGCCTTCGCCTTTTTGATCGGGAACTCAAAAATGGTGCCCGTGATGGGCGATCGCACAACACGCTGCTCAAGCTGTAGATTCAGAGCCTGGAGCTGGCTTTGGCTTTGCTTTACCTCTGACCTGAGGGTATTAGACTGAGACTCTAACTGCTTAAGCTGCTCCTGATTCTTAAGCAGCGCCAGCTCCCCAGACTTAGAAAGCGTAGCCTGTCCACCCTGCTGTTCTTGTAGCCTCAAGTTCGCCTGCTCTCCGTCCGCCTGAAGCTTTTGCTTAAGACCTTGATAGCTTTTTTGTCTTTCTATCAGACTTTTTTGACCTTGCTGAATTTCAGCGGTGGCCTGGTCACGGAGCCTACGGCTTTCGTCCGCAGATCGCTCCAGCTCAACGATTTTTACCGCTGGCTCAACCCCAACAGCGACCAGCTTTTGATACCGCTTAATTTCCCCTAGCTCTTTTTGATATCGGTTTTCTGCACGAATCAAATCGGTTTGAGCCGTATTCAGCCTTGCTTCAGCCTGCTCCACTTGAGCCAACTTTTCCGCTTCCTGAACGGGAGCATTCGCCTGACTCGCCGATAAAGCCTGCCGTGCTTGCCCCACCTGAGATAGTTTCTCCGATGCTTGCGCCTGATTTTGCTGCGCCTGTACACTCAGCGTGCTGATCACCTGGGTTTTCAAAATCTCAAGCTGATTGAGCTGACTGCTCTGCCCTGCTAACTTTGCCTGAGCCTGCTGAAGTTCTGTCCGCAGTACATCAGACTCTAGCTCTACTAAAACCTGACCCTTTTTAACCGTCTGACCTTCCTGAACCCGAACCGCTCCAATCGTTGCAGCAATCGGTGAATCTAGGCGTTGGGTTGCGCCTTTAGGTTCTATTCGTCCTCTTGCAACCCCTGTTTCATCCACTTGAGAGAGCATTGACCAAGGCAGGGAGATCGCCGCAAAGGTAATCAAAAAATAAAGCAGTCCCCTCGTCCACACCTGCGGGAGTGCATTGATCTGATCTTCGGCATAGGGCGACCACTCCTGCTCAGACGCTGCGATTTTCTCCAAAGCAGTTGCCTGTGGCTCAATAACAGTAGGTACAGCAGTCGCAGTAAAAACAGGAATGATTGCGCCGCCAGAGTCTAACTTTTCAAATAGCCCTGGGCTAAGCTGCAAATACCCCTTTTGGGCGTAGCGAATGGCATGAATAATTTCTTGAGCAGGGGTGCCCTTTAGCAAATACCCTCGCGCCCCTGCTGCTAAAGCATTGCGGATATACGCATCATCATCATGGCTACTCAGCACTAACACCTTGATGTGATCAAACTGCTCCATGATGCTTCGCGTAATGGTAATGCCGTCCATATCCGGCATTTCAATATCAATGAGAGCAATGTCTGGCTGTAGTTTAGCAACAAGATCTAGGGTTTCTTTTCCGTTATCCGCACTTCCAATAATATGTAGATCTGCCTCTGAACTTAGAGAAGACTTCAGCATTTCTAATACAAATGGCTGATCGTCTGCCAGCAAAATCCGAATCGTCTGACAAGGCGCATTAGTAGGTACGGAAGCCTTTGTGGGCATAGAAATAGTGTCAGATGAATAAATCATTGACTCGCTCATGGATTACTCCTTATTAATGGGGCTAGAGACTGTTCCCAAACTGCTTTTGAGTTAGGTAGTAGTAAAAGCCTTGTTTTTCGATCAGGGTTTCGTGGTTGCCACTCTCAATGAGCACCCCACGATCTAAAACCAGAATCAGATCCGCGTTGCGAATAGTAGACAACCGATGGGCAATCACGAGAGTGGTGCGTCCGCGCAAAATTTGGCTCAGGTTTTGCTGAATGATTTGCTCCGATTCTGTATCTAGATGGCTGGTGGCTTCATCTAAAACCAGCAGTCGGGGGTTGCCCAATAGGGCACGGGCGATCGCCAATCGCTGCCTTTGCCCACCCGAAAGCAGTCCGCCGCCCTCACCAATTTGGGATTCGTACCCCATCGGTAATCGCTTAATAAATTCATCAGCACCAGCCAATCGAGATGCATCCAGAATCTCTTCTAGTGAAGATTCTGGATGTCTGAGGCTGATATTTTCACGAATCGTGCCCCCAAACAAAAACGTGTCTTGATCCACCACACCCACCTGCTGGCGCAATGACTTCAGAGAAAGGCTGGTGACATCATGTCCATCCACTAATATTTGCCCTTCTGTGGGGGGGTATAGCCCCAGCAAAAGCTTAGAGAGCGTGGTTTTCCCTGAGCCGCTGCGCCCAACTAATGCTGCCATTTGTCCTGGCCTGATCTGAAAACTGAGATTTTGCAAGACGTTCATATCGCTTTCAGACTGATACCGAAAGGTCACGTTTTGAAAACAGATATCCCCCTGGATGCGCGGGAGCGTTTGTCTGGCCTGGATACCCAAATCTTCCTCCGGTTCGGCTTCTAAGACATCATTAATGCGCTCAACGGCAATCAATACCTCTTGGAGCTGATTCCACAAGACCGTCAGCCGCTGGAAAGGCCGAATGATATTGCCCAGCAGCATATTAATCGCCACAAGCTGACCGATGGTGAGTTCTTTTTGAATCACCAGGTTTGCGCCGTACCAAAGCAAAGTGGTGGTGGCGATCGCCTCAATGCCGTTGCTAAAAATTTGCAGCCGATTGCTAATCACCTGACCCATAAAGGTCTTTTGAATGGATCGGCTAAAGAACTCTTCCCATCGCCAGCGCACGCTTTGCTCTACGGCGGATGCCTTAATGGTGCGGATGCCTGTTAACGACTCAATGAGGTAGCTACTTTCTTGGGCAATTGCGCTAAAGATTTCTCTAGAAATGCGCTGTAAAAACGGCGTTGCAAACACCGCCAGCAAGAAAAAGGGCGGAATCACCAGCAGCACCAGTAGCGCCAATCGCCAGCTATACCAGAGCATTAAGCCCACGTAAATAAAGACCGTAAAGAGATCTAGCAAAATCGTCAGGGCTTCCCCAGACAAAAACCGCTGGATTTTGCGATTTTCCTGCACGCGGGAGACGAGATCGCCTACATAGCGCGATTCAAAAAACTTGAGTGGGAGCCGGAAGGTATGGCGGATAAACCCAATGATGAGGGCTAGGTCTAGGCGATTGGCGGTGTGGTCGATGAGATACTGACGCAGCCCAATAATTGCGACGCGAAATACACTAAACAAAATCAGCCCTAAGCCCACTGCCGTAAGGGTTAAGTCTGAGCCTTGAACCACCACGCGGTCTAGTAAAAGCTGCGTAAATAGTGGTGTGACCAGTCCAAAAAGCTGAATAAAAATAGAGGCAATTAGCACCTCAAACATTACAAGCTGATGGGGTTTTAGTAGATCAAAAAAGTGCCAGAACGTAGTCTTGTCTTCTTTTGTTTCTTTGAAAAATACCGACGGCGTTAACAGTAAGGTATAGCCTGTCCACCCTGCTTCAAAGGCCGAGTGACTAAGGCTGCGTTGCCCAATGCCAGGGTCTGCTACTATCACATGCCCCTGTGTGATGCGGTAGACCACAATGTAGTGTTTGCCCTCCCAATGGGCGATCGCCGGTAGCTGCTGTTTGGCGAGCTGCTGGAGCGTGGCTTTGACAGGCTTTGTGGTGAACCCAAGGGTTTCAGCCGCTGTAGATAACCCTAAAAGTGAAGCGCCATTGCGGTCTACATTGGCAATCTCGCGTAGTCTATTAACGCTAAAGCGCTTGCCCCAGTACCTTGCCACCATGACTAAACAAGCCGCGCCGCAATCTGAGGCGCTTTGCTGTGCAAAAAATGGATAGCGCTGCGTGGCTCGGTGCCACAATTGCTGCGCCTGCTGCATTGGCCTAGGGAAATAGGCGCGACTGGTTTGGGTGGGCTGAGATTGGGGCGATCGCGGCTGAGATATGGCCTGTGTGGATCTAGGCAAAATCTGGGCAGACTCAACAGAAGTCTCCCGTAGTAGAAGATTTCGTGTCTGAGCCGCTTTTAGTAGCTGACTTTGAATACCGCTATGCTGCTGCATCAAAGCGTCTAGAAGTTGAGCCGGTATAAAACATAGCTCTACCCCCATCCCCGCTCGCATACAGTAGGGCGCAAAAGAGCGGTTGCCCAGAAATGTTAATTCTCCAAAGGCTTCCCCTAACGTCAATGTAGAAATCAGCTCGTCTTTATTTCCGAGTAAACGCACCTTACCAGCGATGATAATATATAGTCCTGACTTTGTATCTCGGCTATCCCAAAACTTTCCAACTTTGGGCGTCATAAACTGAATTTGAGCCTTGCAGGTATTCCATTCTGACGGCGTAAGTTCATAGCCAAGAACTTGATTTAGATCTTGAACCGTTAAGGATTCAGGCGTTGAAATTACCATAGTGGTTTGAGTTTTTTTCTACATGAGTCAATGAAGCTGAGGGATTTTTATACTGCTTGCTATCAAGCGTTAGGTCGGCAATCTTAAGGCTGCTTTTATGCGCTAATTTGGTCATTTCATTGCCCTGCTCTGCGTAATTATTTGGAAGCAGTGCAACATCTGGCTGATTGATAGCAGCCTTAAAAGCTTTAGTATCTTTCACTTGTTTTAGCAGACGCTTAAAATGGCGCAGGCTAACCTCAATGTCATACTCTTGAGCAAGGTGCTTTCGTAGCCAGTCTGCCGTCCATCGTACAAAGGGATATTTATAATCTCGCGGACTTTGGCTTAGTAGTTCACCGAGCCGCTCAAGGTATGCATCTGTCACAACTTTGGGGCGACCGCGTGGAGACTCTTCCCATAGGTGTGCCATTCCAGATCGAGCCATGTGAATCCAGTGTCTTGCAGTGGAGGCACAGCACCCCACTTCGGTGCAAATCTCGGATTGAGGCAAGCCTTGATCTGCCAAAATCATGATTTTGATGCGCTGAAGATTTAGGTGAGAGAGCGCGTCATCATAAAGTTTCTTGAGAAGAAGTTTGCGCTGAAAGGTTGTTAAATATAAATGTTTATGCTCCATAGTCAAATCCTGCTGATGCCTTAACGTACTGAACCATTAGTCTTAAGCCCACTATTGATATCTTTTAGTACGTTAGATCTAAAAAAATGGATTCACTTAACTGAAAAATTTAAAAATTATCTTTATTCCATCAAAGTTTTATTTAAAAATATTCATCAAGATTTAAGCTAAGTTTGTATATTTTTTTTGAATAGATTCAAAACTAAATCTTGAATCTACTCAAATTTTACAAATTAGCTAGAGTGCATGATTAATGTCATGCTTGGTTCACAACAGTAATTCAGTCAAGTAAAATCGAATTGCTAATGAACGCGATCGCCGTCAGTGAAAACTGCTCTCCTATCCAACTGCAATGCGTGGAGGGTTAGTGCAGCCGATGAAAAAGGCGATCGCCGCCGTCAGAATAAACGATCCTGTTTTGAGCACGATATACCCCTGACGCAAAGAGCTTCCAACACTTATGACGCATTTTGCGGCTAGGA
Source organism: Acaryochloridaceae cyanobacterium OTE_75_metabat_521 (assembly GCA_031387975.1). GTDB lineage: Bacteria > Cyanobacteriota > Cyanobacteriia > Thermosynechococcales > Thermosynechococcaceae > JAAURS01. Next base: position 1,485 of record JANNDV010000267.1, on the reverse strand, counting down.
AGCTGACCTTCAACTAAATTTTTGCTGAGAATTTGCTGAGTATGTCTGTATACCCCATGATTTGAGAAAAGCAGTCCATGGCGATCGCCGTCACTGAGCAAAGCACTCCTGCCCAGTAAAAATATAAACATTCTCTAGCGTTGGTCACTTCCGCTCATGGGCATATCTAAAATTGCTTTTTTCATCGTGCTTTCAGGGTTAAGCGCATTGCCTGTTACGCCAGCTCAAGCCGTCTTCTTCAAAGAGAAAAGGTGTGTTGGCGTAGTTGCCTCTGTGGATGGCTATTCCAATATTCGCGAAGAGCCGACTACCGCCTCCAATATTCGCGGAACCCTCAATAAAGGGTCTGAAGTAGATGTTTATTCCGTATTAAGGAGCGATGGAAAATATTGGTATCGCGTCAATCGAGGCTATATTCGCGCCAATCAAATTCGTAGAGACTGTTCTGCCTCTGGGGGTAGCATAACTTTTCCCTATCCTTAAATGGAAATGAGCCGAGGGGACGTTCAGGTGTTTATGGCAGAGCCAGCACTTTGATGTTGGGTGCCCGTCCACGAACCCGTATCATGGGGTGAGAAATCACAAAGCTTTGGTATGTCTGATTTGCAAACTCCCATCGGCGTTGCGTTAATTGGCACTGGATTTGGCCAAAAGGTTCATCTCCCTGCCCTCAAAGATTGCTCTCATACACAGCTTGTGGCGGTCTATCACCGCGATCGCATTAAAGCCGAGGCGATCTCTCACGCCCACCATATCCCCCATTCTGCCGCCAATCTAGAAACGGTGCTGGCCTTACCAGAAGTCCAGGGCGTTTGCATTTCCACCCCACCCTTTTTGCATGCCGATATGGCACAGCAGGCGCTGAGGGCAGGCAAACACGTCTTCTTAGAAAAGCCCACGGCGATGACCGTCGCAGAAGCTAAAGCAATCTACCAACAGTCTCGACAACAGGGCTTACAGACCACCCTCAACTTTGAGTTTCGTTTTATCCCCGCCTGGATGGCCTTAAAGGCTCAACTCGAAAACTTCTATGTGGGCAAACCGCGCCTCATCAAAATTGATTGGGTCGTGCCCGGTCGTGCGGATCCATCCCGTCCCTGGAGTTGGCACGCCAGTGCTGAAGCAGGTGGTGGCTCCCTCGGTGCGCTGGGTTCTCATACCTTTGACTACATCTCCTGGCTATTTGGCCCCGTCAAGCAGCTCTGCGGACGGCTGATTACCTCCGTTGGCTATCGACCTGACCCTGTGAGCGGTATGCCCAAAGCAGCCGATGCGGACGACACCTGCCTGATTCTGCTGGAGCTGACCGACGGTACGTCTGTACAGATCAGCATTAGCGCCACGGCCTATAACGGGCGCGGTCACTGGGTGGAGGTTTATGGCGATCGCGGTACGCTCATCCTCGGCAGCGATCATTCTACAGACTACGTGCATGGGTTCACCCTGCGGGGCGCTCAAAATGGCGAACCGCTTGCAGAACTGTCT
>JANNDV010000204.1:0-5858 GCA_031387975.1 Acaryochloridaceae cyanobacterium OTE_75_metabat_521 | reverse complement strand
ATCTCTTGAACACAAGCTTGAAGGCGTTTGGTCTGTTGAGCATTCATGATGGGGCTGTCCATTCAACTCTGTATTGACTATCCTACCCTTTCTCGCAAAAGCTATATTCCTCAAGCTTTTTGCCAAAGTGGGATGCTCCCCTTTAGAACACCTTCCCAAGCTGCTTTAGCTAAACTATCCATAAAATCAAACTCAGGCTTAGAAGCATGAAATGGTTTGATTCCTAAAGATTCTACTTTATATTTCTTTTCAAGTTCCACATTTGCAGGCAATGCTTTAATTCCTAGCTCAGTAGCCTTTACGTTTTTAATCCAAAACTCATTAGAGAAGAATGGAGGGTTATCAAACAGAGCTGCATGAAGCTCATTGTCTTTTGTGAAAAACTTGATTTCGTGAACGTAAGCCATAATTACATTTTTTATTAATTAAGAATTAAGAATTAAGAATTAAGATTTTTTGTGTTTAAGTTTGCATAATAAATCAACTAAAGCTATATTGCCAATAATATTTTCCTGCATCACTTTTGATACGACCTAAACAATAACCAGATGAGTCGTAGCACTTATATGAAATACCCTTTAGAGTTATTTTAGTTTCAATTTTTACTGTTGTTGGAGCATATTTTGAAATCAGTTCTTGCACATCCTTGTCTACTCCTAACTTCTGTATTGTTGATTGTGAAGATTGGTTAGGTTGTGATGTTACTGCTGTAACGACTAGAGGTTGACTGGCTTGTGTAGCCTTGCCAGATAGATATTCAAGTGTTTTGACACAATCTAGGAAAGATGTAATATTCCTGGCTAGATATTCCTTTGTCTGAATGTTGACAATCGCGTAGCCGCTTCCTTCATTGACTACGGCATAGTGACCTTGGACTGTTACAAAATCTGTTGGGTTTAGTTTAGCAATGGTATCCATAGATTTCTTTCTATGCTTAGCTTCTGTTGGCTATGTGTAGTATTCCCAAAGTTTAGGATTAAATGTACAGACGACATATTTAGGATGACAAACGACTCAGACTCTCACACAGATGCATCTTTGTAGCTAAATTTGGGAAGACTATATGTGGATATAGGCACAGTAGTGCATAACCTACAATCACAACCCGTTAGAAGTTAGTCACTATGGAACAACTAAAAATCGCTTGGAAAGTTGATTCTAAAGATGATGTTATGCCTATGAATTTTACCTATTTGAATTTGGATGATTTTGACGATGTGAATTCTATTGATGACGTTCGCTCAAAGATAGAAGAAATACTTCAGCAAGATTTTGAGGCTGACATTGACTATATTGTTTATGATTTTTACCATATTTCAAATAAAATTTTTGACAAAGTAGTTGTAACTTCTTCTCCTGTTTCTAAAATAAATAATTCTACGACAAATTTAGGTTGTCTTGGATGGGGTTTTATAATCTTTTTTGTCTTGTGGATATTTTCTTTATTAAATCCTAGTCATAAAGAAAGTTGTGCTCAAATAGATAATGACCTTACCTATCCGAAAGGTACTCCTGATAGGTCATACCTCCAGAAGTTTGATAAATATGTTGCTGAATGCACAAAATAATACCTAAATTTATAATTCAGATATTATTTATTTTCTTATCGAAGAACATATTATTTTATATCTAATCCTTTTTAATTATTGAGTTTGGCTTGAGAATTTTTTAAGTTTTACATTTCTATTTTTCTTGACTATTTGGAGGAGATTTCTATCTTCACAAACACCTATTTGCGTTGATAATTAATTTCAGTAATTTTAAGGATTAGAAATACTTTAAGAATTTTTCCATTCGTAACACACCAGGCAAAAAGTTTGAAGACTATTTAAGTCATTTGCTTTATTGGGAATTGAATTGCTAATGAAATCTACTTTGAGTTCGACTTGCTTTGAACTTTGACCACAGTAAACACACTTAAACTCATATCTTTGTAAAATTTTTACCCTGGTTGTAGGCAAGATGGTAGTAGCTGAGTCTAGTTTTTTGCCCCGTTGATTTTACTCTGACTTGCTGGAGGTAAAGCTGTATTTTCAATAGTACGTAGGTCGGGTTGAGGAACGAAACCCGCCACCAAACCCGTTCAAACCCAACTATCCAAACCCATCTTTGCACTGAAGAGAAGACCCCAACCCCCACATGAGGTCATACTTTCCTTCCTGTACATAGCGATGAAAACTGGAATAGCGATCTCTTTAATGAAAGATTTGCTTACTTAGTACACGGCGATCGCCCATCGTTTTGTCGAGCATTAATCGCTTACAGCAAGCCATACCAAGCACCTCGCCCTCTTCCGTGGAGTTCAATCAAACCCTTTTCGAGCAGATGCTTGAAATGTGGCTTGAGCGTGTTGCGGTTGGCTCCCGTGATGGCGACCGCCTCACCTATCTTGACCCGTCCCCGATCTTTGATTACATCCAGAATCTGGATCGATAGATCAGGCAAATTCATGAGGAGCATTTTTTCTCGTTCGACCTTTCCTCGCAGAATCTGCATCTGACGGTGCAGCGACTTCAAGAAGAACAATAACCAGGGAAGCCAGTTTGGTGCTTCGGTGCGGATGGTGCCTTGAGTGCGGCGCAATGCGAGGTAATAGTTCTCTTTACTCTGCTCAATAACGTTTTCAAGGGAGCTGTACGGAACGTAGGCATAACCTGCCTGAAGCAAAAGCAGCGTCGTCAAGACACGACTCAGGCGACCGTTTCCATCTTGAAAGGGGTGTATTTCTAAAAACACAACGACAAAAATCCCAATCACAAGCAACGGATGAAGCGATCGCCGTTGAAGTGTTTCGTTAAGCCAAGTGACCAACTCGTCCATCAGTCGCGGCGTTTCAAAAGGGGTTGCCGTCTCAAAGACGATGCCAACCTGCTGACCCGCTGCATCGAACGCAGCAACGCTATTAGAAGTGGTTTTGTATTGGCCTCGATGCCATTCATCTTTATCGCTGTAGCAAAGCAGATCTCGATGAAGCTGCTGGATATAATTTTCAGTAATCGGGATTTCGGCCCAAGCTGAAAAAATGGTTTCCATCACTTCGGCGTAACCAGCGACCTCCTGTTCGTCCCGTGACGCAAAAGCCTTGATCTCCAGGTTTGCGAGAAGGCGCTCTACCTCGCGATCGCTTAGACGACTGCCCTCGATTCGAGTGGATGAACCAATGCTCTCAATGGTGGCAACGCGACGCAGAGCAGACAGTCGTTCCGGCGCAAGGGTTCCTAAAGCTCGCCACGCTCCCTTAAATTCATCAATCTCAGCAACGAGTGCAAGCAGTTCAGGCGTAATTTGAAGCGACGAGGTAATAAGCATTCTCCATTAATACACCCATTTACACCCATTAATCAAGCTAGCAATACACCCATTTACACCCGATCTAAATAAACTTTATATTTCAAGGGCATTACAGCCTCCTCACCTACTCGATAACTTTTTATCAGATGTTAGCGAATAAAGAAAGCGGGTTGGATGCCCTATTTTCGATGCAGGATGAACGTTGCGTTGGCGCTCACGTCTAGGCGATAGGTTTTTGCTAGCCCTCATCGCGCGATCGCCCTTTCAACCGCAGCTTTGGCATACTGCACTTGACGGCTGCGGTGTTGGTTAGACATGCCCTGTGGATGGACTCGATACTCATAGAGCTACCATCTCAAACTATGGCGCAACTCCAAAACCATATCGTTGAAAAATCGCCCTAGCCTGAGCGCTCGCCAAAAACTGAACATAGGCTTGAGCCACCTGAGAATTCTGACTAGCCTTTAGCACCGTCAACGGATAAACAATAGGTGAATGCAGCCGACTGGGTGCCGTTGCAACCTGTCTAACCTGACTAGAAATGTTGGCATCCGTGGCGTAAACAACCCCTGCATCAACATTGCCACTTTCGACAGCCGCAAAAACATTGCGAACATTATTCCCTAAGACAAACTTAGGCTTAAGGGCATTCAAAATTCCTAAATTCTTAAAAAATTCTGCCGTGTATTGCCCCACAGGCACACTCCGAGGCTCACCCACCGCAATTTTCTTGACGCTGGGCTGCGAGAGCTGACGAAACGTTGTGATGCCCAAGGTTGAACTTTTAGGCACAATCAGCACCAGACGATTGGTGAGCAGATTACGTCGAGTGCCTTTCAAAATCAGCCCCTTTTGCTCAAGCGCATCGACCTGCTTCTTCCCCGCAGAAATAAAGACATCTACTGGTGCGCCCTGCTCAATCTGCTGCTGCAAAGCGCCCGAAGACCCAAAGTTATACTTCAGCTTCACGTTGGGATAACGCTGCATAAAAAACGGATCGACCTTAGCCAGTGCATTTTGCAGACTGGCAGCCGCAGAAATCAGAAGCGTTTGACTGGGTTGTGCCTGTGAGGGTAAGCCTACAAATCTTGAAAGCCCTACTGTTCCAATCGCTAATGCAATCGCAATCCAGAACCCGCATACAACAATTTTTCTTCTCATCACCGCGCCTCAACCTCGACGTAGACCGTGACAGCGGCGATCGCCACGTACATGTCGTCGTTTTTATCGTTAAACTCAGCAATAGCCTTGCCTTCTACAATCATGCCGCCCTGCTCTACCGTTAAGGTCTTCTCGCCAAAGGGTAACACCGCCAATACTTCCGCCTCTCGCACACTTTCAGGAAACGGTACCGCCACCTTCACCTCAATGCTCATCTCGTTGGGATGCGCTAGACCCGCCACTTCCCAGATGCCAGGGAGGGCATTATGGGCGATCGCATTGCGTACCGCACGAGCCGCCGCTACGGTAGAGTCTTGACCGTGCTGATCAACCCCCATCCCCATTTCAATCACAAATCGTTTGCGCGCCATTTTTGTATGCTTCACACTGTAGAGTACATCGAGATTCGACGAGGCAACTCATGCAGCTCCACCTCTCCACTTGGCCTGAAGTTGAAGCTTATCTGCAAACCTCTCAAGGCATTATTCTACCGATTGGTTCCACAGAGCAACATGGCCCTACGGGTTTAATTGGCACCGATGCGATTTGTGCCGAAGTGATTGCCAAGGGCGTGGGTGAAGCAACCCAGGCATTGGTCGGCCCTACGATTAACGTGGGTATGGCGCTCCATCATACCGCCTTCCCTGGCAGCATGAGCCTTCGCCCCAGCACGCTCATCTTAGTGATTCGAGATTACTTGGTAAGCCTGACCCGCTCTGGCTTCCGCAAGTTCTTTTTTATCAATGGTCATGGCGGCAATGTTGCGACTCTCAAAGCTGCGTTTTCAGAGGTCTACGCCACCCTTGCAGATTTGCAGGTGCCAGAGGGCGATCGCGTGCAGTGTGTGGTTGCCAACTGGTACATGTGTTCTGACGTATACCGCAAAGCCAAGGAGCTGTATGGCGATAAGGAAGGCTCCCATGCCACCCCTAGCGAAGTTGCCGTAACGCAGTTTGTGTATCCTGAAGCCATTAAAATCGCTGCACTCAATCCAGAGGTTGCGAAAGGCCACCCCATTTATGGCGCAGCCGATTTTCGTCGCCACTACCCTGACGGACGCATGGGTTCTGACCCTTCTTTGGCTACGCCAGAACACGGCAAAGTGCTATATGACCTAGCGGTTGAGAGCCTCATTAAAAGCTACAGCCAGTTCCTAGCAGGACTCTAAATTTTAAGCAGAAAAGGGCGAACGACGCGACTCGAACTATCGGGATGGTGGTACCACAAACCTAAGTCATTTTCTCAGAAACCTTTTGAATAAAGGATTCTGATGTGTCTATTTAAGTCTTATCCAGATGCTTAGCAAGTCATCAAGGCTTTGTGAAAATTTCAGGCTTCATAACCTGGGCTGCTTCCTTCTGCAAAATCAGCGCCTTGAATTTCCAGGTGTCACCAGCATTTAAGTT
>JANNDV010000250.1:0-8524 GCA_031387975.1 Acaryochloridaceae cyanobacterium OTE_75_metabat_521 | reverse complement strand
AAAAGTGGTTGGAATTGACTTGGGGACAACAAACTCCTGCGTCGCGGTCATGGAAGGGGGCAAACCTACGGTTATTGCAAATGCCGAAGGGTTTCGCACAACGCCTTCTGTGGTGGCCTTTGCAAAAAATGGCGATCGCCTGGTCGGTCAAATTGCCAAGCGCCAGTCCGTCATGAACCCCGAAAACACCTTTTACTCGGTGAAGCGCTTTATTGGTCGCCGCGTCGATGAAGTCGGCACCGAAATGACCGAAGTGTCCTACAAAGTTTTGAACACAGGCGGCAACGTCAAAATTGATTGCCCCGCAGCAGGCAAACAGTTTTCTCCTGAAGAAATTTCGTCTCAGGTACTGCGGAAGCTTGTCGATGACGCCAGCAAGTATTTGGGCGAAAAAGTCACCCAGGCGGTTATCACGGTTCCTGCTTACTTTAATGACTCTCAGCGTCAGGCCACCAAAGATGCGGGCAAAATTGCAGGCATTGAAGTTCTGCGAATCATCAACGAGCCGACCGCTGCATCCTTGGCCTATGGTTTAGACCGCAAGAGCAATGAAACCATCTTGGTGTTTGACTTGGGCGGTGGCACCTTTGATGTTTCCATTTTAGAAGTGGGCGATGGCGTGTTTGAGGTGATGTCTACCTCCGGCGACGGTCACTTGGGTGGCGATGATTTTGACAAAAAAATCGTAGATTTCCTCGCCTCTGATTTTCAAAAAAGCACCGGAATTGACCTGCGCAAAGATCGTCAGGCGCTACAGCGTCTCACCGAAGCCGCAGAAAAGGCCAAGATTGAGCTATCTAGTGTCACCCAGGCCGAAATTAACCTGCCCTTCATTACGGCAACTCAAGATGGCCCCCAGCATCTAGACACAACGCTGACCCGCGCTAAGTTTGAAGAGCTTTGTGCTGATCTCATCGATCGCTGCCGCATCCCCGTTGAAAACGCGGTGCGAGATGCCAAAATCGACAAAAATGCCCTCGATGAAATTGTGCTGGTGGGTGGTTCTACCCGCATTCCTGCGGTGCAGGAGCTGGTGCGTAAGGTCTTGGGCAAAGACCCCAACCAAACTGTCAACCCTGATGAAGTGGTTGCCGTGGGTGCCGCTATTCAGGCGGGTGTTCTGGCGGGTGAAGTCAAAGACATTTTGCTGCTCGACGTAACGCCGCTATCTTTAGGCGTAGAAACCTTGGGTGGCGTGATGACCAAGCTCATTACCCGCAATACCACCATCCCCACCAAGAAGTCAGAAACCTTCTCAACTGCCGTGGATGGTCAGACCAACGTGGAAATCCACGTCCTTCAGGGCGAGCGCGAGCTGGCGAACGACAACAAGAGCTTAGGAACCTTCCGACTGGATGGTATTCCTCCTTCTCAGCGGGGCGTCCCTCAGATCGAAGTCACCTTTGACATTGATGCTAACGGCATTCTCAACGTCACCGCGAAGGACAAGGGCAGCGGCAAGGAGCAGTCTATCAACATCACAGGGGCTTCTACGCTCTCTGATGATGAAGTCAGCCGCATGGTCAAAGATGCTGAGGTCAACGCCGAAGCTGACCGTGAGCGCAAAGACAAGGTTGAGGTCAAAAACCAAGCCGATACGCTGGTCTACCAAGCCAATAAGCAGGTGGCTGAGTTTGCCGATAAAGTACCTGCGGCGGACAAAGAGAAGATCGAAGGTTTGATCAAGTCTCTCGAAGAGGCGATCGCCGCTGACAACTCCGAGCAAATGAAAACCCTCACGGGCGAACTTCAGCAGGCACTGTATGCGATCGGCACCAGCATGTACCAGCAAGCAGGCGAAGGCGCTACTCCTGATGCAGGTACAGGTGGTCCAGAAGCCTCTGCTGGCAGCAGCACTGGATCTGAAGATGATGTGATTGACGCTGAATTTTCAGAAAGCAAGTAGTCACACTTCGGTCGGAACGGTTAACTGGTGTTGATCGTTTCGACCTCCGCCATAAACGTCTCTTGATCACAGTTCTAGATTGAAATCAATTTCCCCCCTGATGCACTCTTTCCGCAGGGGGGATTTTTTAGTGGCAGAAAAGTAGGGTAATCGCATTCTCTTGGGCTATGGTGGCGATCGCCTTTGCAAATGCTCCATGACGGGCGGGGCGATCGCACTTCAGAAAAAAGCACGCGATCGCCCTATTCAGCACAGAAAATAGGGCAATCGTATTCTCCTTAACTATGATGGTGGAGTTTGGCAGCATTCTCATTTAAGAACCACAGCCGCACAAAGGGCAAAACTAGCCTCAAAACCCTGGGCTTGGAACGACGACCTGGCTACATACACTTGTCTGAGGCACGACCACCTATTACCTATCGGGGCGACAGACCCCTCACCGATCCACTCTTCCCTGGTTTAGAACTCACGGCTCAACAAGTTTTTCAACAGGCTGGCTTAGAACGCTGAAGGCGTGAAGCCCCCTCTATTACTTAAAATCTGGGTAAGATCGGAATGTAAATAAACATTGCAGGCGACGAGTATGGCGCGGATTGTTCTCATCGCAGGCTTTGAGTCTTTCAATATTGAGCTGTACCGCCAAGCCTCGGAACTGGCTACTGCTCGCTGTCCCGACCTAGATATTCGTGTCTTTAGCGATCGCGATATTACCACCTCCCCCGCACTCATCGCCGAAGCGCTCATAGGTGCCGATGTTTTTTTCGCCAGCCTGATGTTTGACTACGACCAAGTGATGTGGCTGCGCGATCGCACCCAGCATATCCCCATCCGTCTCGTGTTTGAGTCGGCTTTAGAATTGATCAGCCTGACGCAACTGGGCAAATTTGCCATTGGCGATAAGCCCAAAGGCATGCCCAAACCCGTTAAATTCATCCTCGATAAATTTGGCAACGGCAAAGAAGAAGATAAGCTTGCAGGCTACATCAGCTTTCTCAAAGTAGGGCCAAAGCTGCTGAAGTATATACCCGTCGGTAAAGTTCAGGACTTACGGAACTGGCTCATTATCTACGGCTACTGGAATGCAGGCGGCGCTGAAAATGTGGCGGCAATGTTTTGGGTTTTAGCCGAAACCTATCTCAACCTCCCCGTCGGTGAAATTCCGCCGCTGCTAGAAACGCCCAATATTGGGCTACTGCATCCAGAGCATCTTGGCTATTTTGAATCGCCCAAGGCGTACCTGAATTGGTATCGCCAAACTAAACCAGAATCTAGAACTTGGGCAACGGTGGGGGTGTTGCTCTACCGCAAGCACGTGATTACCAAGCAGCCCTATATTCCGCAGCTCATCGGGCAGATGGAGGCGGCTCATTTGCTACCAATTCCTATTTTTATCAATGGCGTAGAAGGCCATGTGGCGGTGCGAGATTTAATGACCACAAGCTTTGAGCAGCTACAGCGTACCCAAGGCATCAACGCCACCCTCTCGCTATCAAAAGAAGCCGTCACGGTCGATGCCATTGTTTCGACCATTGGCTTCCCGCTCGTCGGTGGCCCCGCTGGCTCGATGGAAGCAGGGCGACAGGTAGAAGTTGCCACCAAAATTCTTCGAGCCAAAAACGTACCCTACATCGTCGCGGCACCGCTGCTGATTCAGGATATCCATAGCTGGACGCGGCAGGGCATTGGAGGGTTACAAAGCGTGGTGCTGTACGCCCTGCCAGAACTGGATGGGGCGATCGATACTATTCCCCTCGGCGGCTTAGTCGGCAACGAGATTTACCTCATTCCAGAACGGGTACAGCGCTTAACCGGACGGTTACAACAGTGGATTAGCCTGCGCCAAAAGCCCCTCTCTGAGCGCAAAATTGCCATTATTCTCTATGGCTTTCCGCCAGGGTATGGGGCTACGGGCACGGCGGCTTTGCTGAACGTACCGAGATCGCTCCTTAAACTCCTCCAAGCCCTAAAGGCAGAAGGATACGCCGTCGGGGATTTACCAGAAGACGGCGAAGCGCTCATTGAGCAGGTTCGACAGGCAGAGAATGGCTATACCGAACAGCCTGACTCTATCGCAGACCATGAGCGGCGCGAAGGTTTAGCCACCGTCCATGTCCGCCAGCTCGAAAAATGGCTCGGCTATCTCCTTACCAACCGCATTGAAAAGCAGTGGAAGTCTCTCACGGGGACAGGCATTAAAACGACGGGCGATCGCTTTGACCTCGGCGGGGTGCAGCTCGGCAACGTCTGGATTGGGGTACAGCCGCCCCTCGGCATTTTAGGCGACCCCATGCGGCTGATGTTTGAGCGGGATATGACGCCCCATCCCCAGTACGCAGCCTTTTACAAATGGCTGCAAAATGACCTTCAGGCCGATGCAGTCGTTCACTTTGGCATGCACGGCACCGTGGAATGGCTCCCTGGCTCACCTTTAGGCAACACAGGCTATTCTTGGTCAGATGTGCTGCTGGGGAATCTCCCTAACCTTTATATTTACGCCGCCAACAATCCATCGGAATCAATCTTGGCAAAACGGCGTGGCTATGGCGTTTTAGTCTCTCATAACGTGCCGCCCTATGGTCGAGCCGATCTCTATAAAGAACTCGCAGCCCTCAAAGATTTGATTGCAGAATACCGTGAAGACCCTGACAAAAACGACGTCCTGCGAGAAGGCATCTGCAAAAAAATTGTGGATGCAGGCATTGATGCAGACTGCCCCTTTACCGCAGCGCAAAAACTGGGCATTGAATTCACCCCAGAAAATGCGCGGATGTTTAGTGCCCATGCCTTTCAAGATTACATTGCAGAACTTTACGACTATCTGCTTGTACTCGAAAACCGCCTATTTTCATCAGGGCTACACGTCTTGGGTCAGGCTCCAGACCCTGAAGCGCTGCTGAGCTATCTAGATGCCTACTTTGGTGAGGCGGTGCCGAGGGTTGCGGTGGAGGCGATCGCCCAAGGTCAAAGCCACGCCGATGCCTTAGCCGCATTCCATACCCAATTCCGTCACGACCACCCAGGCTTGAAGTTGCGGATCGACCCGCAGTTGTCAGAGAGATTGGAAGAGGCGATCGCAATCCGAGATCTCCTCACCCAAACCACCGACGAACTCACCAACCTGCTGCGCGGACTCAATGGCGAATATATTCCGCCTGCACCTGGGGGCGATCTGCTGCGCGATGGCCCTGGCGTTCTGCCCACAGGCCGCAATATCCACGCCCTAGACCCCTATCGAATGCCTTCCCCAGCCGCTTATGAGCGCGGTCGTCAAATTGCCCAACAGCTCATCGCGCAACATCTACAAGAGCATCACGGCACCTACCCAGAAACGATCGCCGTAATGCTGTGGGGCTTAGATGCCATTAAAACCAAAGGCGAATCTTTAGGCATTTTGCTAGAGCTAGTGGGTGCCCAACCCCTTAAAGAAGGGACAGGGCGCATCGTCCGGTATGAGCTAAAGCCCTTAGCAGAACTGGGTCGTCCCCGTATTGACGTGTTAGCAAACCTCTCGGGCATTTTCCGCGATAGTTTCGTGAACATCATTGAGCTACTAGATGATCTATTCCAGCGCGCCGCCGATGCCGAGGAGCCAGAAGATCAAAACTTTATTCGCAAACATGCGCTATCTCTAAAAGCCCAAGGGGTAGAAAACCCCTCAGCAAGGCTATTCTCTAATCCATCAGGCGAGTTTGGCTCTCTGGTGAACGATCGCGTCACCGACTCTAGCTGGGAAACGGGCGATGAACTCGGAGACACTTGGAAAAGCCGCAACGCCTTTAGCTATGGACGCAATGAAAAAGGTAAAGCCCGCCCTGAAATTTTAGACACGCTGCTCAAAAGCACAGGTCGCATTGTGCAGCAAATTGATTCTGTGGAGTACGGACTCACCGACATCCAAGAATACTACGCCAATACCGGAGCGCTCAAAAAAGCAGCGGAGCAGCAGCAAAACAAAAGCGTTACCGCTAGCTTTGTGGAAAGCTTTTCTAAGGATACAACCCCACGAAAGCTAGAAGAGTTACTGCGGATGGAGTACCGCACCAAACTGCTCAATCCGAAATGGGCGAATGCAATGGCAGCGCAAGGCTCTGGCGGTGCCTACGAAATTTCTCAGCGAATGACGGCGCTGATTGGCTGGGGTGGAACGGCAGACTTCCAAGAAGGTTGGGTCTATGACCAAGCCGCCGATACCTATGCCCTAGATGCTGAGATGGCAGAAAAATTAAAGAAGGCCAACCCAGAAGCCTTTCGCAATATTGTGGGGCGAATGCTAGAAGCCAATGGGCGTGGGTTCTGGCAACCCGATGAAGAGAAATTGAGAGAGCTTCGGGCTTTGTACGATGTGGCAGATGAGCAGCTAGAAGGCATTCGTATTTAATCTAGTTTGGCTGAACGACCGATGCGTAAGCTTTAGCGCCAGATGCGACGGTCGTTTGAACCTGTGGAATAGCCTGTGGGGTCAAACCGCCCAATTCTTTGATGGTGAAGAGTGGGCGACCTTTCACCTCTTCATAGATTCGGCCAATATATTCCCCTAAAATGCCGATGCAGATGAGCTGCACAGCGCCCAAAAAAAACACCGCCATTGTAATAAACGCAAACCCCTCTAGACGATGGGAAGAGGAATCAAAAAAGCGCCAGTAGATGGTTAGCATCATCATTAAACCTGCAAAGCCTGCTGAGAATAGCCCCAGGTAAGTTGCCAGCCGCAGCGGAACTTTAGAAAAGCCCAAAATGCTGCTAATCGCTAAGGCCAGAGATTTGCGAAAGGTATATTTAACCGAGCCAGCATATCGGCCTGGACGGTGAAACTGAACGGCAGTCTGCCGGAACCCAACCCAAGCGCGTAGCCCTCGAATATAGCGGTTGCGCTCTGGCATTTGGTTGAGGAGGGTGACGACGGCCTGATCCATGAGGCAAAAGTCGCCTGTATCCGCCGGAATTTCGACGTCCGATAAACGCTTGAGCAGTCTGTAAAATCCGTAGGCGGTTAGCCGTTTGAGCCAGCTTTCTTGGGTGCGGCTGAGCCTTTGTCCGTACACCACTTCATAGCCTGCGTGCCACTGGGCGATGAGTTGAGACACAATTTCAGGCGGATCTTGCAAGTCGGCATCCATGACGATAACGGCTTTGCCCGTGGCAAACTGTAGACCCGCAGACAGCGCGATTTGATGCCCAAAGTTACGACCCAGGCTCAGGTAGCGAACCCTGGCGTCTTGGGCTTGGAGCGATCGCAGCATGACCAAAGAGCGATCTCGGCTGCCGTCATCAATCAAAATCAGCTCACTCTCGCCATCTAGCGTATCGAAGAGCGCCGCGAGCTGACGATAGAGTTCAGGTAGGGTGTCTTCTTCGTTGTAGAGCGGAATAACAAAAGAATAGGTAGGTTGACGCACGACTCTCAATCCAATCCATCGGCAGGTGAAGCCCCAATAGGCTAGTACAAAGATAGCGCGTGCAGCGATAAATCTAGCTTGCCATGAGGCGTCTGCTCCCATAGGCTGAAGTAAGGAGCCTTCCGTTGCAGTCCATTGAGTCGCTCATGCACAACTTTTTACCCATCGCCTACTTTGAGAATCAGTTTATTCCCTTTGAGAATGCCAAACTTTCGATTGCAACCCACGCCCTCCACTACGGCACCGGAGCCTTTGGCGGGATGCGGGGCATTCCCGATCCTCAAAATCCAGGCCAGATTTTGCTATTTCGCCTTGATCGCCACTGTCAGCGCCTAGCCCAAAGCGCTAAGTTTTTGCAGTTTGATTTATCTGCCGCGCAAATCCAGACCGCCATTACCGAATTTGTCCAGAAAAACCAGCCCCAAAAGCCGTTCTATATTCGCCCCTTTGTCTATACCTCTGACCTTGGCATTACGCCCCGCCTGCATGATATTGAAAAAGACTTTTTTATCTACGGCCTTGAGCTAGGCGATTACCTTGCGGCCGATGGCGTGCGCTGTCGCTTTAGCTCTTGGTATCGCCAAGAAGATCGGAGTCTGCCTTTGCGTGGCAAAATCAGCGGGGCTTATATTACGTCTTCGCTGGCTAAAACCGAGGCGATCGCCTCTGGATTTGATGAATCCATTTTGCTGAATACCCAGGGCAAGATCAGCGAAGCCTCTGGCATGAATATTTTTGTAGTGCGCAATGGACGCATTTTCACCCCTGGTGTAGATCAGGATGTTTTAGAAGGCATTACCCGTGACAGCATTATGCAAGTGGCTCGGGATTTGGGCTATGAGGTGGTGGAGCGCCCCGTTGATAAAACCGAGCTGCTGATTGCGGATGAGGCGTTTTTGAGCGGAACGGCGGCTAAGATTACGCCCATTAAGCAGATTGAAAATTATCATTTGCCCCTAGAGAAACCCATTACCCATCAGCTCAAAGCAAAAATTACGGCGATCACCGAAAATCGTGAGCCGAAGTATCAAGACTGGGTGTTTAAAATTCCGCTGTAGTCAGCGAACGGCTCGTCTAATCTATGCGGTTCTGTTGGCCGAATCAGCGCTAAAGCTAAAACCCCTTAATGTGTAGAAACACCAAGGGGTTTTACAAATTTCAGAATTATGAGCTAAAGCTCCTGATGTGACTCGAACACACGACTTCTTCATTACGAGTGAAG
>JANNDV010000190.1:0-8085 GCA_031387975.1 Acaryochloridaceae cyanobacterium OTE_75_metabat_521 | reverse complement strand
TTTTGCAAATCTTTTATAGACTCTAAATCACAAACAATTCGTGCGATAGAAGTAGCTTGCAACTCATCCTCCGTTTTATTTATTGGTGAAGAGTATGGATCAGCATACCCAAAGGTAATAACACAATCAGAACCTTGCGCTCTTACAACATAAGAAACATTAGAATAAATTGGGATTAAGTTATGAGGATTATTAAAAGTGACTCGATATGATTTTTGATTAGTCATATTGCTAAATACAAGACCTAAAATAATTTAAATAACTGAAGCTTGATTTAAGAATAACTAATACCCCATTATCCAATACTGCTCTAACTTTGCCTGATCAGCATCAAAGTCTGGTGGTGCAGGCTCTGTCTTTTCTAGCCAAGCTTTTAGACTTGGGATATCGCATTCAACGGTTCTTTTAGGTTTGGGGTCTGAAATTTCGCTCTCTGAATTAGAGCTACTGTCTGCCAGAGAGTCTGAGAGCCAAACAATCACTTCCACATTTCCAGGTGGCATAGTAATGGGGGCATTGATGACTAAATGCCCAAAATCGTCGATGGTTCCTTTGAGTTTATAGGTTTGCATGGGGATTTTGCAGATTCGGCTACTCCGATTCTAGGCGGTTGTGTCAGCTTGATGCAGGCGTTGGGCAATAGCTGCGCACCAAGAGTCCGCCATGCACAAAAAGTCCGCCTAGTTCACAGCAGCGCCCATCTCTTGACCAATATGCTTCAAAATCTGTAAGACGCTGTAAAGTTCTCGCTTAGACGTAAACGGTGAAAACACTCGCGATAGCGCGTAGTATCGCTTCTCTTGCTGCACCAGCTTTACAAACAAAATTTCATCGCCATTCGTCACCAAGCCAAAGCTCGGCTCGGCTGGTTGAGGATTTGCCATCAAATAAGCCAGCGCTGCCCAAACCGACAGCGCCGTTTTCTTTGATTCTAAAACCACCACCCAAAGCTGATTTAAGAGCACCAGCACATCTATTCGCCCTTGCAGCGTCTCTTCGCTATCCTCCAGAATCAATAGCACAGATTCTTCTGCTCTTACCCGAAATGGCGGGTCATAAAATCCGGCGATCACCAGCAGCGGTGAAGCCATTAATAGTGTGACCGTTCCCTCTAACAACTGTCCTTCAGAGCGTTGATAGAGATATCGCTGTCGTAATTCATCCAGGGCAGCCTGCTCCGTGGGTAATAGTTCTGGCAACGTTATCTGCCATTCTAAAAACAAAGATTCATCCTCAGTCCGTGACAAATTAAATCGTCGTTCTGCTTCGGCAAGGGTATTAACCGCTTCTGTGATGGCAACTGTCATAGAACTGATGGTGCAGGATTGTGCCTATGCTATCAAAATCTAACAGCGGTCTACAGGCGATCGCCCTCTAGCTTACGGGCGTACAAGCTTTACATGCGGATAGGCCAAAATCTCTCTATCTGCCGTCACCAGAGAACAGTCGTAAGCTCTCGCTGTTGCAACAATTAGCCTATCTGCGGGATCTTTATGAAATGTGTCGGGTAATGTGACGCTGCCGATTGCAATTTCAGATGTAATTGAAATCAGCATTATGCCTTCCTGCATTAATGCCGTATCAAACCACTCTTGAGTAGGTTTTGGCAGTACAATTCTTCCTCGTTGAACCAACCGAGCAATTTCTAAAAGGCTGATTGTGCAAATCCCAATCCCTTTCGCTCTGGCATCCTCAATAACATTTTTTTGACGGAGGCTTAACTGCGGGTCGTTTTGATTCCACCAAACTCAAATATGAGTATCCAAGATCAGCACAGATTATCAGCCCTCGTCGCTTTCCATCGTTCATTCATCAGACGATAGAGCCGATTCTTCTGGTTTTGCATGAAAAACATAAGGCTGGAGGTTAGCCAGGGGATTCAAACTACTGTTTGGGCGATCGCTTATCTCAAGCTCAGACAGCTGTATCTGTATACCCTCAGCCAGAATTTCAGAAGCCAATTCGTCTACGGATACATTTTTTGCTGCTGCTGCTTTAATCAAAAGCTCTTGCGCTTCTTGAGCAATATGAATGTTGGTGACTGTCATAGGTTTGTACTCTCCATACCTTCAGAATCTATCACAGGTGAACTAGCATGACGGTTAGCAGA
Source organism: Acaryochloridaceae cyanobacterium OTE_75_metabat_521 (assembly GCA_031387975.1). Lineage (GTDB taxonomy): Bacteria > Cyanobacteriota > Cyanobacteriia > Thermosynechococcales > Thermosynechococcaceae > JAAURS01. The sequence goes on along the minus strand of JANNDV010000190.1, from coordinate 5,975 downwards.
ATACAACTCAGACAAAAATTACGACGGCAAATCACGATTGCCTGTCTAAAGTTAAAGAGTCCTGCCCTGATCGATTCACAGATTCGAATAGAGATGCCTTTTTATCCATTTCGCAACAATCGTTGCAGATCAATCCAAGATAAAATGAAGAGCCAATCCCTGCTGGTTCCCCATCATGCCTAAAGCCGCCGCCCCGCCTCGCCCTCAACCCAAGCCGGCCAAAGCGCCCCACGAGCTAAGCGAATGCACCCCACGGCAACTGCCGCCCCTTTTAGGCGCATCGAAAGGGCAGCTTACAGAATGGGTACAGACCCAGCAGCAGCCCGCCTATCGGGGTCAGCAGCTTCATCAGTGGATTTACCAAAAAGGGATTCGTTCTCTGGGCGAAGTCACGGTCTTCTCTAAACAGTGGCGAGAAAGCGCCGCCCATATCCCCATCGGTCGTTCCACGCTGCACCATCGCTCTGAAGCGCAAGATGGCACCGTTAAGTATCTTTTACGCCTCACCGATGGGCAAATCATCGAGACCGTGGGCATTCCCTCTGATCGCCGACTGACCGTATGTGTCTCTTCTCAAGTGGGCTGCGCGATGGCCTGTGATTTTTGTGCGACGGGTAAAGGTGGGTTTATGCGTCATTTAGCCTGTCACGAAATTGTGGATCAGGTGCTGACGGTACAAGAAGACTTTAAAGAGCGGGTCAGCAATATTGTGTTTATGGGCATGGGGGAGCCACTGCTGAATGTAGACAATGTGCTTGCGGCAGTGCGATCGCTCAACGAAGATATCGGCATTGGGCAACGCTCTATCACGGTGTCTACCGTAGGGGTGCCAGGTCGGATCTCGCAGTTGGCAGACTATAGCCTACAGGTAACATTAGCCGTCAGTCTGCACGCGTCTAACCAGATGCTCAGAGAGAAGTTAGTCCCCAGTGCCAAGCACTACCGCCTAGAAACGCTGATGGCAGACTGTCGGCAATATGTGGCGCAGACCAGACGGCGCGTTACGTTTGAATACGTTGTGCTGGCAGGGTTTAATGACAAACCAGAACACGCCTTAGAACTCGCTCAGCTTCTGCGAGGATTCCAGTCCCACGTCAATTTGATTCCCTATAACCCCATTAACGAAGCTGACTATCAGCGGCCCTCTCCGCAGCAGCTCCAGATATTTTTGCAAATTCTACAGCGTCACAAAGTTGCTGCCAGCGTGCGTCAATCTCGCGGGTTAGATCGCGATGCCGCTTGCGGACAGCTTCGAGCCTCTCAACTAGATGATGACGCAAAGTCTTCTGACGCTCAAAGTGATGATGAGGTGAAAAATGATTGAATCCACGACAGACCAACAGTAGGCTAATTTAGCTGCAATGGTACTTCTGGCGATCGCCCCTCCAACGCAAGCCCCAGTAGTGGAACCCCCCGTGCTGACAATCGGTCGATGGGTCAAAACAGAGGATGCTGCTCATGGAGAATCTCAACCCTATTGCCCAAAAGCCTGTGGCTGCGGCTGCGGCATTAAAATGGATTGTGATTGTCCTCTTGTGCGTGGGCATTCTGTTCAGATTCAGCAATTTAGGTCAAAAAGTTTATTGGCATGATGAAGTTTTTACTTCAATGGAGGCGACAGCCCATACCGCCTCAGAACTCACTTCAAAAATGTTTGATGGGCAGCAAAGCGCACCCTCAGCATTACTCAGCTATCAGCGGATAGATCCAGCCCGAACCATCCCCCAGCTCATTTTTGGAATCGGTAGCGAAGATCCTCAGCATCCCCCTTTGTTTTATGTGTTGATGCATTTCTGGATGCGCTGCTGGGGATCTTCCATCGTGGCGACACGCAGCTTTGCCGCAATTTTGAGCCTGCTGGTGTTTCCTGCGGTGTATTGGCTGTGCAGAGAATTATTTGAATTGCCATCGGTGGCATGGATTGCGATCGCCCTCTTAGCCATTTCTCCTATCCATTTGGTCTACGCCCAGGAAGCACGCGAGTATAGCCTGCTCACTGCTTTAACGCTATTGAGTAGCGCTGCGTTGCTGCGGGCAATGCGACTGAATCAATGGCAGAGCTGGGTGCTGTATGGTGCAACATTAATCTTGGCCTTTTATACCTCTGTCTTTTCGGCACTTGTGGCCTTTGGACATGGCATTTTTGTGGTCTGCACCCAGCCTATGAGCGTCCGGAAAATCCTTGATGGCTTCCAAATTCAGTGGCAGGTCAGCAGACGTGCAGTTTATTTCTGCATTACGGGGGCGATCGCCGTTATTGCGTTTACGCCCTGGTTCTATTTTCTCAAAACCTATTCTGCAACGCTTAAAGCTTCGGCGGGTTGGGTTGGGGTTTCGCTGCCTATTTCGATAGGCTTCAAGATGTGGATGTTGAACCTAACTCGGGTTTTTCTGGATACCGATCAAAATCCATTTGCAGCCCATACAAATTCAAATGAATTGCTTATTTTTATAATTGTTTTATTAGAGATTTATGCATTTTATTTTTTAATCAAAAATGGGACATCCTCTTCCAAAATATTTGTTTTAGCTTTGCTGGCAGGGACCTCTCTTCCATTGATTTTGCCGGATATTATGTTTGGTGGACAGCGCTCAACCGTTACGCGGTATTTTCTGCCATTTTTTCTGTGTCTTCAAATTGCTGTGGCATATCTTCTTTCTCAAAAGTTGTTCATTACTCAAAAGCGCTCAGGTCGTTTAATAGGCATTATTTTGTCAGCAATGCTAGTCTGCTTAAGCCTTATTTCTTGCGGAATATATTTGCAGTCTAATACCTGGTGGAATAAGATCATGAGCTATCACCACCCCAAAATTTCTCAGATTCTCAATGCTAGTAATCACCCCATTGTTATTACCGATGCCTATGGATATAACCCTGCCAATATTGTGTCTTTAAGCTATTTACTGAATGATACGGTTAAGCTAATGCTTGTCAGAGAAGTAGGCGTTTCTAAAGAAATTTCCAGCATTACAGATTTAGCTCAACCCATCTATTTACTCAATTTGCCAGACTTCTTTAGAAATGGATTTGCAGCTCAGTACGGGGGCAAATTTCAACTCGTTGTCGGAGAACTCTGGCTGTGGCAACGTTCTTAGTCCACATGCTTCACCCATCTGCTGCACCCACATGCTTTACTAAGAAGCAATTTGAAGCCTGGTTGACTGACAAAACTAATCCCCCTCATCCCCTAGCCCCTTCTCCCACAAGGGGAGAAGGGGAACAAGAATGGCCCTAACTCCTAGCTCCCCTCTCCCGTTCTGGGAGAGGGGAGCTAGGAGTTGGGGGTGAGGGTCTTAAACTTTTGTCAGTCAATCAGGTTTGAAGCTGTCGATTGAGAACCCTCAAAATGATTAAACCTATCGGAATACTGCCCATTAACATCAGCCAATAGCCAGTGGCTAAATTTTGGGGCTGATCCATTGCTGCACCACCCAAGGCTGGCCCAATTAGGTAGCCGATCGCCCAACACTGAGAATTGAGCGAAAGATAGACCCCCCGTAAAGACTCTGGCGCAAGGGACACCACCAGAGCTGAGGCAATAGGCGTATAGCTTGCCATTGCGATCGCCATCACCCCCAGTGCCAACACCGCCCAAAGCAGCCCACCTGCTGGGGCAACCCCACAAACCCAAATCAGCCCAAACCCGATGCCCCAAAAAACTGTCGAAATCATGAGTCCTTGGGCATAGGAGAACGGCTTTAGCCACCGCGCGATGGGGAGCTGAAGCAAAATGGCTAAACCCAAGTACCACGCAAATAAAGCGCTTATCGTCAGTTCACTAAACCCAATCCCCTGATGGGCAAAGTTTTTGAAGTACAGCGGCAGGGTGCTATTAATTTGTGCGAGGTACGTGGTGATTAAAATATTGACGGCGATGTAGGTCAAGAATCGGCGATCGCCCAGGGCAATCTTCCAGCCCTTGAGTCCGGCATGCTGCTTTAAGTTGGACTGCACCGTCTCGGTAATAAAGATGTAGAGAATGCCAAAAAAGATGAGAAAAGACAGCCCATCGGCAACGAGTAAGGCGCGATAGGCTTGTGCAAAGGTAATTAAAATACCGCCCAAAACCACCCCCATCCCTAGCCCAATGCTGTCGGCGAGTCGGGTAATGGCATAGGCTTCGCCGCGCTGCTCTAGGGGGCTAAGGTCTGCCACCACGGCTTCGGTGGCAGGCCAGTACAGCCCCACTCCAAAGCCCATGAGCAAGTTGCCCAACACCAGAGCAATCAGATCATTGGCAAAGGCGAGAGAAAAAGACCCTAACGCAGACACAATCATAGCGATCAGTAAAATGCGCCGCCGCCCCCAGGCCGGTGAATCAATGAGAGAGCCACCCCAAAAGCGGCCTAACATGCCTGAAATAGAGGAGCTGCCTAAGGCTGCCCCCACCGCAGTAGCAGATAGCCCCACTTCATTGACAAAGAAAATTGGTAAGTAAAATAGCGTAAACCCTGTCCCTACCTGCGAGAGCAGTCGCCCCGCCGCTAGAATCCAGATGGTGCGGTTTAAGTTGGGTAGCCAGCGCAGCCAGTTCAAAAGATATTTCTCCTAAAACGTGTAAAAAGCCATTGTTTTAATTTGTTTTAATCTGCGAATATTTCGCTACGCTAATGTTTAGCTCTTTAGGACTGTGCCATGCGATCGCTGCTCATTACCGATCTCGACAATACGTTAGTGGGAGATCTTGTGTCGTTAAATCGACTGAATGACCGATTTATTGAGGCCAAACAGCAGCAGGAGATTGTATTAGTCTACTCAACCGGGCGATCGCTCACGTCATACCGCCACCTGTGCGCTACTGTTTCTCTACTGCCGCCAGATGTGCTGATTACGGCTGTAGGCACAGAAATTTATGAAGGCAATGGTGCCCACCTCAATACCCAATGGTCTAACCACCTCATCCAAGACTGGGATCGAACCCTAGTCCAAGAGATGGCGAGTCAGTTTATGGCCCTTGAACCCCAGCCCGACCCAGAACAGCGACCCTTCAAGGTGAGCTACTTTTTAGACGGGGCGATCGCTTCCCCTGTTATGGCTGAACTCTCTGCCGCGCTGAAATTGCAGGGGTTATCTTGTCAGCTCATCTATAGCGGCGGCAAAGATCTGGATATTTTGCCCCAGAATGCAGATAAAGGTAAAGCGATGCAGTTTGTGCAGGCTCAGTTTAAAATCGGCGACCTGCAAACCGTTGCTTGCGGCGACTCTGGGAATGACATTGCGCTGTTTGGGCAAAACCGAGGCATTATTGTGGGCAATGCCCAGCCCGAACTGCTGAGTTGGCATCATCAAAACCCTGCGCCTCATCGTTACTTAGCCAAGGCGCATTTTGCTGCTGGCATTTTGGAGGGGTTAGCACATTTTGGAGTGCTGGTCTAATCGAGATTTGAATCGGCGGAGTGTGATAAGAACGTTCAAAACTCACCAAGGCTCATTTCACGCTAAAAGCCATGAAAAAGCCGACCTTGAACTTATCAAAGTCGGCTGATTTAATGAGATATTTTGATTAAACTACTTCAGGGCTTCAGCACCACCCACCACTTCAAGCAGCTCCTGGGTAATTGCAGCCTGACGTGCCTTGTTATAAGACAGTGTTAGAGCCGAAATCAAAGAGCTTGCGTTGTCACTGGCGTTATTCATCGCCGTCATCCGCGCTGCGAGTTCGCTCGCCGCAGATTCTTGCAGAGAACGCAAAAGCTGGTTGTTCAGGTATAGCGGCAGCAGCGCATCCAGAATATCCACCGGATTTTGCTCAAAAATCATATCTTGAGGAAATTCCTGAGGTTTCTCTGTAGAAGCCGCCTGACGCTCAACCTGGAACCGCCCAGCCCGTGTGGTGAGACGAAAGATTTCGTCATCTGGGGTTTCTAAACCTTGAGGATCTAGAGGCAGCAGCGTCTGAATCACAGGGCGAGAGTTCACCAGCGAAACAAAGCGCGTATAAATTAGCTCAACGCGATCTACGGTTTCTGACAAG
>JANNDV010000196.1:0-27078 GCA_031387975.1 Acaryochloridaceae cyanobacterium OTE_75_metabat_521 | reverse complement strand
CTTTTTAGGTTTCTTATGGGAGTTGATATATTCTGACCTCCAATAAATGCTTTATCTCTCTTAAATTGTTGTGTAGGCTTGAATTTAAATTGTACTTCACGAAATATATTGATATCTAACTTGGGACCGTATTCTCCAATTTTAACGTCAATAATGTCTTGTGCTTGTGGTAGGACTACAAAAAATTTTTGACGTATGGTTATGCTTATAACCTGAATAGCACTTTTCCCGTTCTTCTTTATCCTTAGGTCTTTGGCGGCTTTGTTCAGAGCTATATACAATGAGTTCGATTTGACTCAAATCATCCAACAACTCATCATATTCATCTTCATTCTTGAACTGTTCTAATAAACTTGGTGGCAAAAGAGAGGATAATATTTTTAACCAGTAATGAAAAATATTATTGGCAGTTGACTCACAAACACGAAGTTTAATCCTAAATACTGAAATGTCGAATGATGACGTAGATAAGATGAAGTCAAAAGAATTTGATCTTGGTTAGACAAAGAGGGCTTTCTTCCTCCCCCCTTAGCAATGAGTGTGATTTTCTCAGTCCGATATTTTTTACTTTCTGCCTCGGCTTTTTCTATTAATTGTTGTAAGAATTCATAATCAATCCCAATTAAACGTTTTGCATCTTCAGGCTTTTTCTCAATATGTTCAGATAGTAAACTCATGGCAACAAAAGGTATAAAATTCTATTTCATGTCAAAAAGATAAGCTAAGCATTATATTATGGAGATGTCTATTATTAATTTCTGGGGCAAGTAGCATTAGCGAGCGGCTATGGATGATGAGGCAGTGGATCAGCTACTAGAAGACCTCAAAGAGGCAGACCCAGTCGTGCGCGATCGCGCAACCCAGACGCTTTGGGCGCTTTGGTTTCGGCAAAAGGGCATGACAGGGTTCGAGCAGCTTCAGCGCAGCCAAGCACTGTTAGAAGCCGGAGATGTTGAGACCGCAGAGCAGCTTTTAAATCGGCTGATTGAAGCACTCCCAGATTTTGCTGAAGCCTGGAACCGACGTGCTGTACTGCGCTATACCCAGCATCAATATACTGAGGCACTTCAGGACTGTGAAGCAACCCTTCGGTTAGTACCGTTCCATTTTGGAGCGCTGCACGGTTTAGGATTATGCTATGCCGCCCTCGGGGATTACCGCGCTGCCATCGGGACTTTTCACCGAGCGTTAGAAGTGCAGCCCCACGCCCTGATTAATAAAAAGCTAATGCTAGAGTGCCAAGCCCTTCTCTAGCGATCGCCTACCCTAAACTTCGTCCGCGCTGCCGCTATTTAAATTCCTGTTTCCAAGACATTCCGGTGTCTCCCGTTGCCACCCAAAATACTGCGCGGAGACCATCAAACACGGCCTTCTCGATAGGTTCCGCTGGTTTTTCTGTGGGGATCGAGACGGATTGAAACTGAATCCCACGGCTGCCTAACACCACCTGCCCAATCCACCGCGATCGCCGCATGTGATAGTCAGAGGTAATGAGGTAGATGCTACTGATATTCTGCGATCGCAGTTTATCGGCAATCGTCGTAAAGTTCGTCAGGGTATCAACAGCGGCATAATCAAGGTGAACCAACTTGTCAGGCACCCCAGCCTGTCGAAAAATCCATTCTGCATACTCAGGGTTGCTGCCACCAGACACCCAAATGGGTAAATCGGGATGCTGCTTGGCAAACTCAGCCGCAAACTGCTCTCGGCGTGGCTCACCGCCTAACACTAAAACCGCATCAGGCGGCTTTGGCGCTGGCCTAAACTGAAAATAGGCCAGCCCACCGCCGAGTAAAGCTGCCGCAATGATTTGCCGTAGCTTTAGCCGTTTTTTTCGTTTTGTCTGTTGCTTCGCCCCACGCAACTTCGCCTCACGCAGTTTCGCCCGCGAACGTTTGTCCGCCGCTGGACGATAGGTGATTTGACGAGCGAGAGGGCGTTCTGGCATGGTGCTTAGGCAGCGGAAGTCAATAAAGCGGACTTAGTATAGCAAGATTTTTTTGAGTCCCAACCGTTGATCTATCAGAATTATTGCCATCAGAAAGATTTATGATATCCACTCCTATTGCTTCAGACCGTGCTTTTCCCCTTACCGTATACCAGCAGGGGACAGGCTTCCCCATCCTGTGTCTTCACGGACACCCGGGATCGGCAGACTGTATGAAGGTCTTTACCGATACCCTATCCACAGAGTTTTGCACCATTACGCCCGATCTACGCGGCTACGGAAAAAGCCAAACGCGGACTCTTGGTGCAAAGCTATCGCCCTTCACCATGCAAGATCACCTCACAGACCTAGAGGCGCTCCTTGACAGATTGGGGATCAAGAAATGCCTCATCCTGGGCTGGTCTTTGGGCGGCATCTTGGCAATGGAGCTGGCATTGCGCAATCCAGCTCGATTCCCTGGCCTAATTTTAGTCGCCACTGCTGCCCATCCGGTCAGCAACGTGCCACAGCTAACCCTACCGGAGCTGTTGTGTACCCTCATCGCTGGGGGTTTAAATTGGCTCAAGCCAGGCTGGCACTGGAATATTGAGACATTTGGAAGGCGATCGCTCCTGCGGCACTTACTGACGCAGCACAACCCCACGGCCTATCGGTTTTTAGCCAAAGCTGGAATTCCAGCAGCGGTTAAAACCTCATGCCACGCCCATAACGCCCTCAATCTTGCCTTGGTAAAACGCTATAACCGCGTCCCTGATCTCGCTATTTTAGGTAGCCCATGCCTTGTGATGAGTGGTGAAAACGATCTCCACATCTTGGCGCAAGCCAGCCATGAGACGGCAACCCACCTTAAAAATAGCCAGTGGATTAGTTATCCCAAAACCGCCCATCTCTTTCCTTGGGAAATTCCAACGCAGGTCAATCAGGATATTCAGGCGTGGCTCAGTTGCTGTGGCTTTAGCGTTAAGGGATCTGCTGACTAAAACGCTGAAGCCCAGAACTCAGCGTTTCTGACTCCTCAAAAATCGTTAGCTCCGCAGGCTGACAGCGCTTTACAACGGCCTGGATGCCTTCAGCGCTTTCGTGATTCAAGTCTTCTAAATATCCTGGCAATTCTTCTTTGGCTTCTTGTGATGAAGCAAACGGCCCAAAATAGTAAACACACTTTGGAGATTGAGTCGTCACCTCAATCCACCACGCCAGACCCAAACGGTTTAGCAAGAAAGCCAACTGGCCTTTTACACTCATGGATCTTGTTTTTTGAACAACTATCAAAATGTTAACCTCCTAGAGGCGCTAGTTCCCCCGCGCCAGAGCAAACGCAAATAATTTTTTTGTAAAGTTTGTTTATGGTCTTATAGAGTATGACCTAAACATGATGGACTCTATGTATCCATCGCTGCCGAAAAATTTCATAAAGTGCCATGCCGCTCGCCACTGAGGCATTGAGACTGGCCGTTTTACCCTGAAGCGGAATAGAGACCAGCACATCACAATGGCGCTGTGTCAATAGGCTTAAGCCTTCTCCCTCTGCGCCCACCACCAAGACAATGGGACCGCTCAAGGTCATTTTATGGAGAGATTCTTTGGCGTTAGGCGCAAGGCCATAAATCCAAAATCCGCTTTCTTTAAGCTGCTCTAACGCCTGATTAAGGTTCACCACCCTCGCTACAGCAATCGACTCTAGCGCCCCTGCTGCGACCTTTGCCACAGCCGAAGTAATCCCCACAGCTCGTCGCTGCGGGATCACAATGCCCTGAGCACCTAATGCTTCTGCGGTGCGAATAATTGCGCCCAGGTTATGGGGATCGGTCATGCTGTCGAGGGCCACAATCACGGGGCTGTCGGTTGCGGCCTTCGCCTGGGCAATGAGGTTAGGGAGGTCTAGATAGTCGTAGCTGGCAACTTGAGCGGCAATGCCTTGATGTCTGGCTTGTTCGGTAATAAAGTCAAGTCGTTTGTTGTCTACTTCATCAATGACCGTACCCTTGCGTTTGGCTTGGTCTAGCAACGTCGTAAACTTTGCGTCGTAGCGTAAATGAGAGACGACCCAGATGCGGTTTAGGGCGCGATCGCCCTCTAGTGCAGCCAACAGCGTATGCCGCCCATAGATGAGGTCGTTTGACTCTTCTTCCGCCGCTGCTGCCGCCGCCACCATCGGCTGGGCATCACGCACGGGGATCTGCGCCAAAACTTTTCGAGGTGCCGCTGAAGCCGTCGAAACAGAGGGCTTTTGGAACTTAGGACGCTGTGGTCTTGCACCGCCACCGCCATGTTTAGAACGTCCGCTGATAAGTTTGGGTTTACCTTTAGAGGGTTTAGGTTTAGGCTGCATGGGTCTGTTCCTTAGAAAATTTTGGTAAAACGTTGCGCGGCTTCAATAATAGAGACGCAATGTGGCGGCGGGGACTAAAAGAGGCTCCCCCAAACTAAGGCAGCAATTTTTCGGCCTGGGTTAGTTCAGCTAAAGAGAACCGTCCCAGCAGTTCGGACAGTCGATCTGTATCCGTTAAGTACAAATAGCCCACTAGGGTCTCAAGCGCCGTCGCGTACTGATAGATTTCTAGGCTTAATCGCTTGGGATGTCCTGTTGCGGCATTACGACCCTGCTTTACAATGCGGATTTCTTCTGGACTCAGGTGAGGCGTTAGCGCTTTCACAAACGCCGCTTGGGTTTCGGCTCGAACGCAGTTGACTACCTGCTGATGGTAGTCTCGAATTCGTGCCGGAGGCAGAAGATACTGGGTACGAATGTACAGCTCATACACAGAATCTCCTAGGTAGGCTAGTGCAGCAGGAGAGAGTGTCTGAGCCGTATTGGCTGCCAAAGGATGTGGAATATTCAGCGGAAAAAGCGGGTGCTTTATCACAACACCTCGTTTACACTCCCTATGAATCTAGATCGAGTGAATGATTTTCATATTTAACCCCATTAAACAACTTGATCCTGTTGATGGGATCAGTTTGAGATAAGGCATATTTCCTTAGCTAGCGGGAAGATTGGCGATCGCCGCTTCAACGCTCGTCTGAAGGGACAGAAAGTCTTGAAGCCGCACTAACTTAACGGTTTGGGTTACGCGGGGGTTCGTTGCAATCTGGAAAGTACCCTTGGCATTCTGCATTTGTTTGGCAAGGCGTACTAAAACACCTAGCCCAGAACTATCGATAAAGTCAATTTTGGACAGGTCTAAAATGACATTGGCAGGCTTTTCTTCGAGACACTTTGTCATGACCTTCAGAAACACGGGTTCTGAGAAAGCGTCTAGCAAACCTGTGAGGCGAAATAGCTGATAGTTATCCCTGACATCTCGTGTGCCTCGCAAGCTAACGGTCAGGTTTAATTGCTCAGGAATAGTCCCCTCCTTATTGAAGCTGTAAACAAAATTTTGTATTCAAAGATGAGGCATTAGTATAGGGTCTTTCAGCGTCCTTGTCTACTAGACCTTTTTCAGGTTTTGATGGGCTTTCATTGACTCAATAAATTGGCCAAAGAGATAGTCTGCGTCATGGGGACCAGGGCTAGCTTCGGGATGGTACTGCACTGAAAATAAGGGCAGGGTTTTATGACGCATTCCGGCCACAGTTTGGTCGTTGAGGTTGAGGTGCGTTATCTCTACCGCCACAGACTCTAGGGAGTTTGCATCAACGGCAAATCCATGGTTTTGGCTGGTAATCTCGACCTGTTGATCGAGTCCAGCCGGTTGGTTCAAACCTCTATGCCCAAACTTGAGCTTAAAGGTTTGCGCGCCCAAAGACAGTCCTAAAAGCTGATGCCCTAGGCAAATCCCAAACATGGGCGTTTGGGTCGCAAGCAGTGTCTGAGCGGTGGCAATGCCTTCTAGCACGGCTGCCGGATCGCCTGGTCCATTCGACAAGAAAATGCCGTCGGGGTTGAGCTGTAAAATCGCTTCGGCAGAGGTATTGGCTGGTACCACAATGACACGGCAGCCGTGGCTCACCAATCGCCTTAAGATATTGCGCTTGATCCCAAAATCAATGGCAACCACTAGGCATTGGCTTTTATCTTCAGCAGCAGCTTTCTCTGGCATAAATTCCCAGAGCTGTGGACTGGCTTGGGTCCACTCATAAATTTCAGGGGTCGTGACCGCTTGGGTCAAATTCAGCCCTTCCATGGAAGGGGCTTGCAACACCAAATTATGGAGCTGCTGAGGATCTAAAATTTCTGTGGAGATTGCGCCGTTCATGGCTCCGGCAGAGCGCAGCTTACGGGTAAGCGATCGCGTATCAATGCCGTAAATGCCAGGAATGCCGTGGGCTTTGAGGTAGTCTGGCAACGACTGCTGCGATCGCCAGTTGCTGGGTTGGTGGCAAATATTACGGGCGATCGCACCCTTCACTTGAGGGCGACTAGACTCTTCATCTTCAGACGTAACCCCCGTATTGCCCAGTTCAGGATAGGTAAACGTGACAAGCTGACCGCAGTAGCTCGGATCGGTCAACACCTCTTGGTACCCCGTCATACCTGTATTGAAGACCACTTCACCCACGGTCGTGCCGGGGGCCCCAAAAGACCACCCTTTATAAGCAGTACCGTCAGCCAATACCAAAAGAGCCGAAGGAGCAGAAAGACGTGGCATAGCCTTAACAACCGTTGATTACAGATTATTCACAGGGAAACCCTGTAATACCCTACTACGCTCCGTACTGAACCGCAGCATATTTTAGTCAATAAATGTCTTGTTCTGGAAACCGAACCCCATCAATCTCAGGTACGGGCAACTTGCGCGAAACCCGAAAAAAGATCCACTCCTCTAACGCCTCAGATAAGTCGTGGCGGCAGGTTTCGAGGTTCTCAGCTTGGGCGCAGACCCCTTCAAAACCAGGAATTTCACCATAGATGGCATCATCTTTCGGCGTTGCACTGTAATGGGCGCGGGTCATCACTGCGCGAATGTAGTTTGACAACATAGCGGACTTAAAACAGGCTGATCAACAAACTTGACTGCGTAATTGGGTAGATCTTAAGACCTCACTACAAAGGGCTCCTAAGTCACTAAACTCCCCCTTATTATGCCCAAATCAACCCATAAATACGCCTCAAGCCGTAGGTCATTTAACCATAGCTTTACCTAGTCGATAGCGCCAGTTTTCTCTGTTTTACGCAATCTGCCTCTAAAAAGCGTTTATTTCCTTTTTGCGATCAAGGATGCCTTAAGTGTAAGTTAATCATGCTCTAGTGCTGAAGGAGACTTGTCTTGCGGTATCCAGAGCAGATTCTGGCCTAAGAGATTTTTTTATGGTTTTGGGGTTCAAATTCCATCCTGAGTGGGCATAATTATCAAGAATCTGAAAATCAGTGCGGAAGATTTTTGCCTTTTTAGAGACAATCCCCATAGTTTTCAGCTATCATCGTTTCTTGTGTGCAATTTTTGCACTTTCTGGCCAATAAGGGGATACGACATGTATAGATCGCTATCTGGCCAATTGGGGGAGAGGTTCCTCACTCCAGTCGATTCATCCGATGATCCACTGGTGCGAGTTCCTGCCTCCGTTGGCTTTCACTGCATTCTTGAGCTATATGACTGCTCTAAAGCGCTTCTCAACGACGCTGACTTTGTGCGGCAGAGTTTAAGAGACGCCGCAACGCAGGCAAAAGCTACGTTGTTGAATGAGGTTTTACATCAATTTGATCCACAGGGGATAACGGCGTTGGCGCTGTTGTCTGAGTCTCACATTTCAATCCATACTTGGCCTGAAGTGGGTTATGCGGCGGTTGATGTTTTTACCTGTGGTCATCACACCGATCCAGAAGAAGCCTGTAAACACATGGTTAAGGCGTTTGGAGCCGGTCGACACTTGATGAAGAAGCTGCGCCGCAATCCACCACCAACCTCCCTCACTCTTTGTTCGAGTGAACGTTCTGACATGGTGGATGAGCTTGTTTTAAGTACGTCTGCCCAATAAACCAAGGCATTTGACTACTTCCTTATAGATAGCCGTCTGACGCGATTATGCTCGAGTGCGATCGCGTCAGCGCTTTCTTTTTTGCATCTAAATCAGAAGCTAAAGCTGACTGTGCTCTAGGATGTTTCTGGCACATCCAGATTGACGGTATAAAGGGGGCTAAGCTTAATTTTAGGCTTGGTCAAGTTCTGATGCGAATTAATGGTTTTGAGGGTTAAGAAATGGCGGGTGCAGATATTCAGGCGGACATGTGGTTAACCGAGGTCATCACACCTTGGGATATGTATATGCACGGTGCGACAAAGGTATTGGCCTATCGCAAAACCCAGTTTCAGGATATGTACATTATCGAGTCCGGCTCCTTTGGCAAAGCGCTGATGCTGGATGGCAAATGGCAGTCTTCTGAGAAAGATGAGTTTTTGTATCACGAGGGGTTAGTTCATCCGCCACTGATTATGCAGGGCGACCCTAAAAAGGTGCTGATTTTAGGCGGTGCAGAAGGGGCAACCATCCGTGAGGTGCTGCGCTGGAAGGGCGTGGAGCGCGTTGTGATGGTAGATATTGATGGTGAGGTTGTGGAAGCCTGTAAGGAGCTTTTACCAGAAATGCACCAGGGTGCGTTTGATGACCCTCGCGTTGAGGTCATTATTGATGACGCACAAAAGTATATTGACACCACCACAGAAAAGTGGGACGCGGTGATTTCAGATTTATCTGACCCCATTGAGTCTGGCCCTGCCTTTGCGCTGTTTACCCAGGAGCATTATCAACAGGTCAGCAGCATTTTGGCTCCTGGCGGGATGTTTATGCTGCACTCTGGGCCGCTATTTTGGACGGAGTTGTATATGCATGCCCGTTTAGCCAATACGGTGAAGTCGGTGTTCCCCTATGCTCAGTCGGCGCTGTGCTATGCCACGAGCTACGGCTTGCCGCTGTCGTACATTATTGCGGCAAAACATGAGTTTTCGGCAACGCCTGACCCGGTAGAGAGCGATCGCATTTTGGCCGAAAAAACCACGGGCGAGTTCCGCATGATGGATGGACGCACGTTGTTAGGGATGCTTCAGGTGCCGCTGCATATCCGTAAGCTGGTGGAGGAAGAGACTGAGGTTTATACGCTGAAAAATCCGCCTACGCCGTTTGGGCGGGGTTCAATGGAATAAGACAACTGCTCATAATTCTAGAAGGGCGCAAAGCCTTGCGCCCCTACGATATATATGTTTTCTGTGTTATCTCATATTTTTGCTGATGGTCTGACGGAAGCGACTTCGCTTGAGATGACGGGGGCGATCGCATTTTCTAATATCCCCATCCCGTCCCATCTTGAGGGAATTGCGACAACCTATGTGAAACAGGGCACAGGGTCGCCGCCGATTTTGCTGCTTCACGGGTTTGATAGTTCTTTGTTGGAGTTTCGGCGGTTGATGCCAGTGTTGGCGCAGCACAATCAAACCTGGGCTGTTGATCTATTGGGCTTTGGGTTTACGGAACGTCCTGATGGACTTGATGTGTCGCCTGCCAGTATTGAGGCGCATTTGTACTCAGTGTGGCAGACTCTGATTCAGCGTCCGGTGGTGTTGGTGGGAGCTTCGATGGGTGGGGCGGCGGCGATCGCCTTTACCCTGGCCTTTCCCGATGCGGTCGAAAAGCTGGTGCTGATTGACAGTGCGGGCTATAGCAATGGGCCTGTGATGGGACGGTTTTTGAACGATTCGTTGGGCTATTGGGTGACGGAACGGTTTCTCAAGAAGCCTTCTGTGCGGCAGAAAATTAGCGAAAAGGCTTATTACAACAAAACCTTTGCGTCTGTAGATGCCCAGAAATGTGCGGCGCTGCACTTAGAATGCCCCAACTGGTCTAAGTCGCTGATTTCTTTTACGCGAAGTGGTGGGTATCGGTCTTGCAAAACTAGGCTTGCAGAGATTCGGGTGCCGACGTTGATTTTGTGGGGAGAGGGCGATCGCATCTTAGGCACGAAGGATGCCGCTCGTTTCCATCGCGCAATTCCTCAGAGCAAATTAGTATGGGTTCCAGAGTGTGGTCATGTCCCCCATCTAGAAAAACCTGAATTTACGGCACAGGCCATGATGGACTTTCTAGGGTAGAGAGAGTTTGCCGCACCTCAAACTAAGGTTTGGTAGGATCTCTTAATCAGCCTTTACGGAATGTACCTATGGCAGCCACGTATTCCTTTGATATCGTCAGCGACTTTGATGCCCAGGAGCTGGTCAACGCCGTAGACCAAGCCGAGCGCGAAATCAAAACCCGCTACGACCTCAAAGACACCAAAACTAGCCTAGAGCTAAACAAAGAAAATATCGTCATCCAGACCAATAGCGACTTTACCCTAGAGGCCGTGCATTCCGTGCTGCAAATGAAGACCGTTAAGCGGAATCTGTCGCTCAAAATTTTTGACTACGGCAAAGTCGAATCTGCGAGTGGCAACCGCGTTCGTCAAGAAATTACCCTCAAGCGCGGACTCAGCTCAGAACTGGCAAAGCAAATCTCTAAGCTGATCCGTGATGAGTTTAAAAAAGTGCAGTCTTCCATTCAGGGTGATTCCGTGCGGGTTGTAGCGAAGTCTAAAGACGATTTGCAAGACATTATTCAGCGCCTGAAGCAAGAAGATTACCCCGTTGCCCTTCAGTTCACCAACTATCGCTAGGCGAAATTGATCCCCAAACCCCCTAAACCCATTAGGATTGCAATAGAGATTTATCACATCATTATGCTGCGCAAACTTTCACTGGCAACGCTTGGGATTTCACTTGGCGGCACCATGACCGTCGCGGCGATTATTGCCTACATCTTTGAAAACGCTACGATCAACCTCATTGGGTTTAGCTACGGCATCCCCATTTTGTTGGGCGGCCTAGCCTTCAAAATTACAGAACTGAAGCCCGTGAAGCCTGCGAAGGCCCCCTCCCCAGAAATTGATGCCCTGCGAGAGGCACAGGCCACTGATACCCAAAAGCAGGTCATTAAAGACGTGACGCGGTTTTGGTACGGTCAAGAGGCTCACCTAGATACGGCACTCAAAAAAGTAGGTTTAGGCCCCTCTAAAGAAGCGCAGCCTGTGCTAGAAGGCTTTTATGAAACAGAGGTCAAAGGAGCCTACGCGTTGACCCTTGAATTTACATCCCCAGGCCGTACCTTTGACCAGTGGATGGTGAAACAAGGCAAAATTGAGCGATTTTTTGGCCCTGGGATTCGTGCCCACATTAGCCAACCTCAAGAAGATGTGATTGAGCTGGCATTGATTGCAGCACCCGAAACCGCAGAAGAATCTGTCTCTGTTTAGCGGCTGCATGGATCGAAATTCAGAGATTGCAGACTTTTTACAGCAGTACGAGCGCTTTGGCATTGACCTAGGCTTAGATCGAATTTTGGTGCTCTTAGCGCAGCTTGGGGATCCTCACCAAAAGGTTCCTGTCATTCATGTGGCAGGCACCAACGGCAAAGGATCTGTTTGTGCCTACTTGTCTTCTGTTTTAGCGGCAGCGGGTCATACCGTGGGGCGCTACACATCGCCACATCTGGTGGACTGGGCAGAACGCATCACGCTGAACAATCAGCCCATCGCACCAGATGTATTACTAGATGCGCTCAATCGAGTAGCAGCAATTATTAACCCAGATCAACCTTCCCCCACCCAGTTTGAAGTGTTGACGGCGGCGGCTTGGTGCATTTTTGCAGAGGCGGCGGTAGATATTGCGGTGATTGAAGTGGGTTTGGGGGGCAGGTTAGATGCAACCAACGTGTGCGATCGCCCCCTAACTACCATCATCACCTCTCTCAGCCTTGAACACTGGCAGCGTCTTGGCCCCACCCTTGCCCATATCGCCCGTGAGAAAGCAGGAATTTTGAAGCCAGGATGCCCTGCTGTGGTTGGGGTACTTCCACCCGAAGCTGATGCAGTGGTGCGTCAGCGCATTGAAGATCTGGGTTGCCCCGTCGTTTGGCAACCCGCTGCCCAGTGGATGCCAGACAAGACCGAGCCTTACCCTTGGGCGATCGCAGACAGTATCTCCTACCCACTGCCGCTTGTAGGCGACGTGCAGTTGGGGAACTCAGCCTTGGCGATCGCAGCGCTCAAGATTCTTCAGAAGCAGGGCTGGGACATCTCTGAAGCCGCCATCCAGACTGGAATGGCGCGAACCCAATGGCTAGGGCGACTACACTCGACGCAATGGGAAGGTATGAAGCTACTGGTAGATGGTGCCCATAACCCAGCAGCAGCAAAGGCATTGCGGCAGTATATTGATACCGTCCACTCTGGCGCGGTTCATTGGCTGATGGGGATGCTCTCGACAAAGGACCACGCCGATATTTTTGAGGCGCTGTTGAGAGAGGGCGATCGCCTCACTTTAGTTCCCGTCCCAGAACACAGCAGCGCAGACCCTCAGAAACTGGCTGATTTGGCGCGATCAGTTTGCCCGCGTTTAGAGTGCTGCGGGACTGCCCCAACCCTAAGTGACGGACTAACGCAAATTCAAAGCACGCTGCTATGCCCAGCCCCGCTAAAAGTCCTGTGTGGATCGCTGTATTTGGTGGGCGAATTCTATAAAATGTCAACCGCCTACACCTGACACCTCAGACCCCAGTTGGGTGAGGTATTTTAGTGCGGCGGCGATGTACTGAGCGCAACGCAGCGGCGAGCTATCGTAAAAATCGTCCCAGGCTTGGCTCTTGTACTCATCGTAGCGATCGCCCCGTTCCTCAAACTGCTCCAAATAAGCCAGCCGCACTGCGTGACCAATCAGTACATCCATCACCAAATAATCTTCTAGGTAAAATGTAGGGTTGGCTTCTACAATTGCCGCCAGTTCCATCAGGGTTTCAATATTGAGCTGACGGTACTGGGGTGCGCTAATTTTGTTGAGCAGATGCTCAATCCGCAGCGCAAAGTTCGTTTCGCCAGGGGTCATCTCCGACAAAATCGCCTTGCTGTCCAGACGGTTACGCCGCTCTAACTTGTCTCCAATAATGATGCCTTTACAGTGCTTCAGCAGTTGCCACACCCTTGGATAAAACTGAGGCGGCAGTCGATTCAGCATCCCCTGAAGTTCGCGCTTGCGGTGCCAGCTACTTCCTGGCTGCTCCTCTACCGCATTGCTTTCCGGCTTCACAATCCACTCAATCGACTGTTGAGGGCTACGCAGATGCAAAGATTCTTGACTCAATAACTCTTGATTCAGCACCTCATAATCAATCAGCGCCTTACGGAGCAATTCTTTGACTTCAAAGGGGCTGAGGTTCATGAGCTGCTCATAGGCTTCGTCTTGCGTCAGGTGATGCTCACTTGCCAGTTCGCTGATCATCAGCAAGATGAAGTAGCCCACCCGAAGCGTGAGTAACCCGTCAAAAAGCTTGGGTTCCGCCTTCAGTAAGAGATTGAGATAGATGATGACCTCTTGAGTAAGGGCGCGATCGCGGATATCTTCTCGGCAGAATACCGCAATTTTCTCCATGATTTCAAAATGCGACATAGGGCGCGAAATCAGCGACGCAGCGCTATAGGACTTACCCACCGCCACCTGTCGCTGCCGCACCAAAATATGGGTCAGAGAATCTGAGAGGGTGATATCCACCTTGTCCAATAGCCCTGCCACTCGCCGGATGATGCTCCAGAGCCGCAGTTCTCCTGCCTTGTCATAGACCTCGTTCAGTAAATCCTGAACCGTGACAGATTCCTGACGAATTCTGGGTGCGGAGCGTACGCCTAGTGCGGAGCGATCGCCCAGCCCTGTATCAAAGGCCAAACCCTTGAGGTGAATCAGCGTTTGCAATAGCTCCACCTGTTCGTAGAGATTAGTAGATTGCTGAAGCCGCTTAAGCAAAAGCAAGATATCGGTCTCCCGCTCTAGATTCATTTCTAGGGTGTAGGTGAGCGGTTTACAGTGGTCAGCGTTGAGGGGTAGGTGGATCGAAACTTGCCGAGGATCCATCCGGTCAGAGGGGACAAACTCAAACTCTCGTAGCGCATCCATCCGCTCAACCCCAGCCATCAGCAAAAGCTGCTGAAGCGGCCCTAGCTTTACCTTCACTCCATTGCATTCGCCGCTGTTAAGTTCTTGAAATAAATGCAGAAGCGGCTTACGTCCCCCTAGTAGCATCGTTTTAGTCAGTAGCAGCGTTACCGTGGGTCGGCCTAGATGCGACCAATGACGGCGAATATAGGTTAATTCGGTCTTGAGTTGGTCAACCAAAAAGTGGTAGTCGAGGGTGAGGTAAAACTGAGTTTGGTCAAGAAAGGCCGGCAAAAATGCCTTGGTCTGTCCCTGGAACCGATACAAACAGGCCGTCGTTAGGCTGCGAAGGCGACGAATCGGTCGTCCGCTCAGTCCAAGCTGACGGTTTTGTCCTAAATGGCTGTAGGCGCGCGCTAAGGCTTCTGCCTCCAAGACCTGAATTGGCTCGATTTGCTGAAGGGTTTGGGTTTCTACCCCAAAGGTTCGTAACTCTTGCTGGAGCGTTTCATCTTCTGCTAACAGCGCAATTTGAACCACAGGGGCAGGGGCATGACCGAGTCGCAGATGTCGCCCTAGCGGATCTACATCACCTAGGGCAATAAAGCCTTCGGCAATCAGTTCGCCCAAAATATAGAGACTTTGCGCCCAAATCAGCGGAATATTTTCGTTAGGTAAGCGAATTTGGCTATAGGGGGCAGCTTTTTCAGCCGCAATTTTTTCGGCGGGGACATAGTACAGCTCCGGTAGCAGAGACCAGCCGTTATGCTCTACAAATAAAGGCTGAATCTTCTGGCGAAAGGTTTCAACTTGTTCGGTATCTCCCCGAAATAGCCCATCTAAAATTAGGTAGGTAAAAAAGAGCGGCCACTCGCTTTCAATATGCTCAAACTGCTGAAGTTCTTCGGGTTCGTAGTGCAGGCGGCTGGTATCTTCTAATACGGTCTGGTGCCCGTCTCGCAAAAAACGTTTACAGCCATAGTTTCCGGCTAACTTATCGAGAATTTTCTGGCGGGTGCGCTGCACAATACCTCGATCTTCTACCGCAAAGGCCGGAAACCCAATGACGCTCAGTAAAGCCGCATCAATTTCTTTGGAGTTAGATTCTCGTGGTAATAGGGAGCTGAGGGTGGTGCGCGATCGCGCCACTTCATCCGGCAAGACATGAATGACGCTTAATGGGCCACCCCGCAGGCCAAACAGATTTAGCCCATCCATTGCTTCAAGGGCAGCTTTTGCCATCCCTAAAGAACTGGTATTAAGCTCTGGGTTGCCGTGATTAATCTTATTACCGCGCTCCCAGATGCCGTAGTCTGGTGTGCGATAGGTGCGACCAATGTAGTACACCAGGTTCTGGACAAAATCGACTTCATCTAGGGTCTGGATAATTTCTAACCCCGAAACCGTCATTTGAGCCAGCATCAGCAGATACAGCGAGGTGGCATCAAGCTGTAAATGCCCCCACTCATCGTCACCAACCACGGCATTGCCCGTATGGGTGTCGTACTTGGCATGCATGGCATCTAGGGGGTCTTGCGTTTCTTTAAAACGCTCGACCTTAAGAGACTGCTTCATCATGGCGGTAAGCAGCCCCCGCATAAGCTTAATCACGCTGTGCTCGAGTTCGTAGGCGCGGCCTTGGTCATCGTCTACCTTGCGGTAGGCTAACCCCAGTCCCCAAACTGCCAAAATGCTATAGACGTTATCGCGCACCCAGGCATCGGTATAGTCTCCATGGGCGTTAACGGCGGTACTGGCTGGCAGCAACCCGGTGATGGCGCTTTGCCGCGCCAAAATGATTTGCTTAACCTGCTGATAGTACGCATCTAAGGATTGATGCTTGCCTTTTAGAGAGGCTGTCTCTGGAGTATTCAGGTTTGGGGTTTGGGCGTTTGAGCCATATAGGCGTTGCGGTTGAACATTGACCATGATTGCGAGCCTTTACGCCGAGTAAACGTTGAGTGGGGGTACACTTCGGGATGTCTTTCATTAAATCTTAAGAAGATGTTAAAACACCACGCCACCCAGATTCTGTTACGACTGCGCTACTTTGGTCTAAAAGCCAATTCGTTTAGGTGCAGTGCCATAGGACGTATGCAAGGAGTAAATCAATGGCGATTCCTCAAGTTCTCTGTATTGGCGAACTTCTTTTTGACTATCTTGCCGATCAGCCTGGGCAACCTTTAGAAACAGTTCAAACTTGGACAGAGTATCCTGGGGGCGCACCTGCCAACGTGGCCTGTGCGTTAGCGCATTTGGGTACCCCTGCTGCGTACTTGGGCTGCGTTGGACAAGATGCAGCGGGTGATGCGCTAGTGCAGGTCTTAAACGCTTTAGACGTTAACTTAGAGGGGCTTCAGCGTCATTCTGATGCGCCGACGCGTACGGTGTATGTGACGAGAACTTTGGAGGGCGATCGCCACTTTGCAGGGTTTGGAACCACCGACACCACCGCCTTTGCAGACGCAAAGCTTGAAGCCTCTAAACTCCCTGAACCCCTATTTCAGTCTGCGCAGTTTTTAGTATTGGGTACCCTAGCGCTGGCCTACCCCAATAGTCGTGAGACGATGTATCGGGCGCTAGCATTCGCTAAAACCTATGGATTACAACGACTCGTAGACCTAAACTGGCGACCTGTATTCTGGCCTAGCCCAGCGGAGGCACCGTCGCTGATTCATGCGGTTTTAGCCCAGGCAGATTTCATTAAGCTGACCGACGAAGAAGCTGAGCTATTTTTTGAGTCCTCAGATCCTCATGCCGTTGTAGCGCGTTACCCCCAGGTTCAGGGCGTTTTTGTGACCGCAGGTGAGCAAGGCTGTCGCTACTGGCTGGAGGGCATTACCGGACAGGTGTCTGCCTTTGCCGTCAAGGTGGTAGATACAACGGGGGCTGGAGATGCTTTTACGGCGGGGTTAATCCATCAGCTTTGTCAGCAGCCAGATCTTAAAAATCCCGCAACGGTAAGGCAGATTATGCTTTATGCCAGCGCGGTTGGGGCGCTGACAACGACAGGGGCAGGGGCGATCGCTGCCCAGCCCACCGCCGCCCAAGTCGAAACATTTCTGGCTACAACATCAGAACAGTAGAGCGCTATCATGGGTTTTGCCTACGCTCGAAGGACAGGTTTACCCTTGGTTAGTTTGAGCCGCCGTCATCCTTTACCCAGTGACGCTATTTTGCATAGTCCAGGGGGACAATTTCGCTATCGAATTATTGGGCCTTGCTGCCGTCTTTTTGATCGAGAGCAGCTCCCGTGGCCTTGCTGCCGGATTCAATGGCACAGTAAAGAACCAAGCTGGCGACGCATTGGCAATCGCTTTGTGCCGGACATGGCGGCTAAGCGCTACCCCACCTACAGTGTGGAGTTGGTGGGCTATGGCAACACATCTGAACCAACGCTGTTGACCCTCTATACCGATCGGCTTTCTTCCCAGGCTCAAGACTGGTGGTACACACGACCGCGTTCCGCTAACCCTACTCAAGCTGTTACTACGTTTCCTGAGGTGCCTGCATCCACCCAAATTGTCTTGAATTTAGGGACTTCTATTGCGATTTAAAGGCTAAAAATCAAGGCAAATAGCATTGTTTTGTGATGCCGATTAATGAGGCAAAGGGATCATTTCTATGAGAGGTGTGGTTTGTGCTTTCGTCGGCGATCTCCCTTAACCCTTAGAAATATTGATCTAGCCAGAAATGTTAACATAAGTCCATTACAGCCGACGTAATGACCAATATCCTTGAGAATCTATTCTTATGTATCTCACGGCAGAACAATTTGAAACGCAGATGCCTGACGCATCCTTACTTTTTAGTGACGAGCCTGAGATGGAAAGTTCCCTGCACTATACCCAGCTCATGATGTTGGTGAGCTGCTTAGAGTGGCTGTGGCGTGAGCGAGACGATTTTTTTATTGGTGCCAATCTAACAATTTACTTTAGCCGTCAGCAGCTTCGCAACCGAGATTTTAGAGGGCCAGACCTGTTTCTCGTTCAGCCGACCACCCGCACTCCTCGACCTTCCTGGGTGGTGTGGGAAGAAGAAGGGCGCTATCCCAATCTCATTATTGAACTGCTCTCTGATTCCACCGCTTCTGTAGATCGAACCCTGAAGAAGAACCTATACCAAGATCGATTCCGCACCCCAGAGTACTTTTGGTTTTCCCCCGATACGCTCGAATTTGAAGGGTTCCGTTTAATTGGGAATACTTATCAACCCATCGCGCCAAATACGCAGAATTTGCGATGGAGCGAAGAACTAGAACTTTACTTAGGTATTGATCAAGAAAAACTACGTTACTTTACCGCTGATTTCCAAATGGTTCCTACACCTGCTGAAGCAGCGATGCTTGAGATGCAGCGCACAGAGGCTGAATCCCAACGTGCAGATGCTGAGACACAGCGTGCAGATGCTGAAGCCAAAAAATCAGCCAAGTTAGCTGAGAAGTTACGTGAGCTTGGTATAGATTTAACTCAGATTTAAATCTGAGTACCCCCGCTTGGGTTTTACTTAATTGCTCGCACTTGGCTCTGCACCCTTTCAGCCTGTCCTTGATTGCCCTGTTTTCTGTAGAGAGAAGTGGCCTGGGTGAAATCTTCTCTGGCTTTGTCATTCTGCTTGAGGCTGACGTAGGCTTCTGCACGTCTGAGATAAGCCAGCGGCTGAGACTCATCGATTTTGATGAGTGCGGTATAGTCTGCGATCGCCAAATCAGTCTGACCATTGGCCTGAAGCGTCATGCCGCGATACAGGTACGCAAAGGTATTTTCGGGGTTGAGCTGAAGCGTTCTTGAGAAATCGGCGATCGCATTTTTGTAGTCTTTAAGCTTTCGGTAGGCTAGACCGCGATTGTAGTAGGCATAGTCGTTGAGGTTATAAAGCTCAAGGGCTTTCGTGTACGCCTCAACCGACTCAGCATATTTACCCTCTGCAAACGCGCGATCGCCTTGACGGACATATACCGAAGCCGTTGTGCGCGAGGGTGGGGCTGGGTCAGCAGCCTTTGTCGGAACTGAAGACGACGGCGCATTCAGAGACTGTGCGGAAGCATTTTGCGCAACCATTACGCCCGTCACCAAGAAAACCAAAATTGCCAATGACTGTATTGTTTTCAAGCTATCTCACCGTTGATCGAGAACAGAGCTGAGTTTCTTTGAACCCTGATTAGCACTTTGACCCCTTGAAACCGTGTTGAGTTCCACCGCATAGATTGATTGGCAGTAAACAATCGTCAGCCCTAAAGGGACAGGGGTTGTTTACCCATCCTTAAATGATCACATTTGCGACGCAATTATCAGATTGTTGTTGCCCCAAGCCAACCGATTCTGGTGGAGTGGGAATTTATTTACGTTTTTTCTGTTTGCCGTCTGCTTTTGCCTTTGGCTCTAGCTTGCCTTCAATTTGAGCATTAAAGCCATAAACTTCGCGGGTGCCTACATAGGGAACCAGCGTAATCAACTTTTCATCCCCTGGCTCAAATCGAACCGCAGTCCCTGCTGGGATATCCAGGCGCATTCCACGCGCTGCTGCTCGGTCAAAAGTCAGAGCGGTATTCACTTCAAAAAAATGGAAATGAGAACCAATTTGAATGGGGCGATCGCCTGTATTTGCCACCTGCATCTGCACCGTAGGACGGCCTGCATTCAGCTCAATTTCGCCATCTTCTACCAAAATTTCGCCAGGAATCATGATGTTGGTGCCCTTCGGATTCAACGCCTTATTGATAGACCAGTATGGCGCAGATGAGGCACAAAGTATCGTCAACCAAAAGTTTGTGTTAGATGATAAAGCGGCGTTAAAGCAAAAACTCAACCGTAAATTTGCACACATATCCTTTCTGTCTCTGCAAGATACGCTGGCAGGCAACATAAGCCAGAACTTTTGACAAAAATTAAATGCACGATAGAAAAAAGCGGCTTTTTCTTACCCTCCTTGCGATTGCAATGGCAATAGGAGTGATCGTTCACCCTTTCAACCTCTTTCGGGTCAATGCCCAATCTGCCGTCGGCAAAGAGGAATTGGTAATGATTACATCCCCAGACTATCCACCCTACGAGTTCTATGACACCACTGGGGGAGAACGCAAAATTGTGGGCTTTGACGTGGATATTGCCAATACCATCGCTCGTGAGTTGGGCTTTAAGCTCAAAATCCAAGAATCAGACTTCAATGGTCTGATTCCTGGCCTTCAGGCAGGACGAGCTGATTTTGTGATGGCAGGGATGACCCCCACCCCAGAGCGCAAAAAAAACGTTGATTTTTCCATTGTTTACTACGAAGCAAAAGATACCATCGTTGCGATTAAAGGCAGCAACCTCAAAAAGCCAGCAGATCTCAAAGGGAAGAACGTCGGTGTCCAGCTTGGGAGCATCCAGGATCAAAATGCCAAGGCGATCGCTAAAAAAGTACCAATACAGATTAAGCAGCTCAACAAAGTCCCCGATATTATTCAGGAGATTCGGGCTAAACGTATTGAAGCGGCCATCATCGAAGATACCATCGCTCAAGGCTTCATCCAGTCCAACCCCGACTTGGAGTACGCCATTATTCCCTCCGAGGAGCAGTCTGGCTCTGCGATCGCCTTCCCCAAGGGGTCTAAACTGGCCGAGCCTTTTAATAAAGTCCTTTATAGAATGAAGGGAAGCAACGAGTTAGAGACGCTGGCGAAACAGTGGTTTTCTAAAAACACCACGGCGCTTGCTGCCCAAAAAGCTCCCGCAGAGACGCCTAAAAAGGGCGGACTTAACATCAACTTCGGTCGTCTTAGCCTAGATGACTACCTGTTTATCCTCAAAGGCATTCCCACTACGCTCCTGTTTACGCTTAGCTCAGTCTTTTTGGGACTCATTGCCGCAACGGGGCTTTCTTTGCTCAAAATCTCTCGCTTCAGGCCGCTTCAGTGGATTGCCAATGCCTATACCTCAGTATTTCGGGGCACACCGCTACTGCTCCAACTCTCGTTGATTTACTACGCTATTCCTCAGCTATTTGGGTTTGATATCACGCCGCTCCAGGCTGGTGTTACCACCTTTACCCTCAACTCTGGGGCATACATGTCTGAGACAATTCGGGCAGGAATTCAGGCCGTAGATAAAGGACAAAGCGAAGCCTCCATGTCTCTCGGTGTGCCTTATCCCATGATGATGATGGACGTGATTTTGCCTCAGGCGCTGAAGAATATTCTGCCTGCCCTCGTCAACGAGACCGTCTCGCTGCTCAAAGATTCTTCTTTGGTGTCTACCGTTGGCGTTGTGGAAACCTTACGGGCTAGCCAGATTGTGGGTGCTAACAAATATATTTATTTTGAACCCTTACTGACGGCAGGGCTGCTGTACTACCTCATGGTTATGGGGCTTACTTCGGCGGCATCAACCCTAGAGCGACGACTAAAGCGCAGCGAGTAGCGATTTAAGCCAACCTACCAGAAATTAAGCCCTATGATTTTAAATCAGGAGATAAACGGTTGATGAATGACGTTGTTTTGCGAACAGAATCTTTGTATAAATCCTTTGGCTCTCTAGAAGTGCTTAAAGGTATCTCTACTGAACTGCGTAAGGGAGAAGTAGTTGCCGTTTTAGGCCCTTCAGGCTGTGGTAAGTCTACCTTGCTACGATGCATGAACCTGCTCGAAAAGCCTACTAAAGGGCGGCTTTATTTTGGCGACCAAGATATGACCGATCCGAAGATAAATATTTCAAAAATTCGGCAAAAAGTTGGGATGGTGTTTCAACACTTTCACTTATTCCCCCACATGACAGTTTTAGAAAATGTCACCTATGCACCCATTAAGGTCAATAAAGTCCATTCCTCAGAAGCGAAAGAAGCAGGCATGGAGCTTCTGGGCAAAGTGGGGCTAGCCGAAAAGGCCAATGTTTACCCCTCCAAACTCTCGGGAGGGCAAAAGCAGCGCGTGGCGATCGCCCGTGCCCTAGCCATGAACCCTGAGGTCATTCTGTTTGATGAACCCACCTCGGCGCTAGATCCTGAGATGGTGCAGGAGGTCTTGGAGGTGATGAAAGCACTTGCACAAAGCGGAATGACTATGGCGATTGTGACCCACGAGATGGGGTTTGCGCGGGATGTCTCAGATCGAGTGTGGTTCCTTAACCAGGGCATTTTAGAAGAAGACAGCCCACCAGTGGAATTTTTTAGTCGGCCTAAGTGCGATCGCGCCCAGCAATTTTTAGAACGCATGCTCAAATAGAGCCGCAGTATAAACAGCAATCTCAGCGCTCATCAACGGAGGTTTAACTTTACCCCCTTGAGTATCCACCAGAGCCACAACCACATTCACAAGGGACAGGCGATCGCAGTTCTTGCACTGCCACATCAACACTGGTGCGCGCCTGCCCAATCTGATCGACAATGATCTGCTCTAAGTTGTCGCCTAGTCGAGTTTGGTTGCGATAGGGTTCCCGGTAGCGGTTTAGAGGATTATGGTTGGTATAGACCTGAATATAGGGGTGTTGAGGGAGTGGCTGCGATCGTTCAGCATTAAGGCTGGGCGCTTGGCACCAAAGAAAGATCAGCGCCAGCACCAGCCCAAGCCCCAGCAGAAATAATCCACGCTGTAGTTTTTGGAGTAAGCGTTGCTACTTCATGGGTTAATGGATGCGATCGCCGTTTTTCTTTCAGCATTAGCCAATTTCTTCTTTCTTGGGCTTGAGCAAACTTAAATCCGAATAATTAGTAGAATCGTTTAATGCGCAATTCCTCTCGAACTTCCATAAGAATTTGCCCAAGCCTATTTTCTCCAGTTTTATTAATCCCACAGCCCCAATAATAATCTGTAGAAGTATTTTCGACCAATTCTTCATCACCTGTGCCTAGTAAAACGGAGCGAATGTCTGAATAAGTTTCAAATTTACGCAGTACTGCTAAATACATAGTCTTATCTTTCACATCATCCCAGTCGGGACGAAGAGGGCGCTGACGATCTCGCCCCATTAGAGCTGCTTCTTTAGCAGACTTTGCCTGTCGAACTATTTCAAAGTGAGGTGTATCAATAAATTTATGTGCCTGGAAATAGTGCTCGCTGGTTAGCCACCACAGATTACTCAATTCAAATCCGTGTGCTGAGAAATTTGAGAAACAGCCATATTCATCACGGGTACTATAAAAATAAATTACCATGTCTAAATCACTAAGTTTTTAGGTCATTTGCGCTTCTCTAAAGCGCTTTAATGCATTTTCTACATGCTCTTTCAAATCTGAATTGCTTCGGTGTAAATCTTTCAGTATTTCAAGTGCTTGCAAGCTTTTACAGCTACCAAGAACAGAAACTAATTCAAATAGCATTCGGCGGTCATCTGGAAACTTTTTGACCAGATTTTTGGCATATTTAATAACCGCAGACTCATCGAACTCATCAAGAATACCTATCAGACTAGCAACTTGCATCTGAAGATCAAAGTTGAGTCCTTCCTGGCTATCAAGAACCTCAAAGCTTTTATCTATCGCTGTGCGAATATCTTCAACGATAGAAGGGAGCAATTCTTCCTTTCCTCGATAAATTGTGAACGTTAATGTATTATCAAATAACGTCTTTGGAAAAAGTTTTAATAAAGTTTTTACAGCCATTTTTCTTAGAACAGAAATTTCTTGCGACTCAATTCCACTATAGCTTGTGCCAATAGCTTCCGCTAATTTTTCAAAAGCTGAATCAGCATCTGTTATTCGATCTCGTATAACAGCTTCTTCATGCCAAGGAGATTTTTCTGGATTGGTTGCCCACTCAATTAGAGTTTGGAATCCTGCAATATAGCCCCAAGAAATTAGCATAATACACGATAACAAGCGGTGATAAGGTTGACCATAAGACATTAAGTTAATTAATAAAGGGATACGATTTTTATAACTTTCTGGACTATCAAGTTCATCCCAAAGCACTTCATAGAAATGATCATGAGTGCCATCAAATTTAGTAAAAAGGATTTCTTCAGGTGTCATATTATTTAATTCAATAACTCATCTATTGTTGAATTTGACCAGCAGGATATGGCCCTAAATAGTAATCCTTAGGAATAGATCCTCTAATTAAAAACTCACCGTCCCTACTCGTATCTGAGTATGCTCTTAGCAAACGTATCATTTTTTCGGTTTTTCTCTTGCTTAAACCAAGAGTCTTTACATATGTTTCAATACCTTTATTTCCTTGAGCAATACCTTTGCTTAGATTAATTCCAGGAGAAATTTTTTCTGCTTCTAATTTGATCGAATTTGTGATCTCCTTGGGCGCAAAAATTTCAATGTCTTTGAGTCTTCCCAATTTAATATCTGCTTTTAATCGAGAAATGTTTAATTCAATCTCCTTTGAGCCATAGACTTTGGCTACACCATTTTTCTCGGTCATGAATGATGTAAAAGGACTATTGCTCTTGGCTGGATCTACACCATAAATGTGTTCGATAAGTGAAGTTTTGCCCACAGCATTACTAGGAATAACTGAGCCGCTACTGCCAATGTGTGATTTAGGTTTTCCTTTGTGGTTCACTTGAGCAGAGAAGTCATTATCTTGGCGAACGATGCGAATTTTCTCAAGTTCTTCAAATGTTTTAGGATCAACTTCCTTTCTTAACTGTTGGAGACTTTCGAGTACTTCTTCCGTTTTTCCAGCTCTTTGTAGTTCTAAAACTTGGCTAAACTGGCTGATCGGCTTTGCGCCCAGCTTCAACAGCCCCGTCACCGCCTTCACAGACAGCCCGACATCCAGCCCCGCCATCAGCAGATTGACCCGACCCATGATCAGATTGAATCGAGCCGTATCCTTATCCTGACTGGTTAGCTTTGTCCCACCCTGCTGCGCATTCGCCGCCAAATCTACCGTCGCCAACTCTCGATATTCATAGGCTGCCGTCCCCAACCCCGTAGCTGCACCTCCTAACCCCAAAAAGAACGGTAAAGCTAGACCCTCAGTAGCAAATGTGGCAATAATCGCACCTACTGTCAGTCCACCCGTCAATAGCGTCCCACCCCACTTGAGGATGTTGTCCTTCGTCTTCTCCCACTTCAAATAGTCAATGATTTGTTTATTCGTCTCAGATTGCTTTGGGTCATTCGGGTCAATCTTTAACCCTTGCAGCGTTCCCTTCACCACATCATCGAGCAGCAGCGCCTTAGAAGGGTCTTTCTGAATTTGCTGACTCAAATCCTTGATATTGAACTGAATCTGACCAAACCCTTGACTGATAGTGCCGAGCAATTGGGCATTACTGCTGTTTGCTACCTTGGCAGAGTCAATCACCGCCAATGCTGGATACTGCGCCTGCATCTGCCGTCTGGCAATCTTGAGCAGTTGTTGCTGAGACTCAATTTGCTTAATTTGTGACTGAATTTGAGGACTAACCACCCCCATCGGATAGACATCGTCTCGGTCAATGAAGGCATTGGGCGGCGTGAAGGAGGTCTCTTTGCGGTCTTTGATGACTAAATCAGAAATCTGACGGTCAAGGCGTTGGTTAAGCTGCATGAGCTGCTGGTCTTTTTGACTGAGCTGTCGCAGTTGCTGCCACTTGGGGTTATTGGGGCTTAGATTTTTATATTCTTTGAGGTCTGTATCAAGGCGATTATAATTACTCTGAAGTCGCTTCTGGGCATTGTTCTTAAGCTTGTCCTTAAACGTATTTACAGAAGCGGTCTGTCCTGGGGAATTTGCTCTATCTTGGGTCTTAAATCTAGTCAGATTGAAAAAATTCTGAAGCTGATCTCCAGGCTGCATCTGAAACTGCTGCCCGTATTTGACAGGAATAATGACTTGCTTTCCTTCTTTGTTTTTCCGTATAACTCGACCATCGAACGGAATAGTCTCTAGGCCACCTTTTGTGGCAACGCCGGAGTTCATCCATTGCCCTTCAGGTTGGGCAGTAGCCTGAGCCACTTGCTGCGGTTGAGTCTGAGTAGACGGTTGCGGTTGAGGGGCAGCGGCAATGACTTGAGCGGTCTGACGCTGCGGCTTATCGGAAATAGCGCTGGACTGAGGCTTAAGGGAAGTCTGCTTTACAGGAGTGCCTTCGGACTTTGCCAACGTCCCAGGGCTTAACCTTGTGGAAGCCACCAAAGTCGGCTCTATTTTTTGCGGTGCAGCAACCTTAGATTTAGGCTGTACCGATTCCTCAGTCGTTAAATTCGTGGCAGCGCCGCCTGAGGATCCTGAATTTTGTGGTGTCGAGGCAGCAGGAGCCTTGGATGGTTCTGGTGCTGGCTTCCATCTCGCTTCAGCAGGTTTAGCTTCAGCGGGCTTAGGGGCAGCAGGGAGGCCATTAATGTATGCCTTAATTGCCTCAGGCGACTGGAGATGAAGTGGAATAGGCTGAAAGGCTTTTGGCTTTTTCTTACGCTTCTCTTCCCGTAGCGTCAGCCAATTTTCTTCTTTTTTAGCCTGTTCATCAGACCAAGACTGCTGCGGCTGAAACGCAGAGGGGTTGCGATAAAGCCGTTCTCCCCGTGCAAAATCTTTATCCATCGCCATCTCCCAAACAGTCTTGCTAGCTCATGCCCCTCGACTTAAATAGTAATATAGACTCAATTTTTAAGCGCATAAAACTATGACCTCATCTATGCCAGAACAATTTAAGCCACTGCTCCTGAGTATCATCGACACGCTCTCTCAAAAATATGCATCTCCCCTAAAACACCTATCTAAAAACTTTGAACTCTCTATCATTGAGCGTCATACTCTATTGCTCTGTCTCGGCTTAGAACTGGTTTCCGGCTGCGGGAGCCTCTGTGCCCATGCTCAAGAAAACCCTGAAAAAGACTATCCCACTCTTGCCCTTCTCAGCACCCTATTTCCAGAAGAAAATACTGACCGTCTACTGTCCTCTCGTTCTGCGCTTCAAGCATGGTCTTTAATTGAATTCATGCCTCACCATGCCCACATAAGAAGAGGCATCCGCCTTGACCCCGCAATTTTAGACTACTTTCTAAATCAACCCGACCTCGACCCGTACCTCAAGCCATATCTCACCCCCATCGAAGCCCCCACAACAATCACACCCCTACCCCCCAGCCAACAGGTCATCGCCACAGAACTGCTTCAAAGCTGGACACATAACCCCAATCGCCCCATCCAGCTCACCCATCCCGACACCCAAACCAGAGAAGCAGTTGCCCTTAGCGCCGCCACTGCCGACTACTATCAGCTTTACAAACTTCACCACCTTAGCCTTCCCACCCAACCCGAAGCCCTCCATACCCTCATCCTGCGCTGGCAGCGCCACATCCGCATCTACCCCAGCATCTTGC
>JANNDV010000143.1:0-13483 GCA_031387975.1 Acaryochloridaceae cyanobacterium OTE_75_metabat_521 | reverse complement strand
CAGACATAAATAGTGCCGAGTACGACTATCTGTAATTTGGAGTAGGTCATAAGGCTGGGTTAGTAGAGGCGCTGCCACAAGTTTCCCCATGCGAAGGCTTCCTGTACTGGCTAGCCCTAGTTCAATGCCGCCCTCGGTCTTGCCAGACACCTGGATTGAATTGGTTGCAAGAGTCTTCCCCAAGGTTTTGCCCTGTTGCCGTAGCGCCTCTACCAAAAAGCCGATGCTGACAATATTGGCGCGCTGGAGCGCATTTTGAAAGCGCGGTGAAACCGGAATCCACTTGCGTTGCCCTGTGGTGCCGCTGGTGAGGGTAATAAACCGAATGGGACCTGGCGTTAAGATGTTGCGCTCACCCATGCCCGTGCGCTTAACGTCTTGTTCATAGTCTTGGTATTGGGTGATGGGGAGGCGATCGCAAAACGCCTCTAACGAGCGAATTTCACCCAGGGCATAGCGTTTGCCGCGCTCAGTATGGCGGTAATGCCGCAGCATCCCCTTGAGAAAGCGTTCTTGAGTCGCTATAGGGTCGCGAGTTTTACGGATAAATGCCGCCCTACGCTGCGTGGCATAGCGAGTCAAAAGAGGGACGTACCAATCAGTCAATGCCATGAGGTTTTAGAAGCAACGCGCACAGAAAATTAAAGAGACTTACAGGATAAACACATTTTGCCGATCAGGAGCAACTGCAATGCTGCTTTAGCATTTCTTGCATTAAGGAGATATAGTCTTAAAATTTAGTAGAAATTGAAACCCTCGTCCTAGACCCAGTGAATGCGTTGCGAACGAATACCTTACCCCAAACAAACGTTGTAGACGTACTGAGGCACAGAGCAACCTGTCAGCCAGATCTGACGGGATATACATTTTTAATGGATGGCGAAACGAAAGCGGTCAGCCTGACCTATGAGGCACTCGACCTTCAGGCTCGAACCATTGCAGCCCATCTTCAATCCTATAACGCCCATGGCTCACGGGCGTTATTGCTGTATCCATCGGGCTTGGAGTTTATTGCGGCTTTTCTGGGATGTCTCTATGCAGGCGTTACGGCGGTTCCCGCTTACCCCCCGCAACAAAATCAGAAAAGACAAAGACTACAGACCATTGTGACGGATGCCCAAGCCACCTTTGCGCTGACCACTGCTGCACTGCTGCCCGAAAGCCAGATGCAGTTTGAACATGCTCAAGGCGCATTCTCCCATCTCCATTGGATTGCCACGGATACCCTAGACTCCTCAGCGGCTGAAACCTGGAAAATGCCGGAGCTAGACGGCGAGGCGATCGCCCTACTGCAATACACGTCAGGCTCTACGGGTGTGCCAAAAGGCGTGATGGTGACGCATCACAACCTTATCCATAACGCCACCATGATTCAGGACTGTTTTCAGGATGGTGCAGACAGCATCGGCGTTTCTTGGCTACCCCCCTACCATGACATGGGTTTAATTGGCGGCATTCTCCAGCCGCTCTCCATTGGGCGACCCATGATTTTAATGTCGCCCACCGCATTTTTACGCAAGCCCGTGCGTTGGCTCCAGGCCATCTCTCGATATCGTGCCACCACGAGCGGTGGGCCTAACTTTGCCTATGACCTGTGCGTAAACAAAATTACCGCCGCAGACTGCGAAACGCTCGATCTGGGCAGTTGGCAAATTGCATTTAATGGCGCTGAACCCATTCGGCCTCAGACCCTAGAGGCTTTTTCTAATGCTTTTCAAGGGTATGGATTTCATCGCTCCGCGTTTTATCCCTGTTACGGCATGGCAGAAGCGACTTTAATGGTCACGGGCTGCACTCGCATGAATCCGCCTGTGGTTTGTACGGTTGATGCAGCCGCCCTCAAAGACAAACAGGCGATTCCCGTCGAGCATTCGCTGCAAACGGCTCAAAAAATTGTGAGCTGTGGTCAGGCTCGGCGAGAGAAAAAGATCATTATTGTTGACCCTACCGCTTTAGAGCAGTGCGAAGATTCTACGGTGGGTGAGATTTGGGTCTCGAGCTTGAGTGTGGCCCAGGGCTACTGGAACCAGCCGCAAGAAACGGAGCGTATTTTTAATGCGTACCTTAATCATTCCCATGAAGGACCTTTTCTCCGTACAGGCGATTTGGGGTTTATTCAGTCGGGGGAACTATTTGTGACGGGTCGGCTGAAGGAACTGATTATTATTCGGGGTCGAAACCACTATCCCCACGATATTGAATGGACGGTTCAGTCGAGTCACGCTGCCCTACGCTCCGGTGGCGGTGCGGCTTTTTCTGTAGAGGCTAGTGGCATTGAGCGTCTGGTGATTGTGCAAGAAGTAGAGCGCAGCGTTGTGCGGCAGCTCGATGCAGAAGAAGTCTTTGCTGCACTGCGCAGAGCCATATCAGAGAATCATCACCTTCAGGTGTATGCGATCGCCCTCTTAAAACCCGGCAGCATCCCCAAAACGTCTAGCGGCAAAATTCAGCGGACAGAATGCCGCGCTCGGTTTATAGATGGGAGCTTGGCAACGCTAGAGGCTTGGGGCGAGCGTTCTGTTGACTTCCAACAGGTGCAGGCCGCAGCAGAAGCAATGCTTAAGACTTTGACCAGTCCACGATCCTCTCCTCCATTCGGGAGCGAAGAATCTAGCAGCACTATCCCAAGTTTGAACATCCCAAATTTGAACATCCCTACCCTGGCTCCGACAGAAGAAGATATTCAGACCTGGATGACTGCTAATCTTGCCCTCTATCTCAAGATTCCGCTAGACGACATAGACCTCTCCGAGCCTTTCTCTCATTACGGATTAGACTCTTCGAGTGCGGTCAGTCTTGCGGCTGAACTTTCTAACTGGTTAGGGTGTGAACTAGAGCCAACCTTATTTTGGGAATACCCCAGTATTGAAGCTTTAGCGCATCATCTCGGCAGTGCTTAGCCCCATCAAGCCTAGATTAAATCCATTACGGGCTACATGTCTTTGTTTCGAGGTCTACTCGTTATAATGACTTAAAAACTTTGCCGAGAAGAAGCATAACGCAACCGTTAGCGCCGATTCGGCGGATTACCTCCGTTGAGCTTAAGAGCATTTTGAAATGTTTGACTAGCACTTTATTTTTTTAGGCAATGTTTAATCAATAAGGCTGAAGATATAAACCCGCTATCTATCGTAAATAGACCTCTTTCACGAATACGACCCTCTCCCCCAGCCCCTCGCCCAGAACGGGCGAGGGGAGCCGGAATTAGCTCTTCTCCCCTAGTGGGAGAAGGGTTGGGATGAGGGGGACGAGATTGATGCAACAGGTCTAATGTCTAAGTCTTGAATTTTTTAAGGTCTGGTCGGAGCAAAATGCATAAAGAACCTATTGCTGTTATTGGAATTGGCTGCCGTTTACCAGGAGCCAATAACCCGCAGGAATTTTGGAAACTACTGCACGACAATGTGGATGCCATTACAGAAGTGCCATCATCCCGATGGGATCTAGATACTTTTTACGACCCCGACCCCACCCAGCCCCACAAAATGAGTACGCGCTGGGGTGGCTTTTTAGAAAATATTGATCAGTTTGACCCCACCTTTTTTGGCATTACGCCCCGTGAAGCCAACACCATCGATCCGCAGCAGCGGCTGATTTTAGAAGTAGCATGGGAAGCCCTCGAAGATGCAGGGCAGGTGCCGCAACGTTTATCTGGCTCCAAGACGGGCGTTTTTATTGGCATCTCTAGCCACGATTATTCTTCTTTAGTCACCAGTAATGACCCCTATGCCCTCACGGGGAATGTCAACTGTATTGCGGCAAACCGGATCTCTTACGTGCTGAATTTTAGAGGCCCTAGCTTAGCGGTAGATACGGCCTGCTCTTCATCTTTAGTGGCGGTGCATTTGGCCTGTCAAAGCCTTTGGGATGGGGAAAGTACGCTGGCTTTAGCGGGTGGGGTACAGGTGATTTTGTCGGCAGATTTATCCGTGAGCTTTAGTAAGGCGGGGTTAATGGCACCGGACGGTCGCTGTAAGACCTTTGACGCGAAGGCCAATGGCTATGTGCGAAGCGAAGGGGCGGGGGTTGTGCTGCTGAAGCCGCTCTCTCAAGCGCAAAAAGATGGCGACTCCATTTACTCGGTTATTTTGGGGACTGCGGTGAATCAAGATGGACGCAGTAATGGTCTATCTGCACCCAATCCAGAGGCGCAAGAAGCGGTCGTGCGCGAAGCGTATCAACGTGCTGGGGTATCGCCAGGGCAGGTGCAGTATGTAGAGGCCCATGGTACGGGTACAAAGCTCGGCGACCCCATGGAGCTGAAGGCGCTGGGTGCAGTTTTAAAGGAGGGGCGCGCTGAGGGCGATCGCTGTGTGGTTGGCTCGGTCAAGGCCAATCTGGGGCATTCCGAGACGGCGGCAGGCATTACGGGGTTTATTAAGGTGGCGTTGGCACTCAAGCATCAGCAGATTCCGGCGAGTCTACACTTTCAAGAGCCGAACCCCTATATTGATTTTGATGCCCTCCAGCTTAAGGTTCAGCAAACCCTGGAACCTTGGCCCTATCGAGAGGGTACCGCCGCCGTTGCGGGGATCAATTCTTTTGGATTTGGGGGCACCAATGCCCATGTGGTGCTTCAGGAAGCGCCGAAAAAGAACCCTAAGCTTGATTTTTTCAAATTCCAAAGACCTTGGCATCTGCTGACGCTCTCGGCAAAAAGTGAGCCAGCGTTACGCGTGTTGAGTGCGCGGTATCAAATGCTGCTGGCGCAGAATCCAATGCTGTCTTTGGCGGATGTTTGTTATGCCGCCAATGGGGGGCGATCGCAGTTCAAGCATCGAATAACCGCCATTGGATCTTCGAGTGCCGATGTGCAGATGCAGCTTGCGGCTTTCGCGGCGGGAGAGACAGATATCACAGGTGTTCTGGAAGGACAGGTGAGAGGCAAAAAAACGCCTCGTATCGCCTTTTTGTTCACAGGGCAAGGCTCGCAGTATGTCGGGATGGGCAGAGCGCTCTATGAATCTCAGCCCACCTTTCGGAAAATTTTAGATCGCTGTGATGAGATTTTGCGGCCTGAGCTAAAGGTGTCGCTGCTGTCGGTTCTGTACCCCGAAGCGGAAGGACAAAGCCCCATTGACGAGACGGCCTATACCCAACCTGCCCTGTTTGCCCTAGAGTATGCTCTCGCTCAGCTTTGGATGTCTTGGGGCATCACTCCTGCGGTGGTGATGGGGCACAGCGTGGGGGAATATGTGGCGGCCTGTATTGCAGGCGTTTTTAGCCTCGAAGATGGTTTAAGGCTGATTGCGGCACGGGGTCGTTTGATGCAGGCACTGCCCCAGAATGGCGCAATGGTGTCGGTTTTAGCAGATGAAGCCAAGGTTGCGGCGGCGGTGCGGCGCTATGGGGATTCGATGGCGGACTCTGGGTGCGTAGCGATCGCCGCCATTAACGGCCCTCAAAGCATCGTCATCTCTGGTGAGCAGTCCGCCATTGCGGCTATTGTGACGGAACTAGAAGCAGAGGGCATTAAGACGAAGCCGCTACAGGTTTCCCATGCCTTTCACTCGGCACTGATGGAGCCAATGCTGGCGGAATTTGCCCAGATCGCGTCAGAAATCGCCTATGCTCGTCCTCGAATTAGCCTTATTTCTAATCTCACAGGCGATCTGATTGGCGCTGAAATTGCGAGTCCAGAATACTGGTGCCTGCATATTCGTCAGCCCGTCAAGTTTGCTGCCAGCATGGCGACCCTTGCGCGCCAAGAGTATCGCGTGTTTCTAGAAATTGGACCCAAGCCGATTCTGCTGGGGATGGGACGCGCTTGTCTACCCGACGAAGAGAATCTGTGGCTCCCTAGTCTACGACCGGGTCAACTCGACTGGCAGCAAGTCTTAAGCAGCTTGGGTGCGCTTTATCTCCATAACGTAGCGGTAGACTGGGCTGGCTTTGAGCAAGACTACGTTCGCCAGTGGGTGAATTTGCCGACTTATCCTTTCCAGCGGCAGCGGTACTGGTGGTCTGAAGCAGAGCTGAAGGCAGGGGGCAAGAACGGTGCTGCATCGCTCCCCAAAGGCACAGAACATCAGACATTGCATCCGCTGTTGGGCTTTAAGCTGCCCTTAGCAGGGACTTCAGAGCTGCGGTATCAGTCTCAGCTGAGTGCGCGATCGCCTGCATACTTACAAGATCACTGCGTTTTACAGCAGCCCGTCTTACCTGCCGCCGCCTATTTAGAAATGGCTGCTGCCGCTGCGATTCAGGTGTTTAACGAGAGTTCTTGGCAGATTGAGGCGGTAGTTATTGAGCAGCCGCTTTTACTGAGCGACAAAGACAGCGCTACGCTCCAGCTTCAGCTCACCCCAGAAGGGCTATCGAGCTATGGGTTCCAAATTTTTAGCCTGCCCCAGGAAGTTGACGCTACGCGGCTCTCTTCGGTTCGTCATGCCACGGGCAAACTGGTGTTTACGCCTTCGTCTGCCCCGACAGAGGGTGCAGCGTTAAACCAGATCCAGGCCGACTGTACTGAAGCCATTGAGATTGCAACCTATTACCGCCAGCTTCAAAATCGAGGACTCCACTATGGCGCTAGTTTTCAGGGCGTACAGGCGCTGTGGAAGGGAGAAAATCAGGCTCTAGGACGGATTCAGCTTCCTAAAGAACAGAGCGCAGAGGTAGAGAACTATACGCTTCATCCTGTGCTGCTAGATGCCTGTTTCCAGGTCTTGGGAGCGGCAGATTTAGGCGGCGGCAATGAAACGTTTTTGCCCGTGGCGCTAGGACGGTTGCAGGTCTATAGCCGTGTGGCTCCAGATACCCTTTGGTGTCACGCTCGGCTGCAATCTTTTGATGCGAAACAGGTCTGTGCTGACTTAACCTTGTTTGACGCAGCGGGTGAGAAGGTTGCCGAGATTGAAGGATTTACCCTTCGAGCGGTAGGTCGCCGAATGCTTCAGCGGTTGCTACAGCAGGAGGTTGATCGCAGCAAGTGGCTGTATGAGGTGGCTTGGCAGTCTAAACCCAACACCGCCCTGCCGATGGAGGATGAAGAAATAGGGCAAACGCTTGAGGCGTTGCGATCGCCCCAAACCTGGCTCATTTTTGCAGATGCCTATGGCGTAGGTGTTGCGTTAAGCCAGCAGTTGCAGACGCAGGGAGACTCCTGCATTTTAGTCTTTGCCGATCGGCAATTTGAGCAGGTTGATTCCCAAACCTACCGCGTCGATCCAGCTAATCCTGAGCATTTTCAACAATTGCTACAGCGCATTGTGAGTGATGGGCAGTCACTGTCTGGCGTGGTTCACCTCTGGAGTTTAGCTGAGCCGTCCGAGCCTCCGCTGCTTTCCATCTCAGATCTAACCGCAGCCCAAATCCAAGGCTGTGGCAGTGCGCTGCATTTGGTGCAGGCATTAGGCCAAGTCAGTTTTGCCGAATCTCCCCGTCTATGGCTTGCTACCCAGGGCGCTCAATCCGTGGGAGCCGCCGCCGCCGCATCGCTCCAGTTTCAGCAGTCTGCTCTTTGGGGCTTAGGCCGCACGATCGCCCTAGAGTATCCCGATCTGCAATGCGTTCGCCTAGATCTTGACCCAGACCACGATAATATATCCGCCCTCATAACGGAGCTCCGGTTTCCAGACGGGGAAGATCAGATTGCCTATCGCCAAGGCGATCGCCATGTAGCGCGGCTAATCCGTCACGAGCCTGAGCAAAGCGCCACTCTTACGCGTCCTGACAGCAGCGCTGCGTTCCAGCTCAAAATTTCTAACTACGGCATTCTCGAAAATCTGATGCTGGCACCTGTCAGCCGTCGATCGCCTGGGCGCACAGAAGTAGAGATTCAGGTCGATGCCGCAGGTCTTAACTTCCGCGATGTGTTGAATGCCCTCGGGATGCTTCAGGCTTATCTCGCGCAAATGGGGCTGTCTAATGCCGCTGACGTACCCTTTGGGGGGGAATGTGCAGGTCGGGTTGTGGCAATGGGCGAAGGGGTTGAAGGACTTCAGATTGGGGATGAAGTGATTGCCGCCAATGCGATCGGCAGTATGGCAAACTTTGTGACCGTGCCAGCCCCATGCGTCATCCGCAAGCCAGAACACCTCAGCATGGCAGAAGCTGCAACCCTTTCCACTGCGTTTCTGACGGCCTACTATGGTCTGCACCATTTGGCAAACATTCAGGCGGGCGATCGCGTCCTCATCCATGCCGCAGCGGGGGGCGTGGGCCAGGCGGCGGTGCAGTTGGCGCAACGGGCAGGCGCTCAGATTTTTGCCACAGCTAGCCCTGCAAAGTGGAGATTTTTGCACGACATGGGCGTTGAGCAGACCTTCAACTCTCGCACCCTAGATTTTGCGGCAGAAATTTTGGCGCTGACCGAGGGGCAGGGGGTTGATATTGTTCTCAATAGCCTCAATGGCGACTTTATCTCTAAAAATCTAGAGGTTCTAGCCCCGAAAGGCCGATTCATTGAAATTGGCAAACTAGGTATATGGGAGGAGTCCGAGGTTCACGCTCAGCGAGCGGACGTGTCTTATTTTCCCTTTGACTTGTTAGAGGTATCGCTCCAAACTCCGGCCTTGTTTACGTCTATGCTGCGGGACTTGATGCAGATGTTTGAGCTGCGTCAGCTTCAGCCATTGCCCCATCAGGTCTTCCCCATCGAGGAAGCCGTCAACGCCTTCCGACACATGGCGCAGGCAAAACACAAAGGGAAAGTGGTGCTGTCTGTGGGGGAAAAACCTGCGGATGCCGCTGCGATCGCCCGTGCAGACGGTACCTACTTAGTGACAGGTGGGCTGGGGGCATTAGGGCTTCAAGTTGCCCATTGGTTAGCCGATCAAGGTGCAAAAACCCTAGTCTTAACAGGTCGGAGTTCCCCTTCTGAGGCGGCACAACAAGATATTAAGCGCCTTGAGCAAAAGGGCGCTCAAGTTCGCCTGATTCAGGCAGATATTGCCCGACCTTCTGACGTACAGCAGATGTTCACGACCATTGAAGCGTCTCTGCCGCCTTTGCGCGGAATCATCCACGCGGCTGGAGTTTTGGAGGATGGCGTGCTTCAGGGGCAAACTTGGGAGCGTTTTGAGCGAGTAATGGCACCGAAGGTGGCAGGAGCCTGGAATTTACATACGCAAAGCCTAGAACTGCCCCTCGACTTTTTTGTCTGTTTTTCATCGGTGGCGGCGCTCTTGGGTTCCCCTGGGCAAGGCAACTATGCGGCAGCCAATGCCTTTATGGATGGGTTAGCCCACTACCGCAGAAGCCTAGGGCGACCAGCTCTCAGTCTCAACTGGGGACCTTGGGGCGGCGTAGGCATGGCGGCGGGACTGAGCGATCGCAACACAGCACGTCTAGCCCTCAGCGGCATTACGCCCCTAGACCCAGATCTGGCTTTAGAAACCATGGGCGAACTCCTGACCCAGAATGCATCTCAGAATGTGTCTCAGATTGGCGTGGTGCAGATCGAATGGTCTAAATTTCTGGAGCAGTTGTCGAATGGCGTAGTTCCGCCCTTCCTAGAGCAGGTTGCAGCAGTCGCTGAAGCTGGAACTCAGGCTTACTCAGCGTTTCGGCTCCAGCTAGAGGCTGCGCCCCCCAAGGAGCGGCGAGGCTTGTTAACGCAGCATGTGCAGACTCAAATCGCTAAGGTGATGGGACTCAGTTCCCCTGAGGAGATTGAGCTAGACCGAAACTTTACAGACTTGGGGATGGATTCTCTCATGGGGATGGAAATGAAGAGTCGGCTTCAGGCCAGCCTGAACTGCTCTTTCCCCATTACCCTAGCGATGGACTACCCCACGGTTGGGTCTCTCATTAACTATATTGAGCAAGAGGTTCTATCGGCTGGTTTCACTCCCATTCACTCTGGTTCAACGCAGCCTACCTCTGCCACCTCTCAGGCTTTAGTGACACCCCCTGCGGTGGAGTCTAGCAGCGCTGTGGCTCAAACAGCGCTAAACGCGGCAGAAGCGTCTCTTAAGGCGTTAGGGAACGGTCATCAGTCCTCAACCACCAGCGCAAATGGATCGGCTCCATCTCAAGCGATTCCGCCGGAGTTTTATCAGTTTGAACTTTCACCAGAGTATCTGAACCTCAAGGAATATCTAGAACAGGGCAAGAAAATTGGCAACCCATTTTTTACGGTGCATGACGGCATCGCCAAAGACACCACGTCCATTGAAGGCCAAGATGTAGTAAATTTCTCCAGCTATAACTACTTAGGGTTATCAGGAGACCCAGCGGTTT
The DNA here is from genome assembly GCA_031387975.1 of Acaryochloridaceae cyanobacterium OTE_75_metabat_521. Classification (GTDB taxonomy): domain Bacteria; phylum Cyanobacteriota; class Cyanobacteriia; order Thermosynechococcales; family Thermosynechococcaceae; genus JAAURS01. The sequence goes on along the minus strand of JANNDV010000143.1, from coordinate 3,298 downwards.
CGGAAGCCTCTAAAGCTGCCATTGATCGCTATGGCACGTCTGTTTCAGCCAGCCGAGTGGTGTCTGGGGAGCGCTCCATTCACCAAGAGTTGGAGGGTGCGATCGCCGATTTCTTGGGCACCGAAGACTGCATTGTCTACATTGGCGGACACACTACCAACGTCAGCACCATTGGGCATCTGTTCGGTAAAAACGACCTGATTGTGTGTGATGCCCTCAGCCATAACAGCATTCAAATCGGCTGTACGCTTTCCGGCGCAACCACCATCCCTTTTGTGCATAATGACGTGCGATCGCTGGAGCAAATCCTTCAGTCGCGTCGCCATGAGTTTGAAAAGGTGCTGATTGCCGTGGAAGGCGTTTACAGCACCGATGGCGATTTAGCGCCACTGCCCGAAATTATTGAACTCAAAAAGCGTTTTAAGACCTTTTTGCTCGTCGATGAAGCCCATTCGATTGGGGCAGTGGGGCGTGAGGGGCGCGGCGTGGGGGAACACTTTGGGGTTGCCCGTACCGATGTCGATTTGTGGATGGGCACCTTGAGCAAATCCTTTGCAAGCTGCGGGGGCTACATTGGAGCCTCTACCGTCATGGTTGAGTATCTTAAGTACACGTCCCCTGGGTTTGTCTATAGCGTGGGTATGACCCCCTCTAATGCCGCGTCTGCGTTAGTGGCGCTTCAGAGGCTCCAGGCCGAGCCGGATCGGGTCACTCGGCTGCAAGAGCGCACGCTACTGTTTTTGTCTTTGGCAAAAGAGCAAGGGTTTGATACGGGCACCAGTCACGATTCGCCTGTGGTGCCCATTATTATTGGCGACCCTTATAAAGCAGTGCAGCTTTCTCAGGCGATGCTGCTGCGCGGCATTAATGCCCAGCCGATGATTTATCCTTCCGTGCCCTATGATGCGGCTCGTCTGCGGTTCTTTTTGAGCTGCGACCATACCGAGGCGCAAATTCGGCAGACGATCGCAATTCTGGCGGAAGAAATTGCAAAGATGAAGGGTGTCACCAAGAATACCAACGACTGGCTGCATTATCTAATGCGATCGCAGTTTGTCGCAGACAAGGCCACAAATCGACCTGAATCATAGCTAGGTAAGCTGTAATGGACGGTAAAACGGGTTCCAGTTCCGCGTTTGACGAGCATGCCAAACCGATATCTAACATTCAAATCTGGGTGGACGCAGATGCATGCCCAAACCCGATCAAAGAAATTCTGTTTCGAGCCGCTAAACGGGTAGAAATTCTAACCACGTTTGTGGCAAACCAAGAGGTGCAAATCTCGGCATCACCCTATATCAAGGCGGTTCAGGTTCGTTCAGGGCTAGATGTTGCTGATCAATATATTGTTGAACAGCTCAATCCAGGCGATCTGGTCATCACCGCAGATATTCCGTTAGCTGCTGAGGCGATCGCCAAGGGAGCCGTTGCGCTAAACCCGCGTGGGGAGTTTTACAGTGAGGGCAATATTCGAGAGCGACTATCTTTGAGAAATTTTATGGATGAGTTACGCAGTGGCGGTGTGGATACCGGAGGCCCCCCTGCATTTAACCAGCGCGATCGCCAAAACTTTGCCAACCAGCTTGATCGGTTTTTGCAAAAGCAATGAACGCTTTAGTGGTTCCAGTATCCTGAGGCGATGGATCTCGAATATTTATCTTGACCGCAGAAATTTCACTACGTTTATCTATTGGCTAGATTTAAAATCTGGATATGTAGCCCTAGGGTCTGTGTTATGTACTAAAGTGCCTGTTGACATTGGCTTATGGCTGATCTGAGTAACAGAAATGAGGGCGACCTTCCTCCTTCTACAGTAAAAAACTGTACCTCTGCTGGCTCACTATTTCAAAAGTGTTGCTATTCTAATAATTAAGCAAGTACGGGGAGATTTTCAGAGTGTTTATATATGGAAATCCCTTATGACAGCAGCAACAGTAGAACAAACCTTAATTGAGTCCATTCTTCAAGAAATTGAGCGCGATAAGGTTGACGTGCTTGCCCTCCTTCGCGTTCAGATGCAGTGTAGCCAAATTAAAACCTTTCCCGCCTTCTGCAATGGTCTGACCATTGAAAAGTGGTCAGAAACCATTCGTGATGAAATGCTTCAGTGGCAAACCGCGTTGGGTCTGTCTACCGAAAAAATGTATTTGGTGATGAATTTACCCGTCACGAAGCTTACGGCAGCACTGCAAACCCAAAATCTCCACCGTATTCTGGATGCCGCAGAGTTAGTTAAAGCCTTGTCTGTAGATCAAATCTAGCAAGTACAGGAAAAGTGATGCACTCTACCTCGTCATTGCCCTGCCGTGTACACACAGTCTGAGAAAAATCCCCTCCTTGGAGGGGTGCCCGTAGGGCGGGGTGGGTTAGTCATGGCGCAACTGACTAACCCACCCCTGCCCCTCCGAGGAGGGGATTAATGAATCGGTTCATAGCCAAAACCTATATAAAAGGGAAATTTTAAGACCTATATATACACCGTAGTTCGGTTAGACCAAGAGAATTAGGGCTGGGTCAACGGTGTAGATGAGGCTCCTTGCGTTGGAACCTGCGGCAGCACTGAAGGGTTAGCCGTTGAATTGGGAGCGGATAGCGGCGGAGTGCTGACGGAACCGTTGGGCGCTGCATCAGTCGAGGGTAAAGGCAAAATTGGCGTAACGCTTGGGGCGATGGGCTGACCTAGATTGAGCGGATCCTGATTGGGGAGGGTTGGAACTCCTACGCCTGGAATGTCGCTCCCTGGCTGAGGCGTCGCCACGCGATCTGTGGTGCCTAACGCAACGCGCGTACCGCCGACCTTGCGCAGCAGGTCAAATAAACCAATCACCGTTTCATAGTTCAGCCGTTTGTCAGCCTGAAACACCACAACGCCCTGAGGCTTCTGTGCCACGTAGGCGGCGAGAAGCTGCGAAAGCTGATCTTTAGAGACAACGGTGTTTTGGATAATAATTTGCCCCAAAACGTCTACTTCAACAATGAGTGTATCGCCAAACTGAGTTTGGGCAGAGCTAGCTTGGGGTAAATCTACATTTAAGCCCTCTGTTTTTGCCGTGCTGACCGCGCCCAGCAGAAAAAAGACCAAAATGCAGAAAATGATGTCAATGAGCGGAATAATTTCAATCCGAACGTCTAAATCATCAGGCACTATATTGACTTTCATGTCAGCTTTGGCTCAGAAAAACGAGGGGTTGAATCACATTAGAATGTTGAGCGTCGTCGTGGTGGCCACGGCATTGCCTCGGCGATCCACCACCGAATAGTGCGTCGTCTCCATGCCTTCGCGCGGCGCACCGCCAAG
>JANNDV010000118.1:0-7688 GCA_031387975.1 Acaryochloridaceae cyanobacterium OTE_75_metabat_521 | reverse complement strand
CCTATCGTCGAGTGAGTCCATTCTTTGAAACTTGTTGTCTGCGCGTGTGTGCAAACGAGTCCTATGCCCACGCTCAGGAAGACTTGAAGTTACTCCTGGGGATGGATGCAGCTCATAGCAGTCTTCACCGCTGCGTTGCACACCAAGACCTGAATTTACCTGAGCCGAACGAAATCATTCAATCCATGAATCTCGATGGGGGTAAAGTCCGCTTACGCTCCCCCCAAATCGGAGAACCCAGCGATTGGAGAGACTACAAAGCAGCTTGTCTCAATGAGCATTGGGTGGGGGCTTACTTTCAGGATAATCTCAGCTTGAGCGATTGGGTCAATGCTCAGCCTTTAGATCATCCGCTAGTGTGTCTCGGAGATGGACATGCTGGCATCTGGAAGCTGTTTAAGGACATTGCCACATCAGACCAACGCCTTGAAATCTTGGATTGGTATCACCTCAAGGAAAATCTATTCAAGGTCGGTGGTTCTCTGACCCGAATTCTCAAGGCTGAAGCGTTGTTATGGCATGGCAATCTGGATGCGGTTTTAGGCTTATTCAATGACTCTCAACTCAAGGAAGCTCAGAACTTCTGTGCTTATCTCAAGGGGCATGCCTCTAGGATTGTCAACTATGCTTATTTTCAGTCCATGCTCCTTGTGCCGATTCCCATTGGCTCTGGGTCGGTGGAATCGGCGGTTAAGCAGATTGACCAACGGCTACAGTTGACGGGGGCACAATGGAACCCTCTAAATGTCAATCGCATGCTGGCACTCAGGTGTCTTTACCTCAGTGGTTCGCTCAACTCCTCTTGAGTCAATGCTTTTGCCAAAGTGGGATGCTCCCGGATAAATGTCTGGCGGCATGACCCATTTTCGAGCGATCAATAGGGATTAGATAGCGATTGCCATGGTCTTGAAATACGATGGATGGCAGCAAATGAGTCTGTTGGCAGTCGATCAATCTCTTAGAAATAGTGGAGAACACAATGTCAAATCTTGAACTTCCAGCCATTACCGTAAAACTTCTAGAAGCCAAAAAAGCAAAGGGGCTAACCTTTGCGGATCTAGAGCCAGTGATAGGTCAAGATGAGGTTTGGATTGCTGCTGTATTTTATCGACAGGCAAGTGCTTCAGCAGCAGAAGCTAGTAAGCTGCTCTCAGCCTTGGGACTCAGCGAGGCGCTTGTACCCGAATTGACCGCGCATCCGGTTAAAGGGTTAGGGCCTATTGTGCCCACTGACCCGCTCATCTACCGCTTCTATGAAATTATGCAGATCTACGGCATGCCTATGAAGGACATTATTCAGGAAAAGTTTGGGGACGGTATTATGAGCGCTATCGACTTTACGCTAGATATTGAAAAAGAAGCCGACCCGAAAGGCGATCGCGTCAAAGTAATCATGAATGGAAAGTTCTTAGCTTACAAAAAGTGGTAGTTCAGGGCAGCTTAAACAGTACAGCCCAACACGCAGGGCTGTACTAGAAAATTTTGGCTTTTTAAAATTTGATAGAGATCAAGGTCTTTTTCTAGTAAGCAAGCATGACCACTATTGGGCAAAATCACAACCTTAGTGTTGGGCAACAGGCTGCTTAACCGTTGGGCATCTAGAACCGAAGGTAAAAGGCGATCGCTCCCACTGGCAATGATCAAAACGGGCTGCTTCATTTGATTGAGGGGCAAAGCGTCTAACTCAAATGACTTGAGTAAAGCCATCCGCCAAGCTGAGGTTTTTTGGGGAACTGTTTTCATTACCTTCAGCAACGCTCTGCGATCGGCTGGCAAAATTCGCTCTAAAGCCGCTAAAAAGGGCAACAGACCCACAGATGAAGACTCGTATAGAAAGTCTGGCAACCACCGCACCACCTCTCCTCCCAATCGCATCAAAGGCTGGCGATGAAAAGAATAGGCTGGATTGACCAGCACAATGTGACTGAATAAATATGGGGTTTCAGCCGCCATTTTTAAGGCCAGACACCCCCCAAAAGATTCGCCGCAGAGGTAAATCGGTTGGTCGGCTGGGCGCTGGGCGCGTTCGGCCTCAATCAGTGCTAACACGCTCTCTGATAGCTCATCCCAGGTGCTTAAATCATCGACTGGAATCGCAAGGCTGCGAATATCAAACGCTGCCTCTAGTCCTGCTCTTTGAGTGTGTAAAAGCTGTCCTGTCCCATCCATGCCTGGCAAAAATATAAATAGGGGTTTCTCTGGGCACAGCGGACTGGGCGTTAAAAAGCAGACCTGATCTTTCGCGTTTGGCATTCAGACACCCCTCATGGTGTGCAAAGACTTGATGTTTGAGCAGAATGCCCGTAAATATGATGCGTTCATAGAATTACGTTCATAGAATTACGTTCATAGGATTACGATCGCAATGGCCTGGTCTGTCAATAGCTTCTAGCCCAAACGATTTTTGAGCCAGAGCCGGAATAGCGGGAGGGCGATCGCATACCCTTCCTTTGGGCCATAAATTAACCCCTTTTGCTCCAGACTCGCCAACGCACCCTGAAGCCCGCCCCCCTTCGAGAGCTGATGCTTTTGGACATACTCACGGGCATGAGGGCTGTCGGTAGGGTCGATTGCCAAACTTTCTAACACCCGCGCCTGGATGGGCGGCAATAACAGCAGCAATGACTCAAAGGTAGTGGATAAATCATCAATGAGCGTCTGGGTACTGCGATGCACCTGATCTAGTTCAATGACAGCCGTTCTCGCTGTGCCAAAAGCTGAAGCGCCCGAAGTCTGAGCATAGGCAGAAGCTCGATAATCTACCCAAATCCGCCGAGCGAGGGTGCTGGCATCGCCCAGATGGCCTTGGACATAGCTTAAGTACAGCGCCAGCGCATCCGCACCAAACTTTAAACCTTGAGTCGCCATCACGCTCATCACCCAGTCCTCCAAAGTTTGCCGAGAAAGCGGCGGCAACGTAATGACCGTAAGGCTGCTATTTTGCGCCCATGGCTCTGGAATCGTAGCAACCACCGCATAGCTGACGCGGCTTTGGCGCTGAATTTCTTCGCGCAGATAGGCTTCCCATTGGTTGGAACGATCCCACGCCCGAATATGGGGAAAGTTCTCGAACATAAACACAATGCGACAGTCAAGGCGCTCTGCTAAAACCTGGGGCAGGGTCAGCAGTTCCTGAAACACCACCCAAGTGTCTTGACCCGTTGCAGCCCAGCCGAGAGCAACCCGATGCGCTGATGGTTGAAACGAAATATTATCGCTGTCTTGGCTCCACTGCTCTATCCACAGACGCTCTTGAGGCGTAGCAAATAGCTCTAGAAAACCCTCTGTCAAAAGAGTCAGAAAGCGATCGCTCGTGGTTGCTCGCAAACAGTCTAGCTCTAGTACTCTAGCCCCGATGTGCTGCGCCGCGTGACGAATGAGGGTACGCCGTCCACTCCCCGTCACGCCCGTCAGCATGAGATCGCCATCCGCCGCAAAGGTCTGGCAAATCAGATCTCGCTCAACAAAATGACCCACAGGATAGGACGGCTTAAACGGAGACTGCATAGGGGGTAGAAGGCAACTTTACAAGAGAAATCAAGGCATCAATGAAAGGAGCAATCAAGACTTTGATCGAACATTGAATGATCTGGATTGATAGATTCGCTTCCCATCTCTACAGCGATTGATAGATACTAAATAATAGTTTTTATGATAATAGTAAATACTATTATCCAGTACATGTTCCCCTGGTAGTTTTGTTTATGGCACCCACCACCCTTCCCCAGCAACCCTCAGAGGCAACGGCTTGGCATACCCTTGATGCAGAGAAAGCCCTGCTTTTGTTAGAGAGCGATCGCACTCAAGGACTCGCCGCCAACCAAATTGAAGCGCGGGTTGAGCAGTACGGTACCAATGAGCTAATTGAGACAGGTGGGCGATCGGCCTTCACCATCTTGGTAGATCAGTTCAAAAATATCATGCTGATCATGCTGATTGCGGTCGCCATCATTTCTGCTGCGATAGACATCCAGGAAGGCATGTCCCAAGGAAAATTTGTGTTCCCGAAAGATGCCGTGGCAATTTTTGCCGTGGTGTTCCTGAATGGCGTTTTGGGCTACGTCCAGGAAAGTGGTGCAGAAAAGGCGCTGGCGGCTCTTAAAACCATGGCAACCTCTAAGGTGCGCCTACTGCGGAACGGGGCGCTCAGCGAAGTGGATTCTAAAGACCTCGTACCAGGGGATGTAATTCAGCTTGAGGCTGGGGTAAAGATTCCGGCGGACGGTCGCATTTTAGAAGAGGCCAATCTTCAGGTGCGCGAAGCGGCATTAACAGGGGAAGCGCATGCCGCCGAAAAACAGGCGGATATTTTGCTGCCAGAAGACGCGCCTTTGGGCGATCGCCTTAACCTTGTTTTCTCTGGCACCGAAGTTGTTCAGGGACGCGCCACGGTGCTGGTCACGGGCACTGGAATGCAGACTGAGCTGGGCAAAATTGCGTCTGCACTCCAATCCGTTGAGTCAGAACCCACCCCGCTGCAAAAGCGCATGACCCAGCTCGGGAACGTGCTAGTGACAGGTTCTCTGATTTTGGTGGCGGTGATCATTATTGGGGGCAGCATTTATGACATTAAGCTGTTTGGGGAACTGGTCAAAGTTTCTCTCAGCATGGCAGTTGCGGTGGTGCCAGAAGGGTTGCCTGCTGTGATTACGGTGACACTGGCCTTAGGCACCCAGCGCATGGTGCAGCGCAACGCTTTGATTCGCAAGCTCCCTGCGGTAGAAACCCTCGGTTCAGTCACTACCATCTGCTCAGATAAAACCGGAACCCTGACCCAAAACAAAATGGTGGTGCAGGCCGTCCGCACTGCAACCCATGCTTTGCGCGTGGATGGTGATGGCTACAGCCCAGAGGGTCACTTTTTTGAAGGGAATGACTCGGAGCCTGTGCAGCCGTCAGAAGAACTGCGATCGCTCCTTAAAGCCTGCGTGTTCTGCAACGATGCCGTACTGCAAAAAGAAAACGGCGAGTGGGTGATTTTAGGCGACCCCACCGAAGGGGCGCTATTGACGGTGGCGGCTAAAGCAGAACTCCGCAAAGACGATCAGGACTATCGCTTCCCCCGCATTGCAGAAATTCCGTTTTCCTCAGAGCGCAAGCGCATGAGCGTGATTGTGCAGGGGGCAGAGGACGGTGCAGAGGCGGCGGCTTTAGCTATCAAGATGTACAGCAAAGGCTCCCCAGAGCTGACTTTAGAGCGCTGTACCCACATCCAGACGGCGACCCAGCCAGAACCTCTGACCTCAGAACTCCGCCAAAAAATCTTAGCTGACAATAATCAGCTTGCCAGTCAAGGACTGCGGGTCTTAGGCTTTGCTCAAAAAGACCTCGACACACTGCCCACGGATGACGACCTTGGCGACACAGCAGAGCAATCTCTCACCTGGCTTGGGCTGGTTGGCATGTTAGACGCACCCCGCCCTGAAGTGCGCGTGGCGGTCGCCAAATGCCGTGAAGCCGGAATCCGTCCGGTGATGATTACGGGCGACCATCAGCTGACTGCTCAGGCGATCGCCCAAGACCTCGGCATTGCCGAAGTGGGTGCTGAATGTCTCACAGGTCAGCAGCTCCAGCGCATGAGCCAAGCTGAGTTAGAAGACGCTGTGACACGGGTGGGCGTGTATGCCCGTGTCTCCCCAGAGCATAAGCTGCGGATTGTGCAGGCGCTCCAGCGCAAAGGTCAGGTGGTTGCGATGACAGGGGACGGTGTGAACGACGCGCCAGCCCTCAAGCAGGCCGATATTGGGGTTGCCATGGGTATCACGGGCACAGACGTGAGTAAAGAAGCGTCCGACATGGTGCTGCTGGATGACAATTTTTCGACCATTGTGGCAGCAGTAGAAGAAGGGCGCGTGGTGTATACCAACATCCGTCGCTTTATTCGCTACATTTTAGGCAGCAACATCGGGGAAGTCATTACCATTGCCGCAGCGCCCATTTTAGGGTTAGGTGGCGTGCCCCTCTCACCCCTCCAAATTTTGTGGATGAACCTTGTGACTGATGGTTTACCCGCCCTGGCTTTAGCCGTAGAGCCTGGACGTGCTGTAGTCATGCAGCAGCCCCCCAAAGACCCTAATGAAAGCATCTTTGCGCGAGGGTTGGGGCTTTACATGATTCGGATTGGGATTGTGCTGGCGGTAATCAGCATTGCCTTAATGGTTTGGGCTGAAGACTTCACAACCAAAAATGTTGCAAACGGTCTAGATGCAGATCGCTGGAAAACGATGGTCTTTACGACTCTGTGTTTAGCGCAGATGGGCCACGCGATCGCCATTCGCTCTAGCTCTAAACTCACCATTCAGCTCAACCCGTTCTCTAACCCTTACCTCCTCGGCTCAGTGGTTGTGACCTCAGTATTACAGCTACTGCTCATTTACGTAGAGCCATTGCGAAACTTCTTTGGCACTCACTACATAACCATGGCAGAGCTAGGTGTGTGTGTCGGTGCCAGCGCCCTGGTATTTGTGTGGGTTGAACTCGAAAAACTGTTCATCAACTGGCGATTGGCGAAGAAGGCAGGCTGATACACTGCACTCATGACCGACTTTCTCTACCGCTACCCGCCGCTACTGCGGGGCACCCTCATCAAGCGCTACAAACGCTTCTTTGCCGACATTGAGTTAGACAGCGGCGAACTCATTACCGCCCACTGCCCCAATACGGGGCCTATGACCAGTGTTTCAACGGTGGGTAGCCCCGTGCAGGTGTCTCGCAGCACCAACCCCAAACGCAAGCTGGCCTACACCTGGGAACTCATTGAGGTCTACGACAACGCCCCAACTTGGGTTGGGGTCAACACCGCCATGCCCAATCAGGTGACAAGGCTTTTGCTCGCGCAGCGCTTATTGCCGCCCCTGCAAACCTATGACACCCTGCGCGCAGAAGTGGCCTACGGACAAGAAAAAAGCCGCGTCGATTTTTTGCTCACGGGAGACACCATTCTGCCCACCTACGTCGAGGTTAAAAGCACCACCTGGCTCAGCCAAGACTGTGCTCTGTTCCCCGATACTGTGACGACTCGCGGACAAAAACACATCAGAGAACTTAAGGCGATGCTGCCCCAAGCGAGAGTCTGTATGCTGTACTTCATTAACCGAGGGGACTGTACGGCCTTCTCGCCTGGAGATACCGCCGACCCGCTCTACGGCAAGCTGCTGCGAGATGCCGTGGAAGCAGGGCTAGAGGTTTTTCCCTGTCGCTTTAACATCACCCCTGAGGGGATTGAGTACCTGGGGCTGGCAGCGTTACGTTTGTGAACCCTAAGGATCATGGATTTAATAACCTCCAACATTGACCCTCTCCCCCAGCCCCTCTCCCAGAACGGGAGAGGGGAGTAAGAATCTTGTCCCCCTTCTCCCGCTCTGGGAGAAGCGATTATCTTGAAAGTCAAGCAAATCATGTCAATTGCGGATCACAAAGCTGGGGTGGTTGCCAGTCTGTACCCTTCTTAATCATGGCATTGAGAATGGTTAATAGCTTGTGCATGCAAGCCACTAACGCAACCTTCTTAACCTTCCCTCGTTGGAGTAAGCGGTCATAAAAGGCTTTATAGCCCTACGCAAATACGTTAGGACATTGCTTGAAGGCTGCATCAACACAATCGCGGAAGCAGTCGAATTCATCCCATCGTTGCTTCATCCAGTTCTTGAGCACAAACCACCAATTCTCAATCTTGTTCAAGTCTGGGG
>JANNDV010000104.1:0-5797 GCA_031387975.1 Acaryochloridaceae cyanobacterium OTE_75_metabat_521 | reverse complement strand
ACTCAAGTTCTATGACCGCAAAGAAATTAAAGACGTTTTGGCCTATCTGCGCCTCATCGTCAATCCTGCCGATACCCTCAGCCTTCAGCGCGTGATTAATACCCCGCGTCGTGGCGTGGGCAAAACAACCCTCGATCGCCTGGGTCAAGCGGCGCAGGAGCTGGGCGTTCCGCTATGGGAAATTCTGAGCGATGAATCTGCGGTTAAGACCCTGGCGGCTCGAAGCTCAAAGCCGATCTTGCAGTTTGTCGCCATGATTCAGCACTGGCAGGCGGAAGTTGAAACCAAACCCGCTGCCGATATTATTCAAGGCGTGTTGGAGCAGTCTGGCTATGTGCGCTATTTGCAGGAACAGGGCACCGATGAAGCCGATGAGCGGCTCGGCAACGTCAAAGAACTCTACAATGCATCGCTTCAGTACGCCGAAGAAAATGACGACCAGGCGCTGAATACCTTTTTGGCAAATGCTGCCCTGGCTTCTGATGCTGACAGCAAAGACTCAACCGATACGGTCACGCTGATGACCCTACACTCGGCGAAGGGGCTTGAGTTCCCGATTGTGTTTTTAGTGGGCCTAGAGCAGGGGCTGTTCCCCAATTTCCGCTCTCTAGATGACCCGGCCTCTCTCGAAGAAGAGCGTCGCCTCTGCTACGTGGGCATCACCCGCGCCCAAGAACGCCTGTTTATTTCCCATGCTCGTGAACGTCGGCTCTACGGCTCCCGTGAACCTGCGGTGGCTTCGCTGTTTCTGTCAGAAATACCGCGAGAGCTAATGCAGCTCAACTCGCCCCTTGCGATTCCCAAGCACAAGCCTGAAATGGCAGCGCCCACGAAAGAAAAGCCTTCAGCGCTGCCCAATACTCATGCTCAGGATTGGTCCGTGGGCGATCGCCTCATCCACAAGGGTTTTGGCATTGGTGAAGTGACCCATATCTTTGGCGCAGCCGACAAAATTTGCTTGGCGGTTAAGTTCCCAGGGATGGGACAAAAGATTCTAGACCCCAAAATTACTGCGCTCCAGCGGGTGAATTAATTCTGGGTTGGGCTGTAACCGTAGCTAAGTAGAGGAGGTTGAGTGGGTCAGTGATGGTGGTGTAGTACGATGGGTGGCGCAATGCACCATTAACTGCCCTGAATGACTCGCACCCATCACGATCTGTTTGCCAAACAACATCTTGAAGCATTACTTGAATCGTTGGGGACGGTTACGACCAGTCGTAAAGTAACCAGTGAAACCCGTGAGGTTGATCTGTGGTTTGCACCCCATGATGAGGCTCAAGCGGGTTTATTTGCTTTGGGATTGTTGGGTCGCATGGCGTTTCAGTGCTGTGTCATTGAACCGTTTCGTAACGCTGTCCAATCCCAGGATGTGAGTAGCTGTGTTGGCAAGCTGATTGATTTGACCGAAGTCTTTCGGCGGCAGGCGAAACGAGAGAAGAAATCTTTGCCAGAGTCGGCTTTGCCTCGATTATGGATTTTAAGCCCAACGGTTTCTGAGCGCGTGGTGCTGGGATTTGGCGCAGCATACGACCCCAGTTGGTCTACGGGATTTTACTTTTTGCCGCCGCAGTTTCGCACGGCGCTGGTGGCAATTCATCAGCTTCCGGTAGATGAGACAACGCTGTGGTTACGTCTAATGGGGCGAGATGGGGTGCAGCGAAATGCGATTTCTGAGCTATTGGCTTTGCCGTCAGACCACCCGATGAAGCGTAAAACAGTGGAGCATTTAGCAGTGTTGCAAATTAGCTTGAATGTAGGGCAGAATTTAACAACGGATGAGAGGGCTTTGGCAATGAATTTAACTCCAGTCTATGAGAAGTGGCGGCAAGAGACTTTAGAAGAGGGCTTGCAAGAGGGTTTGAAGCAAGGTTTACAGCGTGGGCGGCAAGATGGCGAGAGATCTCTTGTTCTTCGACTACTCAACCGACATCTTGGGACATTGACTTCATCTGTGGAGTCCCAAATTCAAGCTTTATCTGTTACTCAACTTGAGGCACTGGGTGAGGCGCTGTTAGATTTTACCGAGATGGCTGATTTAGATGACTGGTTGAGATCGCAGTCTTGAAAAACAAAACGTGATCGCCTCATCCGTAAAACTGTGATCGCCATTTTCCCTCACCTAAAATGACATAGGAACGATGGTGAGAGGCGATCTCAGATGGTTTGGGAATTAGGCATTGGAAAATGCTGACTCTACTCTAGCCCTACATTCAAGGAGAAACTAGATAGTCATTATCCAGTCAACAAAGCCTGAAAATTCTCATTGTCTCTAAGTGAGTCAAAATCCGAGTGTGTTTTTGCCATTTCTCGATATTTTTCTGGATTTAGTGCAATGGCACAACTCAAGTTGGCTATGGCAGCGTCGAGATTAGCTTGCAAAGCACAGGTAAAGGCTTTCCCATAAAAGATTTGCGGATCGTTTGGATTAAATATGAGGGCTTTGTCGTAACTGGCGATCGCCTCTTCATAACGACCTAAGCGATACAACGCTTTGCCTCGGTAGAAATGAGTATCTGGGTCGTCAGATTTGAGTTGGAGGGCTTTATCGAAACTGGCGATCGCTTCTTCATAGCAACCTAAGTAGTCGAATGTCATGCCTTGAAGATGCCAAGCATTATGGTTGTCCGGTCTGAGTTCAACAGCTTTGTCAAAACTGATGATCGCTTCTTCAGGACGACCGAATAAGACCAATGTTGCGCCACGGTTAGACCAGACAGAACTTTTATCAGGCTGAATTTGAAGGGCATTGTCGTAACTGGCGATCGCTTCTTCATAGCGGCCTAACTCGCCCAATGCAACGCCACGGTTGTACCAAGATTTATCTTGGTCAGGTTTAATTTGGAGGGATTTATCAAAACTGGCGATCGCTTCTTCATAGCGTCCTAAATCCCCTAATGCAGATCCTCTATCATTCCAAACAACATATTGATCTGGATTGAATTGGAGAGATTTGTCGTAGCTGGTGATTGCTTCTTCATAGCGGCCTAAGTTACCCAAAGCAGTGCCACGCTTGTACCAGGCTGAATCTTTATCAGGTTTAATTTGTAGAACTTTGTCGTAACTAGCGATCGCTTCTTCATGGCGATTTAATTCGTCCAATGCATTGGCTCGGTTGAACCAAGCTAAATGGTCGTCAGGTAAAATTTTTAATGATTTATCAAAACTGTTGATCGCGTCTTCATAGCGACCTAATGAATCCAATGTTATCCCTCGGAAATGCCAAGCATCAGAATTGTTAGGCCTGAGTTCAAGAGCTTTATCAAAACTGTTGATCGCGTCTTCACAATGACCTAAGTAAATCAATGCAACGCCACGGTTGTACTAGGCCAAATTGTTGTCAGGCTTAATTTGAAGGGATTTTTCAAAGCTGGCGATCGCTTCTTCATATCGACCTAATTTGTCCAGTGCAATGCCACGGTCATACCAAGTTGAATCATCGTTCGGTTTAACTTGGAAAATTCTCATAAAAATTTGAAGTAATTTTCTGAGCATTAATTCAGTACAGCCGTAAACTCTGGAACATCTCATGTCTCAGAGTACCCATAGTAAAGGGGTGTCAGAACTCCACTGATTTTCCTTCAGCCCCGTATGAGATAGACTTACCCCCACCCTATCAGCAATTCTAAATTCAACTCAAACGTCAAATATGTTATCCTAGCAAAGTTGTCTAAAAATCACACATCTGAGAATTCGGGTGTTTCCAGCTCGCCCAGCGTGGCGCTGAAATCCCCTCAGATGGAGGATAAACCCGAATAGGAGAAAGAAATATGCCCGTTATTGGTCTCGCTCAAATGCTTGAGGCCGGAGTTCACTTCGGTCATCAAGCGCGCCGCTGGAACCCTAAGATGTCTAGCTACATCTTTACTGAGCGCAATGGCGTCCACATCATTGACCTGGTGCAAACCGCCCAGCTCATGGATGATGCCTACTACTACGTCCGCTCAGCAGCAGAATCTGGCAAACGCTTTTTGTTTGTGGGTACCAAACGCCAAGCCGCTGGCATCGTGGCTCAAGAAGCCGCTCGCTGCGGTAGCTACTACGTCAACCAGCGCTGGCTGGGCGGAATGCTCACCAACTGGACCACCATCAAAACCCGAATCGATCGCCTCAAAGACCTAGAGCGACGACACGACAGCGGCATTTTTGAACTGTTGCCCAAGCAGGAAGCTTCTAAACTCCGTCGTGAGCTAGAAAAGCTAGAAAAGTATCTCGGTGGTCTTAAGCAGATGAGCAAGCTGCCAGACGTGGTGATCATGGTGGATGTGCGCCGTGAATACAACGCCGTGCAAGAATGCCAAAAGCTGGGCTTACCCATCGTGTCGCTGCTTGACACCAACTGCGATCCAGATTGGGTAGACATCCCCATCCCTGCAAACGACGACGCAATCCGCTCCATTAAGCTCATCGTGGGTAAATTGGCAGACGCCATTTACGAAGGGCGACATGGCGAAGTAGAAGGCGGCGCAGACTTCGACTACGACGAAGACGATACAGTATATGAAGATGATGTAGCCTACGACGGCACCGAAGCCACTGGCGATTCAGAAGAGTAGAGATTGTGTTTTAGGGTGCGATAGGCTTGTCGCGCCCTAAAATTTAAGGCTGAACCCATCTGAAACTTTGTAAGCTCAGATAGGATGTACAAATCTTGTGTGCTGCGCGTTTTAACCGCAACATATTACTCTTGAATCCATAGCGTATTTTGATATTAGAGAACACCTGAGGCAGCATCATGGCAGAGATTTCAGCAAAAGATGTGAAAGAACTGCGCGAAAAAACCGGCGCAGGGATGATGGATTGCAAAAAGGCGCTTCAGGAAACTGAAGGCGATCTAGAAAAGGCTGTAGACTATCTCCGTAAAAAGGGGTTAGCCTCTGCGGGTAAAAAATCCGGTCGGGTTGCCGCTGAAGGCTTGGTGGGTAGCTATATCCACTTTGGCGGACAGATTGGTGTACTGGTTGAAGTTAACTGCGAAACCGATTTCGTGGCTCGTAACGAAGAATTTAAGGCGCTAGTCCAGGATATATCCAAGCAGATTGCGGCTTGCCCTAATATCTCCTATGTTCACGTAGGTGAAATTCCGGCTGACTTTGTTGCCCGTGAAAAGGCGATCGCCCTCGAATCTGACACGCTCAAGGGTAAGCCCGAAGGCGTGAAAGAAAAGATTGTGCAAGGCAAAGTAGACAAGGTCATGCAAGAGCTATGCCTCCTTAATCAGCCCTACATTAAAGACCAAAGCATTACGGTCGAAGAGCTGATTAAGCAAAGCATCTCTAAGCTGGGTGAAAACATTCAGGTGCGTCGCTTCAGCCGATTTGTGCTGGGTGAAGGCATTGATAAACCTGTCTCTAACTTGGCAGATGAAGTTGCAGCCACCGCAGGGCAAGCTGCTCCAGCGGCAGTAGCAGCGGCTGAACAAAACCCTTCTGAGCAAAGAAGCACGGGCAAAAAAAAGAAGTAGTTTAGCCAAGATTGAATTAGAAAGGGGTTGTAATAAATTTGCAGCCCTTTTTTTGTAAAGCAAAAAATGAAAGAGCTTCAACCCTTACACTGAGAAAGGGAAAGAGCAGGCGAGGCGGTTGCGGCGTGGTGACGGCATGTCATCATGTTGAGGAAAGTCCGGGCTTCCTAAAGACCAGACTTGCTGGGTAACGCCCAGTGCGGGCGACCGTGAGGAGAGTGCCACAGAAACATACCGCCGAAGTTTTGAAGATTGCTTGCAAACTTCAAAGCTGGTAAGGGTGCAAAGGTGCGGTAAGAGCGCACCAGCAGCATCGAGAGGTGCTGGCTCGGTAAA
>JANNDV010000086.1:0-34684 GCA_031387975.1 Acaryochloridaceae cyanobacterium OTE_75_metabat_521 | reverse complement strand
AATACCCTGATTTTCCCTGGGGAATTAGTTGCCGCGGCCCAGTATGTCCGAGCGATCGTGGCGGCGGGGGTGGATGGGATGATTGTCCAAGACATCGGGTTGTGCCAGTTGATCCGAGAGATTTCCCCGGATTTCCCGATCCATGCCTCCACCCAAATGACCATCACCAGCCGCGCTGGGGTCGAGTTTGCCCGTGGTCTGGGGGCCTCGGTGGTGGTCTTGGCGCGGGAATGCTCCTTAAAAGAAATCGCTCAGATTCAAACGGAGCTAACTGAACCAATGGCCCTGGAAACCTTTGTTCACGGGGCCTTGTGTGTGGCCTACTCGGGCCAATGTCTGACCAGCGAGGCCCTAGGTGGGCGGTCGGCGAATCGAGGCGAGTGTGCCCAAGCCTGCCGGATGCCCTATGAGCTGATAGTGGATGGGAAACCTCTGGAATTGGGCGACCGAAGCTATCTTCTGAGTCCTCAAGATTTATCAGGACTGGACGTGTTGCCGGAGTTAATTCAGGCAGGGGTCAGCTCTCTCAAAATTGAAGGACGGCTGAAAACCCCTGAGTATGTGGCAAACGTTACGCGGGTCTACCGTCAGGCCATTGATCGGGTTCTCGCGCAAGGCAACGCCACCGCTCCGCAAGATCAGTACAACCTTGAAATGGCGTTCTCACGAGGGCTGCATACAGGATGGTTCCAGGGCATTGATAACCAGGCGCTCGTTCATGCCAGGTTTGGCAAAAAGCGCGGTGTGTATCTGGGGGAAGTGAGCCACATCAAGGGTGAGCAGGTGAGGCTTCGACTTGAAGCACCCCTCAAGCTGGGCGATGGTGTGGTGTTTGATCACGGGCATCCTGAAGCGCCAGAAGAAGGCGGACGGATCTACGCGATTGAGCAGACTGGGCAAGATGTGCTGCTGACCTTTGGGCGCGATCGCCTCAATTTCCGGCGCATCCACATCGGCGACAAACTCTGGAAAACCAGCGATCCCGAACTAGACCGACACCTCCGCCAAACCTATGAGGGGGATATCCCCAAATTTCAGCAGCCAATCTCAATGGAGATTCACGGCAGCGAGGGGAATGTACTAACGGCGATCGCCCGTGATCCCCAAGGTCATATCGTTCAAGTCGAGTCAGAGATTCCCCTGAGCGCAGCCCATACCCAGCCCCTCACCACCGAAAAACTAGAGGCGCAGTTAGGGCGGCTGGGCAATACGCCCTTTAAGCTCAGTACGCTCACCAATACCCTAGAAGGGGACGTGATGATTCCGGTGAGTGCGCTGAACCGTCTGCGGCGAGAGATTGTAGTGCAAATGGAAGAGATGCGATCGCGTCCCCAACCCTGGGCGCTCAACGCCAGTGCTGCGGCTTCAGATTTATTGCCAAAATCGTCAACGCCCGCTCCCACCCATCCTGAACTTATCGTACTGGTACGGAAACTAGTGCAGATCCAGGCCGCGCTCAGTTCAGGCGTGAATACCCTCTACTGCGAATTTGAAGATCCGCGTGCCTATCGAGAAGCCGTTGAAATTTTCCGAACGCATCAAACAACCTCAGATCAAACCATCTGGGTTGCGCCACCTCGCATTACCAAACCTGGTGAACAGTGGATTCTAGAGCAGGTGCGCCGCTGTAACGCAGACGGGTATCTGGTGCGCAACTATGACCACCTCAACTTTTTTGCAGGCGATCGCTGCATTGGGGATTTTTCGCTGAATGTCGCCAATGCCCTTACCGCAGGCTACTTCCAAAACTTTGGCCCAGAAAGACTCACCGCCTCCTACGACCTCAACATTCAGCAGCTCAGCGACCTACTGCAAAGCTGCCCCCCTAACTGGTTAGAAATTACGATCCACCAACACATGCCCATGTTTCACATGGAGCACTGCGTCTTCTGCGCCTTTTTGTCAGAGGGCAAAGATTTTCGTGACTGCGGCAGACCCTGCGATACCCATAAGGTAAAACTTAAAGATCGCGTGGGCACAGAACACATCCTTCAGGCCGATGCAGGCTGTCGCAATACCGTTTTTAATGGCAATGCCCAAACAGGGGCAGAATATTTGCCCCACCTACTCAATGCAGGAGCACGGCATTTCCGCGTTGAGTTTTTGCAAGAAACACCCACCCAAGTGACAGAAACCCTTCGCCGATATCAGCAGTTGCTTCAAGGTACCCTTACAGGCACTCAGCTTTGGAGACAGCTTAAGTTACACAATCAGCTCGGTGTAACGCGTGGTACCCTTGCGAAAGTTTAGGTCAACGCTTAAGGCGATATTTTTATAACAGGGGGAGCTAAAAGAGGCGATCGCGCCCTATAAAATAGTGAGCAGTGCTATGGGGCACTCAGACTCTTATCCTACGGATTAACATGAACTTTAACCCCCTTGAACTAATTCGTAGTTTTGGACATCTAGGCGTATGGGCTACATACTTTGGCGTATGGGCCATTATTTTTGCTGAATCAGGTCTTTTTATTGGCTTTTTCTTACCTGGCGACAGTCTGCTTTTCACAGCAGGGTTCTTAGCGTCCCAAGGGTTAATGAACGTCTGGATTTTAATTTTGGGCTGCTTTATTGCGGCTGTCTTAGGAGATAACGTCGGCTACACCACAGGGCATCGCTTTGGTCGTCGTCTATTTCACCGAGAAGACTCTAAACTATTTCATAAAAAGCATCTGGTACGCGCCCAAAAATTTTATGACCAGCACGGTGGCAAAACCGTCATTTTGGCGCGCTTTATCCCCATTGTTAGAACCTTTGCCCCTATTGTTGCTGGCATTGGAGCAATGGAATACCGCATTTTTTTGGGCTACAACCTTGTTGGTGGAGCAGTTTGGACGGTCGGCCTCACGCTGTTGGGCTACTATTTAGGCAAAATGATTCCTGATGTTGATAAATACTTACTTCCCATTGTTGGGGTCATTATTATCGTGTCAGTGGTTCCATCCGTCTGGCACCTTTACCAAGAAAGCCGAAAGTCTTAACCTCCCGGCTCAAATTTATCTTCGTTTTATTGTATCCAGAATTAACGCGGTGCTTACCCTATACAAAATTCAAGAAGTTATTCTCCTGATGCATCAGCTGAAGCAGTCTCAGGCACAGCGGCTGGAGCGTTAGCCTTCGCAGCCTCAGGGGTTGCTGCAACGCTAGCGACAGTCGGCGGCGGGGAAGATAACGCTGCCGCTTTTTTGGGCGCAGCAGTAGACAACCCTAGCTGCTCTCTCGCCTGAGCAACCATCGACGTTGCGCTAGAGCGACTCAAAGAAGACAATCTGGTGCGAACCTCCAACCAAATATGCTCAGCCTTTGGCTCTGGGATGCTGTTAACCCAAGTTTTGAGTTGCTGCCCTGACTGCTGAGTGGTTTCCCCAATCCAGGTAAATAGAACCAATCCTAAACATAAAAATAGCCAAAGTAGCTTGGCGGTTTCTTGCAAAATCTGCCAGGTTGTCTGGATAGTCTTTTGATATGTATTAAAGGTTTCTTCACTTGAAACCGTCCGCCACCAAGCATTAAGCTGACTCTGAAGTTGATAGCTCACAAAACTCTCCTCAAAATTCGACAAAAACGGTGAACTGATTATCAGTCTAGATCTGGTAGTGGTATGTCCCAGACTCAACCGCAAAGGAATGACCACAGCTACAGGTTTGCTTGGCGTTGGGGTTATGGAAGCGAAAGCTACCGCCCATCAGGTCTTCAGAATAGTCTAAGGTTAGGCCGTTAATGTAGGCTAAGCTGTTGCAGCTCACCACAACCCGAATGCTGTCACACTCAAATAGCTGATCATCAGGCTCCACGCTTTCAGTGAAATCAAGCTGATAGGATAAACCTGAACAGCCTTTTGGCTGCACACTAATTCGCAGTGCTCCACGGTTAGACTGTGAGTGTTTACCCTGGAGCCGTTTTACTTCATTAGAAGCCGTAGTGCTGAGACGAATCATGCAACGCTCATCTTAGATGTAATGCATTAGATGTTTTAGGAACAGTTTATAAAGATGGCGTTAGGTTGCGCACGTTTAATTTCGTGAAAGATCAACGCACATAATCATCATCAAACCGCACAATATCATCTTCGCCTAAATACTCCCCATTTTGAACTTCAATAATGACGAGGGGTACCTTGCCTGGATTTTCGAGTCGATGGGATGCAAAACGATGGACGTAGGTTGACTCGTTGGTGGAAAGCATAATCTCTTCGCTGTCTCGCGTGACCTTGGCAATGCCAGAAATAACAATCCAGTGTTCGCTGCGGTGGTGGTGCATCTGAAGGCTGAGGCGATGACCAGGATTCACTTCAATGCGCTTAATTTTGTAGCCAGGGCCTTCTTCTAAAATTGTAAAGGAACCCCAAGGACGCAGCTCTGTCGCTGTCATAGGTTGGGATGGCATGACGGTAAGAGAGTCGATATCTTTCACAGGAGCCATAGTAATTACCTTAATGAATTGACTTTAATGATTTTTGCTCTATGTTACCCGACCCAATTCTAGATTGAATCAGCGGTTAAAAAATACGCCGATGCCATTTTGCACCCGCGCAGCGGTGATGGAATGGCGATCTAAAATTTGTCCTCCTAAATAAAGGGTGGTAGAACTGCCCCCATCGAGGTTTAGGGCATTTACAGCGCCCAGATGCCGCATAACCTGCGCCCATTCACTGAGGGTTGGTCCCGCCCCACCGATGCGGTTGTGGGTGACGGCAAGCAACACGGTGCCGTCTGCGGTTTGTCCAATGCCGCTGCGATCAGCTTCTTGAATGGCAAAGGTAGGGCTAAACTGCTCGGCGATCGCATCCATAACCACGCGCCCATTCTCAATTAACACAGGCCCCGCCCCCACAATATTAGGGAAACCCTCAAACGCGGGTTGTGAAGACTGCATTTGATACTGGATTGAAGTGCCTGGGGTCAATTCTGCCCCCACCAAAATGGCTCTGGCGACCAGTAAAGCGCCGTTTTTAGGAATTGTAAAGGTTTGCCCTTCAACAGCGGGCTGCACAGACTGCACCTGACTATTAACGAGGGTAATAATCTGCTCATTTTTAAGCAGCGGCGTATAGGTTGCGCCCCACAGCGACGTGTAGCGAGCCATCCCTTTTTGGGGATATCCACTGTTACTGGACGTAATGGGGATTGATGTACTGGTTAAGGCCGCACCATTACTGGTCACAATTTGTTCTTGCAGCATCAGTCGGCCTACCTTAAAGCGACCTTGAGCATCCCAGGCTATGACCCCTCGGTTAAGGATGGGACTCGACATCCAGGTGCCGTTTCGACGAATTGCGCCTAAGGGGGATTGGCGATCGCGTCCAAAATAACCGCCATTGATGGCAGCCGCAGCCTGATTCTGCTGCGCCATCTTCGCCAACCCCTCTAAACCCACAATGCCGCTGCTGCTCTTGGCGCTCCAAAATGGCAAAAGCTTGAGACCTGGCTGGCGCGGGTTAACTGCTAGCCACGTTACAGGAAACTGCGCCTGCCCTAAGCTAACAACCGCTTCTTGCCACTCAACGCCACGTGCCCAAAGAATCCGGCGGGTTTGTGTAGAGGATGGCTGGCGCACGTCTAAAACAAGCCGTGGCGGGTTATCTAGGGTAGAGATCTGAGGCTGATAACGTCCATCTATAACGCCCTGAATCAACGTCTGATTCTGCTGAGGGGTGATTTTTAAAGCCCTTAATCCGGCACCTGCCGAAACCGATAGGGTCTTGAGGGCATCAGCTAAAAGGGCGGCATCTACCTCAATGGTAAATTCGCGGTCTGTGCTGCCAGTGCGGCTGTTTGTGAGTGCAGCCATGCGCCAAGGCGCAATATGGTCTAGTGCCATGACGAGTTGCCGCCCCCAAGGCTGTTGCCCCAGCCTTACAGACTTAACCGCTGCTGACCCTGTGCGAATATCCAGTACCGTGCCTTTGACCTCAACCTGCCACCCCCACTGACGCGCAGCTTCAGAGATCGCAAGATAACGAATGGTTTTGGTTTGATTAAATTGTGTAGAAAGCAGCGTTTTAGGGCTATCAGAATGCCACTGGACGGGCTGCTGTTTCGAGTTGCTGTCATTGTCTAGCAGCGCTCCACCCAACTGACGCATCCATAGGCGATCGCTGATGCCGACGGTAGGCTGCCCTGATCGTGCATCTGTCCATCGTGCCCAATCACCTGCAAACGCCTTGCCGTTAATGAAAACCTGATTGCCGTTAGGGAACGATGCAGCCGCCCCCTGAGCAGAAACATCAGCCCAAGCAATGGACGGAAGCGTAGCAATACCCGCGACTCCTATCAACCAGAAGTGTTTCAAACCTTGCGCGAACCTCAGCACAAAATGAATGATGCCTACGGGCTAAGGAAGCGGAGTAGAAATAACTGGCGCGATTGGCACTGCCGGAAACTGGCTTTGCTGCTTTTTACGGAAATCACTCACCGCAGACTGAAAGTTTTCATCTTGCTCCGCCGCAAAGTCATTGGGATTACGACCATTCAGGAGCTGAATCTTGTTGATGAGGCCAAATAGTGACGTGGCAGCCTGATCTCGGTTGCTAAAAATGTTGTTAATGTCTTGGTCTGCACCTTGGGTGCCGCTTAAGGGTGCAGCCGAGGTCTGAGCCAGCGTTGGCGCTGCGTTGATGCCTAGTACAGCCGCCGCTCCGCAGCTCAACAGCAAGAGTTTTTTCATTTGAATCAAACGCTCCATAACGCATTCTTGAAAGCAGTGGATTTGACAGTAGAGATTTTTAAGGCAGTTTTCCACATCGATTACCACCGCCTCATGCTGTCCCTACGATAGCAATTTTTCTGATCTACACCCCGAAGGTAATGCTTGAGAAGTTCTTTCTCTTTATGTCGAGCTGGTTTCATCGTTTGTTCCACCCACGGCTTGCTCTTTCTGAAAAAAACATGGCATAACAAAGGAGCACGATAAAACCCCCTATTGTTAGCGCCGCCTAGACGACAACATTTGCTGACCTAGATCACAAAGAAAAGTTAGCCCCACTGTCATACTAGGGTCTCAGATGGGGAGTGATAGAGATATCAAGACGCTATTTTGAAGTGCTGGGGAATGTAATGCAATCAGACTATGGGCAATCACTGTCGCAAGAGAATTGGATGGATGTAGCCGAAGAGCAGTCAGAGCAAAGCGAAAAATTGGCATTTTCGGCGGTTTCTGCGCACAGTGATGCAGATTTGGTGCATTTCCAAAGCAATTTTGTAGGCGCAATGCAGCTCAAGGCTGACTCAGAAACAGTGGCCCGCTACCTTGATGTTCATCAAGGCTGGTTTTGTCGCTGCGCTCACCCCATGACCGTTGAGCCGATTGAAGAACACGGCTATTTGCTCACGATTGGTCGCTTCGGGTCTTTTGGATTTGAGGTGGAGCCTAAAATTGGTCTCCATCTTTTGCCCCCAGATGAGCATGGTGTCTATCGAATTGAGACAATCCCAGGGCTGTCTGAGGAGCAGGGCTATCAGGTTGATTTTCGCGCCGCACTGGAATTGGTGGAGCAGAATGAAACCCCACAGCCTTCAACCCATGTTGAATGGACGCTTGAGTTGGATGTTGCAATTATGTTCCCTAAATTTATTCGGCGGCTTCCCCATGCGCTGATTCAGGGTACGGGCGATCGCCTTCTCACTCAGATTGTCCGACAGGTTTCTCGACGGTTGACCGCTAAAGTGCAGGATGATTTCCACACCAGCCTTAATCTGTAAACGCGTTAAAAAAGCCGCTAAACACCATAAAACCTCAAGATTTTAGACTCTTGAGGTTTTATTCAAATTGCCTTCACGGATAGGATTCGTTCACGAATAGGATTTACGCCCTACTGACTTTTGGAGCGGGAGGTAACGGCCTCAAAGAGTTTTTTCTGCTGGTCGCTGTTTAAGACGGGCAGAAGCTGCATGCCAACATCCATTTTGACTTCATTGAGCTTCGTCTTTTGTGCATCCGACAGGTTCAAGGCGCTAAAAGATTCGGCATCGCCCTTGCCTGCATCGGCTAACACTTTAAGCTGGGCAAGCTGGTCGGGGGTCAGAACGCTTTTAATTTGAACCGCTGCTAACGCCTGTATTTCGTCCACACGCTTTTGCTGATCCGGCGAGAGATCAAGCTGCTTCAAGATTTCGGTAACACCCGCTGGCGCAGGAACAGACTGTGCAATTGCTGGATACACCACGGGCACAGCAGTTAGAGCAATCACGCTGGCGATCAACACCAACAACTTTTGTTTAATCATGATGGTTCCCCATAGGGTAAGAAGAGCGTGTAGCTAGGGTGAGCTTAGTATGCCCAAAGGTAAATCTAAATTGCAGTGCCACAGATCACCCCAATAAACTCTGTGACGATTTTCTCTCTAAAAGTTCCAACCCTTCAGGTTTTTCAAGATGTGCGTCCTCTTAAATTTCCTTTTCTTTCGAGGGTCTGCACAGCGAAGATCTGAGGAACTTAAACGCTGAGGCCATCTTGGGATCAAAAGTCAGATTTTCATGACATTACGATCCCTGGAAAGCGTTTGATTTACAGAATCTATTAAGGTCAATGCTTTTGAGCCTTGACTTTTGCGAAAAAAATGTTACGGTATTGTTAATAAATTGATCCCCACGGATGATTTGAATTAATAGAACCCCTTAAAAAGCCTTATTGAAAATGTTTAATTTTTCACTGCCCCAGCTCAGGAGGTCCACAGACCCATGAACTACGATCAGCCCCCTTTAGAAGAAATGACCCTTCGGCAGCTTCGCCGTGTTGCCAGCCGAGTTGGCATCTCTCGCTATAGCCGCATGCGCAAAGATCAGCTTTTAGCCTCTATTCAGGATGTTCAGAATCGCACTATAAATACTCCTATGGCTCCCCATACTTCCGACCCTCTCGAAACACAAGAACAGGTTGAGTCGACCAAGTTTGCAGTAGGCGTTACGGCACTTTACGATCCTTCTTTAGCGAGTGCAGATGAAACCCTGGGCGATTTTCCTGAGGGCTACGGCGAAACTCGCGTTGTGCTAATGCCGCGTGACCCACAGTGGGCGTACGCCTACTGGGATATCCCCAACGACCACAAAGCTGAGCTGCGATCGCAGGGTGGTCAGCAGCTTGCGGTTCGCATCTATGACGTGAGCGATATTGATATTGCGTCCCAAGTGCCCCACAGCGTTCAGGAGTATCCCTGTGATGAGCTGGCGCGGGAGTGGTACCTGCCCATTCCGGTGAGCGATCGCGACTACATGGTAGAAATTGGCTACCGCACCGCCGACGGACGCTGGCTGCTGATGGCGCGTTCTGCTGCCGTTCGCATTCCACCCACCTACCCTTCTGACTGGGTAGATGACCATTTTGTAACCGTGGATTGGGAATCTGATTTGCGCGGTGAGACCATTGCAGAACTCACGCAGCCCTCTCGAACGGTTGTGACCTATCCCAAGGTTGGGGACGTTATCTACGATCAGATTTTCAGCCTTGCTCAGGGCACAGAAGCACTCAGAGCCGATGGTTCTGTGTATGGCTCCATGCAGCATGGTAAGGGGCCTGAGCAAACGCTTAGCTCCTATGTGTTCCCCTCTGGCGTTGGCCTATGGGCGTTGCCAACGGCTTCGGGTGCGGGTCTAACGGCTTCGGGTGCGGGTCTATTCTCCGGTTCTCTGCCCACGAAACCCCGTCAGTTCTGGCTGGTGGCAGACGCTGAGCTGATTGTGTATGGCGCAACGGAACCCGATGCCCATGTCACCATTGGCGGTCGCCCCATTGAGCTAACCCCAGACGGCACGTTCCGGTTCCAGATGTCCTTCCAGGATGGGCTAATTGATTTTCCCATTATGGCGGTTGCTTCAGATGGTGAACAAACCCGTGCCATTCACATGCGGTTTACTCGCGAAACCCCAGAGCGGCGCACCAATACGAAGGCCGAAGCCATTGAAGAATGGTTTGTCTAGCCCCATTCATTAGACCTACTCATTTCAGTTGAGCAGAGAGGGTGGACAATGCCACCCTCTTTTTTTGCTGACCATTACCATTCGGTTCCCAAGCCTAAAAAACGCGGTAGGATTGCGATCGCCCTCCACCCCCCAGCCGTCCATGTCAGCCCCCGTCCTCACCATTAATACTGCTCCAGAATCTGCCGCCGCCACTTGGCAGATTCAGCCGACTGCCCAGAACCCCATTGCGCTTCAGGGTACCCTCCAAATTCCTGGCGATAAATCCATTTCCCATCGCGCCCTCATGTTGGGCGCACTCGCCACGGGCGAAACGACCATTCAGGGTCTGCTGCTGGGCGAAGATCCGCGCAGTACAGCAGCCTGCTTTCGGGCAATGGGTGCGCAGATTTCAGCGCTCAATACGGAGCTGGTTACGGTGCAAGGGCTGGGCTTAGGGCTACTGCAAGAGCCAACCCAAGTTTTAGATGCAGGTAATTCTGGTACGACGCTACGCCTAATGATGGGCATTTTGGCCTCTCATCCGGGTCGCTTTTTTGCGGTAACAGGGGATGAGTCCTTGCGATCGCGCCCTATGGGTAGAGTGGTCACGCCCCTGCGCCAAATGGGTGCCCAAATTTGGGGACGCAAAGGCGATACCCTTGCGCCCCTTGCCATTCAGGGGCAGCAGCTTAAGCCTATTCATTACCAATCTCCCATTGCATCGGCCCAGGTCAAATCCGCCGTATTGCTCGCCGGACTCATGACCGAAGGCCAAACCACCGTCACCGAACCCGCTCTTTCGCGCGACCACTCCGAGCGCATGTTCAGAGCCTTTGGCGCAGAAGTCATGGTCGATCCAGAGCGTTGCAGCGCCACTATGGTGGGTCCTGCAACGCTTCAGGGGCAATCTGTGATTGTGCCTGGGGATATCAGCTCAGCGGCTTTTTGGCTGGTGGCGGGTGCCATTGTGCCCGACTCCAATTTGCTCATTGAGAATGTAGGGATAAATCCCACGCGTACAGGTATCCTCGACATCCTGCTCGAAATGGGCGCAGATATCACCCTAGAAAACCGCCGTGAAGCCGCCGGAGAACCTGTCGCCGATCTGCGGGTGCACTCAAGTCAGCTCAAAGCCTGTGTGATTGAGGGGGCAATTCTGCCGCGCCTGATTGATGAAATTCCGGTATTGGCAGTGGCGGCAGCCATGGCGCAGGGTACCACCCTTATCCGCAATGCCGAAGAACTGCGGGTTAAAGAGAGCGATCGCCTTTCTGCCATTGCATCCCAGCTCAACCGCATGGGCGCACAGGTCACAGAACTACCCGATGGACTCGAAATCACGGGAGGACATTCCCTCAAGGGTGCCGAGGTGGATAGCTTTACCGACCATCGCATTGCCATGAGCTTGGCGATCGCTGCCCTTGTCGCCACAGGTGCCACCACCATTCATCGCGCCGAAGCCGCAGCAATTTCTTACCCCACCTTTGCCGCTACGCTGCAATCGCTTTGCCGTTAGCGCCTTCAAGTACGAAACCTGCACAAAACAGGGTACCGAGATATGTTCGGTACCCTGTTTTGTGAATACAGTTTTGTTAAATACTACAAATTAATATCTGCCAAAATTGAATCTAGCTCAGAGAGTGCATCCTGCTTTTTATCCACAGGTGCCGCTGGCTGAAGCTGCCCCACTTTTTTATCCACATGGGTTTCAACCATCTGCGGAATTTTTGAAAGTTCAGTCGTGAGATGCTCTGTTAAATGAGTTGCCATGTCCTCAATTGCGCCGTTGGTGCTATTGAGCTGGTTTTGAAGGCTAACCATCTGCTCTGCCTGAATCTGAGCCGCTTGGGGATCTGCCACAGACAGACCGCCGAGTCGCTGCTCTAAGGCAACAAGCTGATCTCGAAGGGGAGCCACAACCGAATGGACTTCTTGCTGAATTGCTTCTGGCGCAACACCAGGCGCAGGTGCAGCAGATACATTTTGATGCACAGCCTCAACCTGCTGATGCACAACCTGCATCCGCTCTTGAGTTTGCTGTACAGACATTTGGAAGCCCGCAATTTCAGCAGAAAGCTGAGCGGCAACGTTATCAAGCCGTTCGTTAAGAGAATGAACTTGACCATTCACGGTTTGCAGCGCTTCAGCATCGCCAGAGGGCGCGGCAGCAGCGCCTTGGGCTACTGTAGAAAGGCGTTCTTCGAGGGACTGTACCTGCTGCTGAACAGGGGCAATAAGCGCAGAGAGTTCTGCGCGTAAAGGCTCTGCAACAGAAGCGGCTGGGGTAGACGAAACTCGAGACTCAAGATCAACTAAATTTTGCTGAACAGGGTGAAGCAGACCCTGAAACTCCTGACGGAGTGCATCTAAGTCAACGGATGCGCCGCCGCTACCTGCGACTACCGCCGCGCCGCCTGCAGCCACCGCTGCGACAGACATGCCCTTCATCTGTTGATTAATGGCTTCTAAAGACTGTGACAAGTCCAATTGATGATTTCTGAGCTGCATCAATTCTTCGGTCACTTGCTCTGACCCAGAAGCACTGGAGCCAATCTGCTGTTGCGCTTCTAATGCCGCAATTTTTTCAGCAAGATCTGCCACGGCATTTTCCATTTGACCCGTGCTGATCGCACCCACTTCTCCGGCACCCAAGGGCTTAAGACCCTGAATTTCGCTCGACAGTCGGCGCTGAACTTCAGCGACTTCAACATGGGTTTGGTATCGGCTAATTTGGCCCATCCGTAACCGATTGAAGTAGTTTAAGGCGATGGCAATGGTGAGTGGTGCAGCTGCAATAACGGCGGTATTTTTTAAAACACCCAGTGCAATTGTGCCCGCGCCTGCCAGCACTCCGGTTGCCACCTCAAGTTTCTCAAATAAAACATGCTTGTTTAGCATGTCCTCCAGAATTTCTTCTGGATTACGTTTGCGTTCTGTCATACGTACCCCTATCCGGACGATGTACCATTATAATTCCCCAGTTGTGGCCTAAGGTAACATCATCGTCCATAATTGCGCTTATTTAGACATACATTAAGCTATCCAAACCCTATCCAAATCGACCAGCAATATAGTCTCTGGTATAGGTTTCGCGGGGGTTGGTAAAAATATTAACCGTATCGTCGTATTCAACCAAATAACCTACCTTGCCTTTGTCAGTCGCCTCTACATTAAAGAAGGCCGTCTTATCAGAAACCCGTGATGCCTGCTGCATGTTGTGGGTCACAATGACGATGGTGTACTGCTGCTTTAGCTCATTCATCAGTTCTTCTACTTTGAGGGTAGAAATGGGGTCAAGGGCAGCACAGGGTTCGTCCATTAAAATGACCTCGGGCTGCACGGCAATGGTACGCGCAATGCAGAGCCGCTGCTGCTGACCGCCAGAGAGCGCTGTACCGCTTTGCTTTAGCTTGTCTTTTACTTCGTCCCATAAAGCGGCCTGTCGCAAAGATTGCTCGACGAGTTCGTCTAGGTTGCCCTTAAACCCGTTAATTCTGGGGCCGTAGGCGACGTTATCGTAAATTGATTTAGGAAATGGGTTGGGTTTTTGGAACACCATCCCGATCCGACGACGCACTAAGACCGGATCGACGTGGCGACTGTAAAGATCTTGATTGTCGTGATAGACCTGACCCTTAATATGAAAGCTTTCAATGAGGTCATTGAGACGATTAAAACACCGCAAAAGGGTGCTCTTACCACAGCCCGATGGGCCAATAAATGAGGTGATCTGGTTACGAGCAATTTTAAGGCTGACGTCTTTTACGGCTAAAAAAGAGCCGTAGTGAATATGAAGTTTAACGGCTTCTAAGGCGGTGTCTTCAACTTTGTTTTGGGTTTGAGTACCCATCTGGGGCGAATAGTGAGTCATGGGGGGAACCATTTAGTAAGTTTTGCGGCGAAGAGCGAAGCGAGAGACAATGCTGGTGGTTAAGACTAAAAGCACCAAAATCAATGAAGCAGCCCAGGCCAACTCCTGCTGGTTCTTAAAAGGTACAGTGGCAAAGTTGAAGACGAGTACCGCTAATGAAGGAGTGGGTTGCGATAAGCTGTTGGGCCAAAACTGGGTAAACAGTGCAGTGAAGATGAGGGGCGCGGTTTCTCCGGCAGCTCTGGCGATCGCCAACGTCACCCCCGTAATAATGGTTGGCAATGCCGCCGGAACCACAATCTGCAATACGGTCTGATACTTTGCCGCACCCACGCCTAGTGCCGCCCACCGAATTTCTTGGGGCACAATTTTGAGGGCTTCATCTGTGGTGCGAATGATGGTGGGCAGCATCAAAATCGAAAGTGCTGCTGCACCCGCATAAGCCGAAAAAGTCTTGGTGGTGACAACAAATGCCGCGTAGGCAAACACGCCCAAAATAATAGAGGGCACCCCATTGAGGACGTTGGTTGCAAACCGAATCCATTGAGCGGTCTTAGGATGGCTAAACTCTGACAAAAAGATCGCAGAACCCACCCCAATGGGTACGCTGATGAGAGAGGCTAAGCCAACCATAATGAGCGTGCCCACAATGGCGTTGGCGATGCCGCCACCTGGAGCCATTGGAGGCGGGGGAAGCTTGGTCAGCAAATCTAAATTTAATCGGCTTACCCCTTTAATTAGAACGTAAGACAGCACTGCCAATAGGGGAATCAGCGCCACGACCACTAGCGATCCTGCCAGAACGGTCATGGCCTTATTAAAAATTGATCGTGCGTCTGAAGATTTGCCAGTCAGATACATAGCGTGAAACCCATGGGTAGTTCTGTAATTTTTTTAGTCGGCAGGGGCGAAGAAAAGACTTAAAACTTCTGAACCTTCATTACAATCCATTGAGCAGCCACGTTGACCAGCAACGTGAGCGCAAACAGAATTAAGGCCGCATACATCAGGGCAGAAACCTGAAGCCCACTGGCTTCTGCAAATTGGTTTGCCAACAGAGAGGCGATCGTGTTGCCTGGTGCAAATAAAGAGAAATTAACGCTGTTGGAGTTACCAATCAGCATCGTTACAGCCATCGTCTCGCCCATAGCGCGACCGAGCGCCAACATAATGGCTCCGACAATACCCGAAAATGCAGCAGGTAACAGCACCCGAAAAATTGTTTCCCATCGGGTGCCGCCTAGACCTATAGAAGCCTGACGCAGTTCTGGTGGTAGCGAAGTAAGTGCGTCTCTAGAGATTGCGGTAATAGTCGGCAAAATCATAATTGTGACCACAACCGCCGCAGGCAGTAAGCCAGGGCCAGAGGGGCTGGTGCCAAACAGTACAAACCAGCCTAAATTTGCGTGGAGCCATTCTCCTACAGGCCGAATGAGGGGAATGAGAACAAAAATGCCCCACAGGCCATACACTACGCTGGGTATAGCCGCCAGTAGCTCTACCAGAAAAACAAGAACGGTTCTAAAAGAGAATGGCAAAAAATCTTCACTTAAAAAAATCGCTGAGCCAACCCCAATGGGAATTGCCAAAAGCAGCGCCACAAAAGACGTCATGAGCGTGCCGTAAATCATCGGCAAAACGCCGTAGCTGCCCTTAACCGGATCCCAATCTTGCTGAAAGGCAAACCCTAGCCCAAAGGCTTTAATAGCGGGAATTGCTTCAATACCAACCTGAACCGCAATCAGCACCAGCACACCTGCAATCGAAAAAGCACAGATACGGGTGATCCAGATAAATGTCTTATCTAGAATTTGCCCCAGGCTAGATTTTGACTGAATAAGTTGGGTGGGTGCCGCCAATTGTGAAGCCATGATTTTTGTTAAGGATGGTTTCGGAGACGAATCTGATAAGCGCTCAACGGACAAAACTGAAAAAGGGGCGGGGTTCTTGATTAGGATATTCCCTTGCAATTACCCAAACGCCCCCTAAAATCAACACATTAAATGGAATGTGATCTTACTTAACGGCAATTGAATCAACGGCTGTTTTTACCTTAGTAACGACCGCTTCAGGCAGTGCCACATAACCCAATTCAGGGCTAGCTTTTTGCCCTTCGGTGAGGCTGTAGTTGACGATCGCCTTAAGCGCCTTCACTTTATTAGCGTCGCTATAGGTCTTGTAAGCCAAGATCCAGCTATAGGTGACGATAGGGTAAGCATCCTTGCCATCTGGATCGGTAATGAAAACCCGCAGGTTATCCGGCAGCTTTGCCGCTGCTAATGTGGCTTGGGCAGAGGTATCGCTAGGTTCAACAAAGGTACCTGCTTTATTCTCAAGCGTTGCAAAGGTGAGGCCATTTTGCTTGGCATAGCCATACTCAACGTAGCCAACCGAACCTTTATTTTGCTGAACTTGGGCGGTAATGCCTTCATTGCCTTTTGCACCGGTTCCGGTCGGCCAGTTGACGGTTTTTCCGTCGCCAACTTTGGTTTTCCAATCTGCACTAATGGCGCTCAAGAACTTGGTAAAGACGCCTGTGGTGCCGCTACCGTCAGAGCGATATACCACGCCAATGGCAGAATCAGGCAGTTTCGCGTCGGGGTTAGCCTTGGCGATCGCCGCATCGTTCCACTTCTTGATTTTCCCCAAGAAGATATCCCCCACTACCGCACGCGAAAGCTTGAGCGGCGTTTTGAGATCGGGCAGATTGTAAGCCAGCACAATAGAGCCAGCCGTCATGGGTAGCAATAGTGCGCCCTTAGGCACTTGCTTAATCTCTTCATCCTTCATGGCGACATCACTGGCACCAAAGTCTACGGTGCCCGCAATAAATTGCTTAACACCCGCACCACTACCCACAGACTGGTAGCTCACCGTAACCGTAGGATTGGCTTTATTGAAGTCTGAAAACCAGCGTTGATAAAGCGGAGCAGGGAAGGAAGCCCCAGCACCACTCAGCGTGACGTTTTCTGTGACGACAGGGCTGCCAGCGGCGGCGCTTGGAGATGCAGCACCACTCGAAGATGCTGTAGGAGCATCGGATTGTCCACAAGAACCTAAACCAAGGGTTAGAGCCGCAGCAGAGGCGGTGATAGTCCAGCGAATTGCTTTAGAACTGAGAAACATCAGGTTTTTCTAATTTCTACTCAAGGGATGGCAGTAATATTACAGGCAGTTTGTAAAAAATCATACAGACCGCAAGTAAAGAACAGGTTAAGAAAAGAATCTTTCTTGAGTCCTCACCATCCCCTCAACGAGTCATTGAAGCGTGGCGCTGTACGCTTGTTGTTAACCTGCCCTTTACATAAACGGTGTATTTTAAGACTGCCGACTAGTCTAGGATCAGATTTGGTGTGCTTTTCGGTTCACTCTGATCTCCATCAGCCTAAATATTATGAACCCTACATTTGCCCCTGCGACCAGTTCCGCTACGCAGTATACGCTTCAGACTGAAAATCTATCGGTTTCCTACGGTGGTACTTTAGCCGTCAAAAATGTATTTTTGGATATTGCGAAGAACAAAATTACGGCACTCATTGGGCCTTCAGGGTGCGGAAAAAGTACGGTGCTGCGCTGCTTCAATCGCATGAACGACTTGGTGTCGAGTGCTCGTATTGAAGGGAATGTCCTTTTCCACGGTACCAATCTCTATGACAAGCGGGTGGATCCGGTTGTGGTGCGTCGGAAAATTGGAATGGTGTTTCAAAAACCGAACCCGTTCCCTAAATCTATCTACGAAAATATTGCCTTCGGTGCTCGAATTAACGGTTATAAAGGCAACTTTGATGAATTGGTAGAAAAGTCGCTTAAACGGGCGGCTCTTTGGGATGAAGTCAAAGATAAGCTCAAGGCCAGCGGTTTGTCATTATCGGGTGGGCAACAGCAGCGGCTGTGTATTGCGCGGGCGATCGCCGTTAACCCCGAAGTCATTTTGATGGATGAACCATGCTCAGCACTTGACCCCATCTCAACTCTGCGGGTCGAAGAGTTAATGAACGACCTCAAAGAGCAGTACACCATCATCATCGTCACCCATAACATGCAGCAGGCATCACGGGTTTCTGACAAAACGGCCTTCTTTAACGCTGAAGCAACCCCTAAAGGTGGCAAGGTCGGCTATCTGGTTGAATACGACGAAACCGTCAAAATTTTTACCGATCCCAAAGAAGATACTACACGCGACTATGTTTCGGGTCGGTTTGGCTAGAGCCTAGCTTTTCATAGATCCCTAATCTGATGGACTGACAAAAGTTGAAGACCCTCACCCCCAACCCCTCTCCCGCTCTGGGAGAGGGGAGCTAGAATTTGGAATCATTATCATTCTTATTCCCCTTCTCCCACAAGGGGAGAAGGGGCTAGGGGATGAGGGAAATTGGCTTTGTTAGTCAACCAGCACTAATAGAGGGTTTTGAGTGAAACACCCTGGAAATAATGCGCCAGGATAACCTGATAAAGCTTACCCTGCATGGCAAGGCCATAGGCTCCCCACTGGCTCATCCCGAGTCCGTGGCCCGAACCCTGCCCCACAATCTGAAACCCAATGGGTCTAGCCCCTTTAGTCCCTGCCACCGGCCCAAATTCAGGCTTTGCAGCAAAATACGTACTCTTAAGCCCTAACGCGCGACGCACATCGCTGCCTTTCATTAACAGAGCGCCTCTGCTTCCCTGAACTTTAAGGATCTTGACTCGTCCGACAGGGGTGGTTTTAACGGGCGTCATCGAAATAATGTCCCCAATGCCTGGAATGCGCTGACGGATCTGACTGGCCGTCAAAGCCAGATTCCACTGAAATACGGGAGCAGCCTGGTCAAAATCTGGCACCCCGCGCAAATAGGGGACGGCTCTCATCCACACATCTTCTGAGTTTTCGGTATGACCGCCAGAGGCCGAGTGAAATACAGACTCGATCACCTTGCCTTGGTAGGTCAGCACCTGCCCAGCGGTCGCCTGAGCTGCCGTCTGGGTGGTATTGGCTTCGCCATCTAGCCCTGCATAGACTTGGGAGGTGGTAGTGCTTAAAACATCAAATAGCTTATATTTAGGATGCTGCTGCTGAAAAATAGCATAGGATCGCGCTGCAACAGCCTGAGCCTTTAATGCCTCAAGCGGCCAGATGGGGTACATTTCTTTCCCCACCACGCTGGCAACATAGTCTTCTAAGTTCAGATCGTTGATGACCGTAAGACCGCCGCTACCGCTCACGAGCTTTACTTCACCACGGTACCAGCGTCCTCCAGCGGCGGCATTGCGGTTGCCCCCCACATAAATAAGCCCTTTCTCTTTCGGCTTAACGGTAATCTGCCACGCTTTTCTCCCATTGAGGCTCACCCCACCCGCACCCTCGGCGGCGGTGAACCCCTGTAAAGCTGGAATTTGACCTAAAATATTTCCTTTTCCATCCACCAGATCTGCTGCGCTAGAACTGCCCACGGTGACAGCCGAAGCACCCTGACTTAGCCCCACCCGGATATCATCCATTGCAGCAGCAGAGTTGGCAGCAGCCAGCAGCAGCCAACCCGCAATCCAGAGTGCGCTGGGGAGGTCTTGGGCGCTTGGGGCTAAGCTATTCTTTCGATGGCTGCGATCGCATTCAGCTCGGCGGAACGGGAGCCAAGTCATAAAATAATACTCCGTTACAATTGAGATAATGAATGGCGAGACTAGACATAGCCTAATGATTTGAAAAGAAGCTGGTCTAAGAGGATGTCTGAGAAGTATCAAGCACTCTGCATTCGCCCCCTAAATCCCCCAAATTGGGGGACTTTGATATCTCAGAACCCCCCAATTTGGGGGCTGAGTGCAACACAGTTTGCCCTTTTTTAGACATCCTCTAAAATTTACTCATATTCATTAGAGTGCCCTGAGTTGGCTAATGCCATTGACAGTTGCAGCGCAAGGTTTGTTTCTATGGGTTTACTTCGATGAGTTTCCTGCGCCAAGTGAAGCCAGGGCAAGGCTTATATTCAACGACAGTGAGCATAGCACCTTTCCAAAACTTTCAGCCTCACGAATTGCAATGGCCTTAAATTGCGCTCAGGTGGCTTTGCTCCGGCTCTATAATGAGGTCTATTTAGACGATTCATCTAGATGAGATCCACCCATCGTATGATTAAAGTTAAGTGATTCAAGCTCAGTAATTTCCTCAGGTTTTACTAGGATTAGGAATTTTGCAAATAACATTCCTTGGCACAAGTTCTGGTGTCCCAACGCGATCTCGAAATGTTTCTAGTGTTGCCGTTCGATTAGCACAGCGCGCCGAGGTTTGGCTCCTCGACTGTGGCGAAGGAACCCAGCATCAGGTTTTGCACAGTGAACTGAAAATAAGCCAAATTCGCCGTATTTTTGTCACCCACATGCACGGCGACCACATCTTTGGGTTAATGGGTCTGCTCGCAAGTTGCGGCCTAGCCGGAAATAATAGCCAAATTGACATCTACGGCCCAGCCGGACTAGACGAATATTTACAGGCGAGCCGTCGCTATTCTCAAACGCATTTTTCTTATCCTATTCGTGTACATACAGTTCAACCAGGACTGGTTTTTTCGGATGAAGAATACGATGTTTACTGCACTCGTTTAGAACATCGCGTCACTGCCTATGGCTATCGCATCCAAGAAAAAGATCGGCCAGGTCGATTTGATGCAGAGAAAGCCGCCGCTTACGGCATTCCCTTTGGGCCTCTCTATGGCAAATTAAAGCGTGGCGAAACCGTCACCCTTGAAGATGGTCGCAGCTTCGACGGCTCTGAGCTATGTGGTGACATTCAGCTAGGCCGAACCTTGGTGTACTGTACAGACACCGTCTATTGCGATGGTGCGGTTCATCTCTCCCATGGAGCCGATGTCTTAATTCATGAGTCTACCTACGCACATCAAGATGCAACCATGGCCTATGAGCGGCTGCACTCTACCTCTACAATGGCAGCTCAAGTGGCGCTGAACGCATCGGTTAAGCATCTATTTTTGACACACTTTAGCCCTCGATATGCCCCAGGAAGTCCAGTACAGCTTAATGATTTGCTTAAAGAGGCCAGAGCTATCTTTCCTAAAACAGAGTTAGCGTATGATTTTCTGACCTATGAGATTCCAAGGCGCAGCTAGAAGATGTGTATAAACACTCGACTAGGCGCGGTTAGTTGTGGTTGTCTACCGTCTTGTTTCATCGCCGTTTAAGACCGGATC
Source organism: Acaryochloridaceae cyanobacterium OTE_75_metabat_521 (assembly GCA_031387975.1). Taxonomy (GTDB): domain Bacteria; phylum Cyanobacteriota; class Cyanobacteriia; order Thermosynechococcales; family Thermosynechococcaceae; genus JAAURS01. The sequence continues at coordinate 13,739 of JANNDV010000086.1, read as the reverse complement.
TCAACCTTTAAAAGCTTTTCTCGCTTAGCAATGAGAGCCGCTGTTTTCTTTTTTGGTAGCCTAACCATTTAAAAAAATATTTTAGAGACCTCTTTCTATTGTCATATTCTTTAGAATCTTTATCCATTTATTTGAAGTTAAAGTAAAATAAATGGATTAGGTATGATATTTTATAAACCATACTTAATATCTGTGAGAATCAGATAAAGTGCTTGGCTAGTGCAATACTTTACTTGGGATTGAATTACGAATGGCAACTACCACTAAAAAGAAGGCAGAAGTCTCACCGTTACAAGGGGAAGCCTTGCTCAGTCGCGTTAAAGAATTAGAAACTTTGACGAAGGAAGATAAGGCCAAAGAGTGCGGCTACTATACCGTTATGCCCGACGGCAGTGAGCGACTTAATATGATGAAATTTCTCAATGCCCTCATTGATGCAGAGGGGATTGAGTTAGATGGACGTGCCAGCAATGGCGGAAGTCGGGGCGGACGAAGCGCCAGCTTTAAGATTAGTGTTCAGGCCAACGGCAATTTGTTGATTGGTGCTGCCTATACCAAAAAGATGGAGCTGCATCCTGGAGATGAATTTGAGATTGCTCTGGGTCGCCGTCATATTCATCTGAAGCAGGTTTCTGCTGAAGCTGAACTACAAGAGGCTTAAAACGATTCAGTAGATAGGCATTTTTATCTACTTCAGCCTTATCTGTCGGCTTTGTTCATGCTACTCTGACCCCATAAAGGGCGGACTTTTAAGTTCGCCCTTTTGTTTTTAGCGTTTTATTTGAGATTGGTTCAAGGTGGCAACATGAAACTTTCTTCTCAGCGATCCTTTCAGCCTATGGATTGGATGAGGCAGTTCTTGACCTATGTTTTGCTGGTGGCGATCGCCCTCATCATGCTTCTGCCGCTTTTATGGCTCACCAGTACCGCCCTCAAATCGCCCACCGAAAACATTTTTCAGTTTCCGCCACAGCTTTTTCCATTGCAGCCCACGCTCCAGAATTTTGTGCGGGTGTGGGAGAGTCAGCCTTTTGGTCGTTACTTCGTCAACAGTCTGCTCGTGTCAGTGTTGACAGTGGGCTTTAACCTTGTCTTTTGCGCCTTGGCAGCCTATCCCTTAGCGCGACTCGATTTTGCAGGCAAAGACTGGATTTTTGCGGCGGTGATTTCCACCATCATGATTCCGTTTCAGATTGTGATGATTCCGCTGTATATTTTGACCGTGCAGCTGGGGCTGAAAAACTCGTATCTGGGCGTTATTTTCCCGGCGATCGCCTCGGCCTTCGGTATTTTTCTGCTGCGTCAAGCTTTTATGACGGTTCCCAAAGATTTAGAAGAGGCGGCTCGCATGGATGGCTGCTCAGAGTTAGGGATTTGGTGGAACGTCATGCTGCCTTCCGTGCGTCCGGCGCTGGTCACGCTGACCATTTTTGTATTTATTGGGGCGTGGAGCGATTTTTTGTGGCCCTTAATTGTGCTCGACGACCCGCAATACTACACCTTGCCTCTGGGTGTCTCAAAGCTGGCAGGTACCTTTTCTTTAGACTGGCGACTGGTCGCGGCAGGGTCGGTGATTTCGATTGCACCGATACTGGTCTTTTTTCTCGCCATGCAGCGCTATATCGTGCCCTCGGATGTGGGCAGTGGCGTCAAGGGTTAGGCGCTCCTTGAATCAACTTAAATCTGTAACAAATTGCAAAACCGTCCTCCAGAACCTAAACTTGAAGAAATATGTCTGACTCAGGAGCGGGGATGATTCCAGTGCCTTCTCAAGCCCAGCAGTCCACCACTGCCTCACCACAGCCCCCAGAACACGGCACCCAAGCGCTCAATCGCCAGATGATTGCGATTTTAGATTTTGGATCTCAGTATTCTGAACTCATTGCCCGTCGCATTCGAGAAACGCAGGTTTATTCTGAGGTGCTGTCTTACCGCACCACGGCGGCGCAGCTCAAGCAACTCAACCCCAAGGGCATTATTTTGTCTGGGGGGCCTAGCTCTGTTTACGATGACGGCGCTCCTGTTTGTGACCCAGAAATTTGGCAGCTCGGCGTACCCGTCTTGGGCGTTTGCTATGGCATGCAGCTCATGGTGCAGCAGTTAGGCGGTCAGGTCGAGCGGTCTGATTTGGCTGAGTATGGCAAAGCCTCTTTACGCATTGATGACCCGACAGATCTCTTCACCAATGTGGATGATGAAGCCATCATGTGGATGAGCCATGGTGATTCTGTGACCCAGCTTCCCGATGGGTTTAAGACCTTGGCTCATACTGCCAATACGCCCTGCGCGGCGATCGCCCATCACGAGCGCAATTTCTACGGGGTGCAGTTCCATCCAGAGGTGGTGCATTCGGTGGGGGGGCAGTCCCTCATCCGCAACTTTGTTTACCACATCTGCGAGTGCGAACCCACCTGGACTACCGATGCATTTGTAGAAGAAGCCATCCGCGAAATTCGTGCCAGAGTAGGCGAAAAGCGCGTGCTGCTGGCGCTCTCTGGCGGCGTTGATTCTTCTACGCTGGCCTTTTTGCTGCACCGCGCCATTGGCGACAAGCTGACCTGCATGTTTATTGACCAAGGCTTTATGCGAAAGCTAGAGCCAGAACGACTGGTCAAATTGTTTAAAGAAGAATTTCATATCGCAGTGGAGTACGTCCATGCCCGCGATCGCTTTTTAGCCCGCATTGAAGGCATCACCGATCCAGAAGAAAAGCGTAAGCGGATTGGGCATGAGTTTATTCAGGTTTTTGAAGAAGAGTCCCGGCGGTTAGGGCCGTTTGACTACCTGGCGCAAGGCACCCTCTACCCAGACGTAATTGAATCTGCTGACACCAACGTTGACCCAGGCACCGGAGAACGCGTTGCCGTCAAAATTAAGAGCCATCACAACGTAGGGGGGCTACCTAAAGATCTACGGTTTAAGCTGGTGGAACCCCTTCGCAAGCTGTTCAAAGATGAAGTCCGTAAATTAGGCCGTGTGCTGGGCTTACCAGACGAGATTGTGAAGCGGCATCCGTTTCCAGGGCCTGGGTTAGCCATTCGCATCATTGGCGAAGTGACAGCAGAACGCCTCAATATTTTGCGAGATGCAGATCTGATTGTGCGTCAAGAGATTAACCGCGCTGGGGTCTACCACGACTACTGGCAGGCATTTGCGGTACTGCTTCCGGTTCGCAGCGTTGGCGTCATGGGTGACAAACGCACCTACGCCTACCCCATTGTGTTGCGTCTTGTGTCTAGCGAAGACGGCATGACCGCAGATTGGTCGCGTGCGCCCTACGAGCTGCTCGAAAAAATCTCAAATCGCATCGTCAATGAGGTCGAAGGGGTGAACCGCGTGGTGTACGACATCACCTCAAAACCACCTGGCACCATTGAGTGGGAGTAAATCCAGGTTTTGTAGGGGCGAGTCGATGGGTGACAAGTTAGAGCAAGAGAGCAATAGTCAAGGGGTAAAAAATACGATAGGACAGAGGTACCGTTAATACCAGTTCACCCTGTCCATGAGTCATCACCAATATTCGCGCAACCTCGACCATATCCGCCGCCGCAACGTCCCTGCTCCAGACAATGCAGCGATTGACAATCATCTCAAAGAACTTCTCAGTACGTCGGTTTACAGTCAACAGGCGTACTATCGCAGTTTGGGCATGCGAGACAGAATCTTAACATTACCGTTGATGGTCGCAGCCGTGGTGACACTGTTATGGCATCAAGTACCCTCCGTCAACGAGTTAACCCGCATGCTCAATCGAAAAGACTTGCTGTGGGCGAAAGCGACCAAGGTGAGTCGTCAAGCCCTGAGTGAGCGCTTTTTAAGCTTCCCCTACGCACTTTTTGAGGGAGTGTTCCATACCTTGGTGCCGAGGTTAAAAGCCCCATGGGCGCAACGCAGCCGTCCCTTGCCGCCGAGTGTGGCCTATGGGATGAAGCACTTTGAACAGATTTGGGCCGCTGATGGCTCCGTCCTCGAAGCCCTATTTCGCAAACTCGACCGTTTGAACGATTGCCCTGTCGGGAAACTGGCAGGCAAAATCTGCACGGTCATCGAGATTGGAAGTCAGTTACCCGTGCAAATCTGGTTTGCCGAAGATGCCAAAGCCCATGACTGTCAATTTCTTGAGCGTCTGCTGAACTTAGGATCGTGGATTTAATAAGATCCAGAATTGTTTAGAGTCGATACGCCTTACACTCCCTCATCCCCTAACCCCTTCTCCCGCCTTGGGAGAAGGGGAACAAGATTCTTCTTACTCCCCTCTCCCGTTCTGGGAGAGGGTCAAAGTTGGAGGTTATTAAATCTTTGATCCTTAGCCACTGCCAAAACGCTGTTGCTTCTTGACCGAGGCTTCTATGACTTTGAGTGGTGGGCAAAGTTGATTGCCAAGCAGGTTCACTTTATTTGTGCTGCCAAATCTAACCTAGCCTACACCGTCATTGAGGACTTGAGTCTCACTCATGGGTTGAAAGACCGACTCGTTGAGATTGGCAAGGACACTTTGGGTCATCCTTTGGAGAGACTCAGGCTGATTGAAGTTCGCTCCTGGTAAGGGCTGGTATCGTTATCTCACTTCTGTGCTTGACCCAGACGTTCTCCCCCCTTATGTCTTGATAGACCTATACGCTCGCAGATGGAGAATTGAGGATGCGTTTCATTGGGTGAAACGGTTGTTGGGGCTATCTTATCTCTGGACGGGTTCCTCGAATGGGATCAAGCTTCAAATTTGGGCGACTTGGTTGATGTATGCGGTGTTGGTCGATTTATCCGATGCGGTGGCAGATGCGGTTCAATTACCCCTTGAACGGATCTCGATAGAAATGGTTTGGCGCGGTCTTTATCATTTCAATCATGCCTTCAATACTGGCAAAGCAACCGACCCTGTTGACTATTTGGCTGCAATTGAAAACCGAGACCTCGGAGTGGTCAAGGCTATCCGTAAACCCCCGAAAAACCTTGACTTCAGCCCTTATTTTTATGCCCTTTCCGGCACCTCTTGACAAATCTCCACAACGTTTAACTTGTCACCCATCATTGATAGCCATAACTTCTATACAGAGTTTCTATTACTGAATTCTAGACATTCTGTATAGAGAATGTCTAGAAACTAATGCAGCCGTTTCAACAGGAGCAAACCTTTTTCTTGCCTAACATTGGGCAATGTGTACACACAGGCCTGAAAAAATCCCCTCCTCGGAGGGGTGCCCGTAGGGCGGGGTGGGTTAGTCAGTAGCGCCATCACTAACCCACCCCTACCCCTCCTCAGAGGGGTAGGGGTGGGTTTATGGCGAAAACCTCTACGAAATGGAAACTTTAATACTTGTGTATATACCCGTACCTAACATTGGGCAACGCCTTCTTCACGCGCAGCCTGTTCCACAGCGGCGGCAACGGCATCAGATACGCGCTTATCAAACACAGATGGAATGATGTGTTCTGCCGTTAACTCTTGGGGGCTAACCAGAGCGGCGATCGCATGGGCAGCCTCTAAATGCATCGTTGTCGTAATGCTGGCAGCGCGGCAGTGGAGCGCACCGCGAAAAATGCCTGGAAACGCCAGCACATTATTGATTTGATTGGGGTAGTCACTGCGTCCGGTTGCCATTACCGCCACTAAACCTTTCGCCAGCTCCGGCTGAATTTCAGGCACTGGGTTCGCCATTGCAAACACAATCGGGTCTTTTGTCATGCCGCGAATCATATCGGGGGTCAGCGCGCCGGGGCCACTTACGCCGATAAAAACATGAGCGCCCTTCAGCGCGTCTGTTAAAGAACCTGAAGACTCAATGGCAAATAGTCGCTGCTCTGGCGTGAGCGTACTATCCGCAGTGTTGAGGATGCCTTGGCGATCGCACATCCAAATGGTAGTTGCTCCAGCTTTTTGCAGCAGCCGTGCAATGGCAATACCCGCTGCCCCTGCACCATTGATCACGATTTTGACGGTTTCTAAAGACTTGCCTACCAGCTTAAAGGCATTGGTGAGTGCCGCCAGCACCACAATGGCAGTGCCGTGCTGGTCATCATGAAACACAGGGATATTTAGCTCTCGCTGAAGTCGCGCCTCTATTTCAAAACAGCGGGGGGCGCTGATGTCTTCTAGGTTAATGCCGCCAAACACAGGGGCAAGACGCTTCACCGTCTCGACAATTTCATCTACGTCTTGGGTTGCCAAACAGATGGGGAAGGCGTTGAGCTGTCCAAACTCTCTAAATAACAGCGCTTTGCCTTCCATAACTGGGAGTGCCGCCTCTGGCCCAATGTTGCCCAGCCCCAGTACGGCACTGCCGTCTGTGACAACTGCGACGGTGCTTTTTTTAATGGTTAGCTCATAGACGCGCTCAGGATCATTGGCGATCGCCATACAGATGCGCCCCACCCCTGGGGTATAAGCCATCGCCAGCTCATCTTGGCTTTGGAGCGGCAGTTTACTAATGGTGATGAGTTTGCCGCCCTGATGCAGCTCAAAGGTGCGGTCTTTAACCGATAGCACCTGAATTTCGGGCTGGTCTTTGAGCGCCTGCACAATGGTATCGGCATGGTCTTGGCTGGCGGTGTCAATGGTGATATCTCGAGTCACAGAGGTGCGATCGCGCCGAACCACATCCACATCCCCAATATTCCCTCCTGCTTCACCAATGGCCTGCACCACCCGCGCCAGCATTCCAGCATAGTTGGGAATCTGCACCTGGACGGTAATGCTGTAGCTGGGGGTGGGGGTGAGTTGGACCATCGTGCAGTCTATTCCTTGATATCAAAGCGGAGGGTCGGCTTTTTTATCTTAAGCCCAACACCGATTCCCCACGCTACAGAATGTCAAGAACTCATGGTGCTGAAGGATTTTGCGAGTCGCAAAGTTCTGCCGTTCAACACCTATTGGCTTCGCCCAACACAAGTCCACGATGTAAGACTCGATCGCCCACAACCTTTGAATGGTCAGCACGATGCATCGTGCAGCGATTATCCCAGATCACAATGTCGCCTGGATGCCATGTATGGCGGTAAAGCCTGTAGTGCCGAACTGAATGCCTATAGAGTAGCCGAATGATCCGCTGAGCTTCTTCGAGCCTCATGCCTGAGATTGCCTGACATCGCTCCGGTGTCGATAAAAACAGTGCCAAGCGACCTGAGAGAGGATGCCGCATAAATAAGGGATGCCAGCTTTGTTTTTCCTGGATCTCGTCTAATGCTAGCCCAGACATGACGTGGAGCACCTGAGCATCCGCCAACTTTTCTTTCACCGCTATGGGCAATGTCTCATAGGCACGGTACTGATCCGAAAATAGCGTTTCTCCACCCGATGAGGGGATGCGTAAGGCGCGTAAGGCTGTAAAGGCGGGCGGCTGGGCAATGTAGCTGGTATCGGTATGAAAAACGCTCCTGGGGGGTTGAAGTCGTCCAATGTTACTGACAACATTGAGACAAGGCTGATGTAATACGGGTGTCTCACCCACCGTAAACGTCATCGGCCCTAATCGATTGAGGAAGGCAACAAAGTCTGAATCGTTGACTGCCTGCTGCCGGAAGACGATAAAGCCGTTATTGACAAGGGCGTGCTTCAAATCAACGATGTTTTTATCGCTCATCTCGGTAATGCTAACTGCATTCGCCTCAATCCCAAAAGGTAAGAGCGTACGAAAATTAATCGTTTCTTTCCTCATAACCCCTAATATTCTTTGCGGTTTGATATCTTGAGCGATCTACTCGCTTAGAAGAAACTTTTGCAGCGCATCAAAATCTAATCGATTAACCCGATGTTGAGCCTTTTCAAAGTTGTGGCGAGTGGTGTATTCACCTGGAAAAGCAACGCAATCTAAACCCGCTGCGATCGCTGCTTCTACTCCGCCTAAATTATCTTCAATCGCTATGCAGTCATCTGGTTTCTCACCTAGCTTTTCTAGTGCGAAGGTATAGGCCGCTTTGTCTGGCTTTGGGTACTTCACGCTAGAAGCATCTACGATTAAATCAAAGTCAGTAGCCTGGATATTTGGACGCAACGCTTCGATCAGCAACGAGATATTTTTCTGAGAAGTTGTTGTGACTAAAGCAACCTTTAAACCCTTGCTTTTTGCACCCTGTATCGTTTCGACTACGCCAGAGCGAGGCGGCACCTGGTATTCGGTTAAGCTTTTTTGAAAAAATTCTGACTTTGATCGATGAATTGCCTCAGCATCAACGGCTTGCCCAGTAGAACGTGCGTAATCAGCAATCCGCTCCTGACCTCCGCTCTTTTCTAGCATAGTTAGATATTCTTCTCGATTCCAACACCAATCGAGTCCATGAGCCTTAAAAGCCTGATTGAAAGCCTGTCTTTGCAGCTCGGAAGTGTCTGCGATCGTACCGATAGAGCCAAAAAGAATCGCTGACATAGAATTTCTCGATTATCTATAATTCTCAATTACCCTCATCTAGACTGTATTGCCCAGATATTGCCTACAAAAGTACAGCTAAAAAGCAAAATGCTTGAGAGGCAAGCGGCGTAAAGGGTCGTTTGCTTACTTGATTACCGTGTTTAAGTATTATCCCTCATAACCTATAAACAAAAGATATTTCTAAAGGCATATTAGCAACATTCATTATTGAAGCGAGAATGCTACCTGTACAGGAAAAGCAGGTGAACAGATTCTTTGAAATTTGCCTGAATCTGGGTAATCTATGTTCTGCACTTCTCTAAGTCTACATATTTACCACACATCTACTGAACCGCTCCTTTGCGATGCGCTCCCTTCTTGTCAGCTCACTCTTTAGACCCAGATCTAGGACAGAGGCTTGATTAACTTGCACAAACATTAAAAAGATTGTTAAGTTCTGTAAAGGCTATTGATTGGCACATCGTCCAGACATTAGGAAAATCTCATGGGTAACGTTCAGGCAACTTTCAGAGCTACGGAAACCGCCTTTCATGTTGAGGGTTATGAAAAGATTAACTTCAGCTTGCTCTATGTAGAAGGAGCCTTTGCAGTTAAGAACGCTGAGATTGCAGAGAGCTACCGTCAGTTTGGGCGCTGTCTCATGGTGGTAGATGAAGCAGTCTATGGCCTGTATGGTGCGCAAATTCAAACCTACTTCAGGCACCATGAAATTGACCTGACCGTCTTTCCAGTCTCGATAAAAGAGACAGACAAGACGTTACAAACGTTTGAACGAATCGTTGATGCGTTTGCAGATTTTGGGCTGGTTCGCAAAGAGCCTGTTTTAGTGGTAGGTGGCGGCTTAACCACTGATGTAGCAGGCTTTGCATGTGCCACTTACCGCCGTCGCACAAACTATATCCGAGTGCCCACAACGCTGATTGGGCTGATTGATGCCAGCGTTGCGATTAAAGTCGCTGTTAACCACGGCAAGCTAAAGAACCGACTAGGCGCTTACCACGCCTCTGGGAAGGTGATTTTAGACTTCTCCTTTCTGAAAACGCTGCCTGTGGATCAGGTGCGTAACGGCATGGCAGAGCTGATCAAAATTGCCGTGGTTGCCAACAGCGGCATCTTCGAGCTGTTGGAAAAGTACGGCGAAGACCTCTTGAATACCCGCTTCGGCTACTTGAATGGAACGCCTGAGCTACGCGAGGTTGCGCACAAGGTCACGTACGATGCAATCAACACCATGCTGGGTTTAGAAGTGCCTAATTTGCACGAGCTAGACCTCGACCGCGTGATTGCTTACGGTCATACCTGGAGCCCGACCTTGGAGCTAACGCCTGAGATTCCGATGTTCCACGGTCATGGGGTCAACATTGACATGGCGTTCTCGGCAACCATTGCCCAGCAGCGCGGCCATATTTCGGTGAGTGATCGCGACCGCATCTTGAAGCTGATGAGCCGCATTGGTCTGGCGATCGATAGCCCTTACCTCACGCCTGAGCTGCTATGGAAGGCAACAGAATCAATCAGCCGAACGCGGGATGGCCTGCTGCGCGCAGCCGTTCCTCACCCGATTGGCAGCTGCTCTTTCATTAATGATTTAACAAGGGCTGAGCTAGATCAGATCTTGTTAAATCACAAAGAGATCTGTCGCAGCTATCCTCGCGGTGGAGATGGTGAAGACATGTTCATGTCCTTAGACTCGGTTAGCGCTCCTGTTGCAGTAGGTGTGGAAGCATGACCATTTCCAGATCGATAAAACCGCCTAGACCTGTAACACCGTTGGGCATTCTGGCGGCAAAGCTTGAGCATCTCAGCCAGCAGCTAGAAACCTTAGACATTGATGCAACGCTGAAGTCTGAACTGCGGCAGGCTTGTGAGCTAGCAAGCGGGTTAGATCCTTACCTGAGCCACTGCACAACGCCAGAGTCTCCGGCACTGGAATCGCTGGTTCAGCGTACCCAATCAGAAGACTGGAGCCGTTCTAGCAATGAGGCTGTGCAGCTAGAGCAGGAGATGCTATCAGGGCATGTAGAAGGTCAAACGCTAAAATTTCTGGTGCATTTAACTCAAGCAAAGCGAGTGTTGGAAATCGGCATGTTTACGGGCTACTCTGCCCTCGCGATGGCTGAAGCGCTACCGGAGGATGGCGAAGTGGTTGCCTGTGAGGTCGATGCTTATGTGGCGAAATTTGCCCAGCAGTGCTTTAGCGAGTCTCCTAGCGGTCACAAGATTTTGGTCAAAGTGGCACCCGCGCTGCTTACGCTCAAGCAGTTAGCAGCTGCCCACGAGACGTTTGATTTAGTCTTTATTGATGCTGATAAGGCAGGCTACATAGACTATTTGAATATCTTGCTAGAGACTGACCTGCTGGCACCTAACGGCTTAATCTGTGTTGATAACACACTAATGCAGGGACAGCCCTACCTATCGGGTGAGTCTACGGTGAACGGGGTGGCGATCGCAACGTTTAACCAGACCGTTGTGGATGATCCTCGTGTAGAGCAGGTGTTGCTGCCTTTGAGAGATGGTCTTACACTGATTCGCCAAGTGTAGGAACAGTCTCTGATGGATTTTGGAAAAGCAGATTATGGGCGGCTACAGACGATAGTGAAAACAGTGGCGACTCTGAGTCTGCTGCTGTTAGTGCTGCCGTTGAACCTTGCACTAACCGCGATCGCATTGCTCAGGGCGGTCGTGGTTAAACCGCCTAGAGTAGTGGCATCTCACCCTAAAACGATTCTGATTAGCGGCGGCAAAATGACAAAAGCGCTGCAATTGGCTCGATCGTTTCATGGGGCAGGTCATCGGGTCATTTTGATTGAATCGCACAAATATTGGCTCACAGGTCATCGATTCTCTTGGGCAGTTGATCGCTTTTACACCGTACCCAAGCCTCAAGCAAAAGATTATATTGATGCGCTCCTAGAGATTGTTCAGAAGGAAGGAGTAGATGTTTATGTCCCGGTCTGTAGTCCAGTTGCCAGCCATTACGATGCTCAAGCCAAACAGTTACTCTCAAAGTATTGCGAGGTGATGCACTTTGATCCAGAAATGGTTCACAAACTGGATGATAAACATGAGTTTTCTGTTGTTGCAGCCTCATTTGGTCTTTCTGTACCTGATTCCTATCGCATCACTCAACCGCAACAGATTCTAGACTTTGACTTTTCTAAGCATGCGCAAAAATACATTCTGAAGAGTATTCCCTACGACTCTGTGCGGCGGCTAAATCTGACTCAGCTCCCCTGCGATACATTGCTAGAAACTGCGGCATTCGTTGAGGCGTTGCCTATTTCCGAGGGTAATCCTTGGATTATGCAAGCGTTTATGACCGGACAGGAATACTGTACCCACAGCACCGTAAGGAATGGGGAAGTACAGCTGCATTGTTGCTGCAAGTCGTCAGCCTTCCAGATCAACTATGAAATGGTGGATAAACCTGAGATCGAAGCGTGGGTTAGACAGTTTGTGGGTGGTCTAAAGCTGACAGGGCAAGTTTCCTTTGATTTTATTGAGGCAGATGATGGGTGCATCTACGCGATCGAGTGCAACCCTCGCACCCATTCAGCCATTACGATGTTCTACAACCATGTCGATGTCGCAAGGGCTTATTTAGAAAGCGATTTTCCTGTCATTCAACCCCTGAAATCCAGTCGCCCAACTTACTGGATTTATCATGAAATTTGGCGATTAGTGACACAGCCCATGCAGATCGGGCAGCGGCTGCAAATCATTTCTAAAGGCAAAGATGCCATTTTTGACTGGTCTGACCCACTGCCATTTTTAATGGTTCATCACGTCCAGATTCCCTGGCTATTGCTAGAAAATTTGCGGCAGCTTAAAGGTTGGATTCGGATTGATTTTAATATTGGTAAACTCGTTGAGCTAGCAGGAGATTAACTCATGGCGCTGCGTGTTTTGCACTTAGTCGGGTCTGCGGTCAGCGAGTTTTACTGCAATTTATCTCGCCTCTATGCTCAAGATTGTCTGGACTCCACTGCTAATCCAGCGCTCTATGAATTCCACATTGCTTACATTACGCCTGATCGCCAATGGCAGTTCCCCACCGATCTGAGCCGGGAGGCGATCGCCTTAGCCAGTCCTATGTCTTTTGCCGAGGCAGTTCAGACTCTGATCACACTCAAGATTGATGTGATGGTCCCCCAGATGTTCTGCATCCCTGGCATGACGTACTACCGAGCTTTGTTTGATTTGCTCAACATTCCCTACCTCGGCAATACGCCTGATGTGATGGCACTAGCTAGCAATAAAGCGAAGGCAAAAGCAGTCGTAGCGACAGCAGGTGTCAGTGTGCCTCAAGGAGAACTGCTTCGCCTCGGAGACTGTCCTTTAATTGACCCTCCTGCCGTGATCAAGCCTGTGGATGCAGATAATTCCTTAGGAGTGGTTTTAGTCAGAAATCGCTCTGACTACGAGACTGCTTTAAAAACAGCTTTTGCTTATGCCGATGAAGTGCTAGTAGAGACATTTATCGAACTGGGTCGAGAAGTGAGATGCGGTATCATCGTTCAGGACGGGCAGCTTGTCTGTTTACCTCTGGAAGAGTACGACATGGACAGCGATCGCAAGCCCATTCGCAACTACGACGATAAAATAAACCAAAACAAAAACGGTGACTTAAATCTGGTTGCCAAGGATAGTACCAAAGCCTGGATCGTTGACCCTAGCGACCCTATTACAGCGAGGGTTTGGGATGCCGCTAAAAAATGCCATATCGCGTTAGGCTGCCGACATTACAGTCTATTTGATTTCCGCATTGACCCAAGCGGGCAACCCTGGTTCTTAGAAGCAGGGTTATACTGCTCCTTTGCTCAGAAAAGCGTGATCTCTATGATGGCAAAAGCATCAGGTATTCCTTTAGAACGGCTTTTCCAGATTGCTTTGAACAATTATGCAAAACCTGATTAAGAAGATGTGTCGGCATCCCTTTAACGTCATGCCTAGCAGAAACGAGGAACTTATGTGGCGCACTGACATAGGTGTCATTCCTCACAGGTTTCCATAAACCTCTTGCACAAGTCACTAAAGGGATGTGGACATGGGTGAAAAGCCAATCTAACGACATAACCGCCAAGAGGTCTAACAACAGTCCCCAGTTTTCCCTCTTAAAAAGGTGTAAACGGTAATGTTGGGGGTAGTCCTAAACATGTAAGGATGCATTGTAGTGATGCACAAAGAGCCATATAGCTCCAATGTGATTCTCTAGCTTTTTGGAAAAGGAAAGCGTTTTACGCACTAATCTTGAGACTCGTTGGCGCATCGTACAGTTAAAGCGCTCGATATAGCTGGTTTTACCTGTCTCTTTGCCAACAGGCTTATGTCGCTTATCAGGAAACACAAGGCCGTAGGCACTCCAAAAATCCG